>JAHFGK010000238.1 GCA_023247475.1 Candidatus Omnitrophota bacterium
GCAAAGGCTTCGGATGTTTTATAATTTACGACATGTTGGCGATATCCGGCAGAAAGGTTTTATGGCCGGGATTGAATTGGTTAGAGATAGAAAAATAAAAGAGCCTTTTGCTTGGGAAGATAGAGTTGGTATTCGCGTTTGCCAAAAGGTTCGTGAACGCGGCGTTATTCTGCGCCCGCTGGGCAATGTGATTGTCCTGATGCCGCCGTTGTCGATTTCACGCGAGGAGTTAGAGAAATTGGTGAACGTGACATATTGGGCCATTGAGCAGATGACAAAGAGCAAAATATGAAGAATAATCATCGGGGTCGGATTGTGATGTTTATGTTAAGTCTGGGTTGCTTATCGTCAGATGCGAAATTAGCGGGCGCAAGGAATATCCTACAGTACGATCTAGCTTCTTATTATTATATGTCTGATGTAGTCGTTTGGGTTGATGAGCTTAGTTACGAGAAACTTGAAGATGTATACCATACAGATCACCGAGAAAAAACCAAAGTTCTCAAAGTTTATAAAGGAGAGGTCAAGCCAGAAGAAATTCTAGATGTTCTTGTTGATAGTCAAATTGCTCGGCATAAAATTTGGGATGGCGTCTGGGAATGTGTGGAGTGGGAGAAAAAATATTGTAAAAAATCGAAGATGACTCGATGGAATGAAGCCCCCTTAAGTCAAGTGTTAATGTTTTTAATAAAGAGTAAAGATAAAAGAGCCAATTATCAATTGATTACCATGAAATTAATGGTTCACAACGAAATATATGATCTTAAACAAGTTGATAATCCTGGAGTGATGGTTCTAGTTGAGCCAAAGCCAGAATTTATAACATTGCCGTCTGGTGTTGCCTATGGTTTAAAAGAATTAGAGGACGATTTAATGTTAGCGATTGAGCGAGCTAAAGATTTTGAGGCTGCTTATGCGGCTCAAAATATTGAGAAACTTAAGAAATTTTTGCCGTTATTGCCTTTTCAGCAATATCCTGGCAACCACGTCGACGCTAATATGCTTTCGCGCAAGGCCGCGGAGCTGATTGCATTAATAGCAGATAAAAATGTTATCCAAGCGCTGCTCAAAGAGTGCAGTGAAAAATATGAAAAATGTGAGTATTACGTTAACTCTGTTTTAAAAGGGGCGGTGAAAGAGTAGTTGGAAAGAAGTTCATCATGATTATTCCAATGTCTAATATCTCGAAAAAGAAAGTCTTCGTCGCCATGAGCGGCGGGGTGGATTCCTCCGTCGTCGCTGGTCTTATGAAAGAGGCCGGATACGACGTCATGGGAGTTACGATGTGTTTTAGTATTAGTCATCCTAACAGTCGAAAACCATCCTGCTGTGGGGTTGATGGTATTAATGACGCCAAACGTGCCGCTCAGATTCTGGATATCCCGCATTACGTTTTGGATTTTGCCGCGGATATCAATGATTTCATTATTGAGGATTTTACCGATGAATATTTAAACGGACGGACACCGAATCCCTGTGTTCGTTGTAATCAGTATTTAAAGTTTGGCTCATTATATAAAAAAGTGATGACATTGGGAACGGATTATTTGGCGACCGGCCATTATGCTAAGATTGAATATAATTCCGATACACAGCGATTTGAACTTAAGAAAGCTTTGGATGAGCGTAAGGATCAGTCTTATTTTCTCTATAGTATAAGGAAGGAAACTTTGCCTTCTGTTTTGTTTCCATTGGGCAATTTAACAAAGACAGAAGTTCGCGAGCTCGCCAGAAAATTTAAATTAAATACGGCGGAAAAACCGGAAAGCCAGGATATCTGTTTTGTGCCAGACGGCGGATATAAGGAGTTTATACGTCAACGTTTGGGGGAGGAGGTTTTTGTCCCCGGACATTTTAAGAATGAGAAAGGTGAGGTCGTTGGTGAACACAAGGGAATTCTTAATTACACGATCGGCCAACGCGATAAATTAGGAATTTCTCTGGGATATCCTGTCTACGTTTATAAAATCGAAAGAGAAACAAACACAGTTTACGTTGGGCCGTTGTCGATGCTTTATTCCCAAGGACTGTTGGCCAGCCAGTTTAATCCGGTCAGTATCAATTTACCTAAAGACACAATCGAAGTGAATGTTCGTATCCGCTATAATGCGCCGGAAGTGAAAGGTTATCTACGGTGTGTGAATTCATCAACGATCCGTGTTGATTTTAAAGAGCCACAGAAATCCGTCACGCCCGGTCAATCGGTCGTCTTTTATGAAGGAGATGTTGTTTTAGGCGGCGCCATTATTGACGAGCCGATCCCTTGTGCAAGCAACGAGGTACAAGTAGTTTCATGAAAAAGAAGGGGGGACAGGCTTGCAGCCTGTCCCCCTTTTTCCTAAACTGCCACTGATTTTTTCGAGAACAATACAGACATACCGATTCGTGCGATGATATAATTACTCCATTGACAAAAAATAAAATTATCAACAAGCTGGGGAACGAAAATGAGCATCACTTTAAATCGTGAACATCTGAAAGGGTTTGTGGAAGAAAAAGATTTTAAAGTCTTTTTACCGAACATTGAGAAAGCCCATAAGGATCTTCATGCTAAAAAGGGAAAGGGCAGTGAATTTACCGGCTGGCTAGATCTTCCGAGTAAAATTGAAGACCGATTTCTTAACGAACTTGGGAATTTAGGTAAAGAAGTCCAATCGAATTCGGATGCACTTATTAGTATCGGAATAGGAGGATCCTATTTAGGTATACGAGCAACGATCGAATATTTGGGCGGTAAGACTAAGCTTCCTGTTTACTATGCCGGACATAACATGAGTTCGGATTACTTGTATGCTCTTTTAGAACGTTTGCAGGATAAACGGGTGAGTGTTGTTGTAATCTCAAAATCTGGGACAACTACCGAACCCGCCCTTGCCTTTCGCGTCATCAAACATTGGTTGAAGAAAAAATATAGTGATCAAGAACTTAAAAAAAGAATTATCTGTGTGACCGACGTTAAAAAAGGTGCTTTAAAAGAGATCACTAGGAAAGAAGGATATCGATCCTATGTTATTCCCGATGATATTGGTGGACGTTTTTCGGTTTTAACGGCCGTGGGACTCGTGCCTTTGGCAATGGCTGGCATAGATATTCAAGGACTTGTGGAAGGCGCGCGTAAAGGGCAAGAAGAATATGCCCAATTCGACTTAACAACCAATACCGCCTACCAATATGCCGCCGCACGAAACCTTCTCTATAAAAA
>JAHFGK010000239.1:0-833 GCA_023247475.1 Candidatus Omnitrophota bacterium
GGTATTTTTTATCAATGGGGTTGCCGCGACAATCATAATGGCCAACGATAAAAAGACGGGTGGATTTATTAACGTTTACGGAAACATTAATGCTCCGCAAAATTTCGGAAATATCTTTTTGTTTGGCCAAAACTCCATCCATTCCCGCTTCTGTGATCACATCCACAAAGTCGACCGGATAATTAGCTTTAATCCAGGCAAGAACCGGCATTTGCACGCGCCCATCCATGCAGTTAAGGCAAGTTGCTCGCGTTTCCATTGGGCGTTATTCTATCTAAAAATCTTTCGCCTTTCAATAGAAACATTGCTATTAACGCATAAATTTATTCAACAAAAACCCACTGCAAATTATTCATTCACAGTGGGTTTAGGATATTTTACTCCCCCTAACAGACGAGTTTATGAACTGACTTATATCAGATGAAATAAAAACACTACTGACTTTAATTAATACGACAGGAGTTTAAAAAATGAACAAACGTGGGCCTAATCGAACTCATAAAATTCCTTGTCCAGCATTGGTTTCACTGACCCATCGGGCATTTTGTAAAACCCATCGAGAGCAACACTCTTTCCAGGAAAAATGCGGTGCGTCATGAAGCCCTGCACAACAACCCTCAGAGACCCATCGGGCATTGTTTGAGCAATGACACCAATGGTGGCAGACCTTGGACCAATTTTAAGAGATTCTATTGGTTGCTTACTAATCGCTATGAGCTTATCGTGAGACAGCGTTCGCAGATTCTCTCCCCGTTCATCGACGATTCGGCGAAATTCTGCCAATTCTTTTG
The DNA here is from genome assembly GCA_023247475.1 of Candidatus Omnitrophota bacterium. Lineage (GTDB taxonomy): Bacteria > Omnitrophota > Gorgyraeia > Zapsychrales > JAHFGK01 > JAHFGK01. The sequence goes on from JAHFGK010000239.1 coordinate 792, forward strand.
GAAACGTCCGCATACTATGGCTCTACCTTTGTATTGTACCGT
>JAHFGK010000239.1:843-3175 GCA_023247475.1 Candidatus Omnitrophota bacterium
TACTTCAAACTCATATCAAACCACTTATCCAACTCCGCTTCTGCTTTCTGCATCGTATAACTTTGATTTTCATAATCAGATGGCCAGCTTTGCCAAGAGCCCACCCAAGCAATACTCGCATTACCAGAGTAATCGCCATTTACAATTAGAACAATATTTTGATCCGGACTTTCCTTAGAAACAATATACCTGAACAAAATTATTTTTGATCTGCAATAATCAGAAATTTGTCTTTAACCGTCTTTCTAACTCCCTTACCTTATCCTGGAGCTCATCTATCTTTTTACGATCAGTGATGTCTTTAATAGTAATTATAATTAACTTCGTACGATTGGCTTCCATATAAATTCGGCAGGCATTCAATAGCATTATTCGTTTCCCGAGACTAGGAAAATCATGTTCAACCTCAAAGTTATCAAAGCTTGTGGTCTTGGGAAGGATTTCCTCCAATAAGTGTCGCAGTTTCGGAATATCCCATTGACGATTTCCTAGGTCATAGATAAATTGTCCATCGGTTTCACTGGGCTTTACCTTGAAGGTATGATAAAAGGGCTGATTGGCTAAAGCCACCTTGAAATCCTCATATAGAATTATTAGGGGATCATGCACGGTATTGATAATACTCTCGGTATATTTAAGGGCGTCCTCAATATCCAAATCCCTCAGTTTCTTTTTATAGTCCATGCTTCACCTCGATTCCTTAGTAAAGGAATACCGCTGAACTTCTTTCGAGTTAGCAAAACCATCGTCGTCCGCACGGGCTAGATCCTGGGCTAATTCTTGCCTCGGCTCCTTTTCACTGTTTTCCGCTGTTTTGGTCGGTGATGGACACCGTTTGGAAGCTGTATTTCTTATTAAATAAGACAACATACACCATCCTTACCTTCTTTTTTTGCTTGGTAGAGAGCTTGATCGGTCTTCAAGATAAAATCATGCACATTAATATTTTTACGGCAAGTTGCGATCCCCATACTTAAAGTTATCATCCTCTTTAACCTTAAACTTGAGACAGCTTGCTTAATCTTTTCCGCGACAACCTTTACTTGCAATATGCTTGTTTCGAGTAAAATGATCATAAATTCGTCACCCGCGTAACGGCAGACAACATCTACCACTCGCAAGCTTTCTTTGACCGCTCGACTGATCTCTTTGAGCAGCCGATCGCCTTCCAGATGCCCATAAACGTCATTGTATGATTTTAAATCATCGACATCGAACATCAAAAGACACAACGGGTTACCGTACCGATTGGAACGTTCGACTTCATGCCTTAAAGTCCGCATAAAATGACGATGATTATAAAGTCCGGTTAAAGAATCGATGGTTGAAAGATGTTCTAATTCTCTGTAATAATTGGCATTTTCAATGGCGATGGCGGCTTGTTGGATAATCATAGAAATGACTTTTAAATCCGTTTGCGTAAAAACATCTTCTCCCATTGGCCCCTTGTCACTCGCATTGAAAACGCCTACGACTTTATCACGCAACTTTATTGGAACACTGAGAAAAGACTTACTTTTATAAAGAAAATTATTTTTTCTGCCGATGATGGGTTCGACTTCAATATCCGTTACCAAAAGAGGATTGCCGTCCCGGGCAACCAATCCGGCAATAGACTCTCCGATTTTTATTCTCGTATTAATGATGATATCTTCGTCCAATCCCCTTGCCCCTTTTATCAAAAGTTCCTGTTCCTCCACATCTAAAATCATCAAAGAACAGCGTTGGACTTCTAATATCTCGGTTGCTTTTTCGATAATAAAATCAATGAGATGATGCAGTTCGAGAATTGCGCTGATTCGCTGGTCGATGCCCAAGACCTGTTCGATTTTCTCTTCTGCGGACCGTGAATTTTCATACAATTTTCTCAACTCTTCTTCCGCTTTTTTGCGAACGGTTATGTCAACCCCTGACACTAGGATGCTATGAGGGTTATTTTCTTCTTGGAATAAAAGCTGGGTGGATGAAAATAATATCGTCTTAACTGATCCGTCCTTGGCATAAATACCGACCTCAAGATCGGAGGGATACTCTCCCTTAAAACATCTCTCAAATTGAGCCAAGAAATCTTTTCTTTGATCTTCAATGATAAAATTGATTAACGGCTTGCCGACAATTTCACTCTTTAAATAATCCAAGTTTGTAAGGAGTGCCTTATTAGCGTTCTCTATTATACCGTTCGCCATGATAACCACACTAAAGGCGAGGTTCCTTTCAAAAAGCAGATTATCCCGTTCTTCAATGTTCTTAAGCTGCAGGTTCAATGAAGACAGTTCGATGGAAAGCTGGCCCTTTGTTTTCATAGGAGTATCTTGCATATTTTTATTCTACT
>JAHFGK010000240.1 GCA_023247475.1 Candidatus Omnitrophota bacterium
GGTGATAATTTTTCGTCGGTAACAATACAGGCACCCGAGCAACTGATATCTTTACTGAGGCCTTGACGTGTATCCTCATCATTTTCAATATTATATAAAACACGGTTGGTTACTTCCCAGCGCGGTAAATAACGTTGGTCTAGTCCTTTGAATGACTTTATTTTTTGACTTTCTTTCTGAGATTCTCTTGAACTTTGATCGTCCATCTTTTCTCTCCTTTGCTATTAGACCTCTTTTTTTGATCAAAGTCAAGCAGAGATCAAAAAAAATGACCACAGAACTCTATTTAAAAATAGTTTTCCGTGGCCATGCTAAATATAACATATTCTCGAACAATGTCAAGAGAATATTTGACACCTTTTTGATAACATGTTAAAAGTAAATAAAGTTAAAGGGGTGCTTATGCGATATCATTTAACCATATTTCTTTTTAATATAAGTCTTATATTTCTTAGTCTATCTGGACAAACATCGGCTGCGAATATCCTGGACTCTATTGCGTATAAATTGGCTGCGATGCACACGACAGCGTTAGAGCCCAGTCAAGCTCTTTTGAAAAAGTCCATTAAACCCCCTGACGCCACCGTTTCGGAATTCAAATGGATTATCGAATCCTTACGCAGTCGTTGCTTTAATACCGAAATAGCCATTGCTGATACCATCGTGCAATCTTGGAAAACCGCCACGAGCCAAGGATATTCTCTCACCCTTTTAGACACCGCACGACAATTATTGGAGATGACCCATAACACCAATTTATTTGGGACAGCTAAAGTTAATTTTGTCGCCACATCGAAATATTGGTTAACTCACAATCTTCATACATTGAAGAAAGGTAAATAAAGGGGTCCTTTTATGGAAAAACGGATATACTATCACGACACCGATGCCGGCGGAGTGGTCTATTACGGAAATTATCTAAAATATCTGGAAGAAGCCCGAACAGAATTCTTAGAAAATAAAGGACTCAGTGTTAAAAGTTTTCAAGAGCGGGGTTTGTTGTATGCCGTAAGAAAATGTTCGATTGTTTACCGAAGTCCTGCTCGGTACGCCGATACTTTGATTTGTGATGCTAAATTAAAGAAAGCCACAGCAGCACAGTTGATCTTCGAACAAATGATATGTGATAAAAAAACAGGACGCATTGTGGCGGAAGCCGAAATAAGTTTAGCCTGCCTTAATCAGAAATTCAAGCCGACACAAATTCCCGAGGATTTAAAAGCAAAATTAATGTAACGCTCTCTTCAATTTCTGAGTTTTACCTTGTCAGAGAATTCCTTTAATGTTATTATTAATCTTTAAATTGAAACTCTTTATTTGTTATTTGCTTTTGGGACATTATTTTGAATTTAAAAGGAGCGGGTAATGATTACCAGAGCGATTATCAGAAATATTGCTAACCTATCGCGTATTCATCTGGAAGACCACGAATTAGACCATCTAACCAAAGATTTAGAAAAAATACTGGAGTATGTGGTAAAGCTAGAAAAGCTCGATGTCAAGCGAGTTAAACCGACCAGCCATGTTCTCCCACTTAAAAATGTTTATCGGGAGGATATCGTTCAAGCTTCATTACCCCAAAGGGAAGCCTTACAATGTGCCGTTTCCCAACAAAACGGTTCCTTTAAAGTTCCCAAAGTCATAGAATAATGAAACTCAATGAATTAACAGCTCATGAACTTTTGGATCTTCTGCAAGATAAGAAAACTACTGCAGAAGAAGTCTATCATTGTGTCCTCAAAAGAATTCAAGAAATCGATCCTAAAATTAAAGCCTATGTACGACTTAACTCAAATCATCCAGACTTTACTTCGCTGAGTAAAAGCTCAAGAATTCCTATCCCTATTGGGATTAAAGATAATATGTGTATAAAAAATACTGAGATTACTTGTTGCTCACGAATCTTAAAAGGGTTTAAACCTCCTTATAATGCCACTGTGATCGAAAAACTTAAAAATGTAGGGGCTCCTTTCTTAGGAATTACGAATATGGATGAATTTGCCTTTGGGTCATCCACCGAGAATTCTTGTTACTTCCCAACCCACAATCCTTGGGATTTGGATCGTGTTCCCGGTGGGTCCAGTGGAGGTTCGGCCGCTGCTGTTGCAGCTCATGAAGCCATATGGGCGCTTGGTTCGGATACGGGAGGATCCATACGCCAACCAGCCGCTCTATGCGGAATCGTAGGGATTAAACCCACCTATGGTCGTGTATCACGATATGGCCTTATTGCCTTTGCCTCGAGCCTTGATCAAATTGGAACTCTTACCAAAGATGTCACGGATGCTGCTATCCTTTTAAACCTCATTGCCGGTCATGATGAATATGATTCCACTTCTGCTAATCTTCCTGTCCCCGACTATACTCTATCTTTAATCAAAGATGTTAAGGGTTTTAAAATTGGCTTACCTAAAGAATATTTTATCGAGGGATTAGACAAGGAAGTCAACGCTGCTATCATGGAGGCCATTGGAGTCTTGAAGAAACTCGGCGCCTCTTTTATAGAAGTCTCTCTTCCACATACCGAATATGCGGTGGCAGCGTATTACATTATAGCTACAGTGGAAGCCAGCTCTAATTTGGCGCGTTTCGATGGTGTTCAATACGGTCTACGGGAACAACCTCAACAAGTGCGCAAATCCCCTCTTATTGACATGTATGAGGAAACTCGCGACACCGGATTTGGTAATGAAGCCAAGCGACGAATTATGTTAGGGACTTATAGCCTTTCGGCAGGATATTACGATGCCTATTACATACGGGGACAGAAAGTACGCACATTAATCAAAAATGACTTTGAGGAAGTTTTTAAAACTTGCGATGCGGTCATCACCCCGACTTCACCCACCACCGCTTTTAAGATTGGGGAGCGTATCCACGATCCTTTAGCCATGTATCTTTCAGATATTTATACCATCTCGGTCAACTTAAGCGGGGTTCCAGCTATTTCGATCCCTTGTGGTTTCTCAAAGGAGGGATTGCCGATTGGTCTACAAATTATTGCCAAACCTTTTGCCGAGGAAATGATGTTTCGAATTACCTATACGTATGAACAGAGTACCAACTGGCACAGAAGAAAAATTCAGTTGTAAACTTATTTTATCGATCGAGACAAACTTATCAAAATTAGAATATGAAGAA
>JAHFGK010000052.1 GCA_023247475.1 Candidatus Omnitrophota bacterium
ATGGTCTCCGGCATGGTTAAAGTCAGTTTATAACCTTTCACCGCGCAAACAAAGGCTAAGGCAATGCCCGTATTCCCCGAGGTCGGTTCCAGAATAATCGTATCTTTGTTAATTTTCCCATCGCGCTCTGCAGCCTCAATCATCGCTAAACCAATTCTATCTTTAACGGATCCTAAGGGATTGTAGAATTCCAGTTTAGCCACCACATCCGCATAACATCCCTTAGTAACTTTATTTAATCGTACCAAGGGTGTATTCCCAATTAATTTCGTAATATCTTCGGCTATTCTCATCTTTTTCTCCGTTGGGGTTTTTGTGTTTTGAGCCGCAGTTGGATTCATGATTATTTCCCTCCGTCCTTGTGCTTTTACCTGATCGAGCTGGCAAATTTTTTGTTCTTCCCGCAAAATTTGTCGGATTATAACATTCCTCTGCGCGAACTGTCAACGAATTTAAACGGAGCTTATGTTTTCCCTGTTCCTACGCTCAAAACTGAGTTTTTTTAAGTACACCATTAAAATCGAAATGGCGGCCGGTGTCACCCCGGAAATGCGATGCGCCTGACCTAAAGAAATCGGTGTAAATTTTTTAAGCTTCTCCCTTATTTCCCTAGAAATTCCCGGGATATTGTCATAGTTGATATCCGCAGGAATCTTTATTTTTTCAATATGTTTGAACCGTTCTACATCTTTGAATTGCTTATTGATAAATCCTTCGTATTTGATTTCATATTCCACCTGATCGATAACTTCCTGAGGAAAATCTTTTAAATGACCGTCATAGGGAGCAATCATTTTGTAACTCACTTCGGGTCGCTTAAGAAGATCACTCAATAATATCGGCTGACGCAAAGGGCTACTGTTAACTCTTTTCAGCTCTTCCTCCAAAGGACTTCCAGGATAAATTCTCGTTGTGCGAAGATGTTCTAATTCTTTTTCAATCATTTCGTACTTCTTAACTACTTTTTCATAGTCGGTCTGGTTTAACAGACCAAATTCATAGCCGTATTTGACCAAGCGTTTATCCGCGTTGTCTTCTCTAATAATGAGGCGGTACTCCACCCGGGAGGTAAACATGCGATACGGTTCATCTGTTCCTTTCGTGGTTAAATCGTCAATTAAAACACCGATATACGCTTCGTTTCGACCCAAAATAAACGGTTCTTTGTTTTTAACGTTCAAAGCCGCATTGATGCCGGCGATAATTCCTTGGGCGGCCGCCTCTTCATAACCGGTTGTCCCATTAATTTGTCCGGCATGAAACAGACCTTTAATTCGCTTTGTTTCTAAAAAGGGTGTCAACTCAGTCGGCGGAATAACACCGTGTTCAATGGAATACCCCGCACGTGTTAAAACTGCATGCTCTAGACCAGGAATTGAATGTACCATTTGTTCCTGAACATCCGCTGGAAGTCCGGTGGAAATGCCATTAGGATAGTATTCGTGGGAGTCTATTCCTTCGGGTTCAAGAAAGACATGATGAGATTTTTTATCCGTAAATTTTTTAACCTTATCCTCAATGGAAGGACAATAACGCACGCCGGTGGCCTGGATCTGACCAGAATACATGGGAGACAAATGAAAATTGGCGCGGATAATTTCGTGCGTCTTTTCAGTTGTATGCGTGATATGACAGGGTAATAATTTTTGTTCTTTAGGAATACCGTGTGTACGGAAAGAAAAAGGAATAGGCGGGTCATCCGAATATTGCGGTTCTGTGACGGAAAAATCAATCGTGCGGCCATCGAGTCGCGGCGGCGTTCCTGTTTTAAAAAATAGAATTTCAAAACCCAAATTTTTTAAATTATCCGGAAGGCGTGTAGAGGCCGGTTCCCCAATCCGTCCGCCGGAGGTAATTGTTTTGCCGACATGAATGCGCCCCTTTAAAAATGTCCCAGTGGTGACAACAACAGTTTTAGTAGTAAACTCATGGCCGCCTTCGGTTCTAATTCCTACAACCGCTCCATTCTTAACAACGATCTCACTAACTTTATCTTCCAGGACACTCACACGCTCTTGACTTCGCACGACGTTTTGCATGTACAATTTATAAAATTTTCGGTCCGATTGGCATCGGGATGATCGTACGGCTTGTCCTTTAGAGGCATTCAATTGACGGAATTGAATACCCGTTCTATCCGCAGCTACTCCCATTTCCCCGCCCAAGGCATCAATTTCTTTAACGAGTTGTCCTTTCCCGACTCCGCCAATAGCGGGATTGCAGCTCATCTGCCCAATGGTATCAAAGGAAAAAGTCACCATCAGGGTTTCACAGCCCATACGGCTAGCCGCCAGGGCTGCCTCTATCCCGGCGTGTCCGCCACCGATAACAATACAATCATAAGCTTTCATTTTAATTAATAACTCCCCATCAATCTGATATTTTTATTTACCGCCGTCTGGAAAGATTAAAAAAAGTGTTTAATAAAGCAAATCCAAAGAGAACAAGGGCAATAACATTTAGGTCTATATATTCAAACTTAGTAAAGGTTGTGGCCAAAATAAAAATGATCGTCAATACCCACAAAAGATACATCACGACCACAATGAGTTTTTCCATCACTCTTGTTCCCTCAAAAATAGGATAAGTGATATAAAATACTTCGAAACTTTCGTCTTGTCAATATATTCGTAGGAGCCTGCTCAAGCCTGTTTAGGGCTGGTTTAATCTTTGTATTTTTTGAAGAATCCTACTTAAATGCTGCTATTAATTTAACATCATCCCAAAATAATTTTCAATTAAGGATTTTTAGGTGGGCGACAGGATTCTCGAACTACTAATTCCGGGGTCAGAACAACCTTCACACGCTCTTTCTTTTTCCCTAGGACCATGGCGTTAAGATGTTTCACGGAACTCTCGGCCATATGAAACAACGGTTGTCGAATCGTTGTTAGAGCAACTGATCCGTATAAACTGGCCGGATTATCATCGAAACCGACAACAGAAATATCCTCTGGAATCTTAAGACCGTGTTCCATAACCACCGACATCGCCTCCAGAGCCATATCATCGCTCGAGGCAAAAATGGCTGTCGGTGCTGGCTTTAAGTTGAAGAAATATTCCGTCGCCTGACGCGCACACCGCCGTGAATAATCTCCTTCATAAGTATACCCGTCGGGTAAAGTAATATTATGTTTTTGGATGGATTCTTTAAAACCTTCCAGCCGTTGGAAACCTCCTTGGGTTTTGAGATTGCCCGTAATCATCGCAATTTTTTGATGTCCGAGACTGAACAAATAATCCGTGGCCATCACAGCACCGGCTTTATTATCAATCGCGACATAACTGACATCTAAATCTTGAACAATATTATTAATGACCATACAAGGAATTCCCATCTCTAGCGTGTGTTCTACTTGCTTACGATTTTCAATGATATCGGCAAAAATAATTCCTCCGACATTGTTGGAATTTAATGGATTAAAACCGTTGGTAATATGAAAAACCATATCCAGTCGGAGAGTTTCACAGGCATGACCAATCCCACGAATGAGTTCAATGGCATAAAAGGAATGAAAGATCCCTGGATACCCTGGCATGACCAAACCAACGGCATTATTAAGTCCTCTGGCAAGGCGCTGCGCACTAATATTGGGTTGATACTTTAAGTAGGCAATCGCCTCTTCTACCCTAGCTTGAATCTTGGGATCAACGGTAGAGACATTATTGATGACACGGGAGACGGTGGTAATGGAGACATTGGCTCGATGGGCTACATCTTCTATACTAACTTTTTTCTTCTTCCTCACTCTTTTTAATTAGTCTCGTGATATTTTAGGATAGGGGACACTCTTGTGTACTACAAACAAACTTACCTCACCATATCTCCTACTTGAACAGGAGAAGACTTTTGTTTAATATCCGCGGCACAGATATCATTTCGGGTTTGTATGACCTCGAGTCCGGCAATGAATTGAGATCCTCGATAAACGCTCATTTGATCACCCACCTTAATTCCGGAATTTTCACCTAAATCCACAATAACAAAATTATTTTCTTCATTGACACTGACCACACTTCCCTGATGACCTTGAGTCGACTTTTCCTTATCTTGCATAGCCTTGTGTTGGCCTTCCGCCTCAGCACTGACCACAATGGGAGGCAATTCTATTTCTTTGACATCGCGCCGGCCAGTCGATTTCAAACGTTGATCAACACTATCCTTAATCTGCCAGATTTCTTCAATACGATCCTGAATCACATTTTCCGTTTCCAAAAGCTTCTTTTCCACACCGCCTTTTTCATCATTTAAATGGACAACGCTTTTTTCCAATGCAATTTTTGTGCTCATCAATTGTTTAATTTGCTCCTGCAGCTTACCATTTTCTTCTGTTAACTTATTGATGCGATTCGTGGTAAATTTACTATCATTTTTGGCTCTGGCCAAATCTAACGAAAGTGTCTTGGCTAAATCCTCTTCGTGTTTTATTTTTTGTTCGAGAGCATCTTTATTATTTTTCAAATTATTAAGTTCTAATTCCAGATCGGAATTTTTCTTTTTTAATTCTGAAACCTCGATTGCACTTTTGTTTAATTCATCTCTTAGGTCATTCAACGCCACCTCTAATTCCGCCTTCTTTCTTAAAATAGAAGCCCAGTACGTCTCGTTAACATCTTCCGGAGATAGCTTCGGTGTTTCCTGGGGTTGAGGTTGCTGAGCCACTTGGGCTGAAGGGGTTGTGGGAGGAGCTTCGGGAGGCTTCGGCGCTGCTTGTTGTTGAACAGTTTCCTTACTAACGATCTCTTTATACTTAGCTTCCACCTCGGAAAGTTTTTTTACTTTGGCGACTAATTGGTCACGTTCTTGTTGAATGGTATCCACACGGCTTTTCCAATCATCGCGTTCTTTCGTTAAATCATTAATCTGGGTATTAAACTGTTGAATCTGCTCATTTAACGTATTGACATCACTCTCAAATTTTTTCTTGGCAATATCGGTTTCTTGGAGTTGATCTTCTAATTTCTTTTTTTCAGCAAGAACTTTCTTTTCCCGTGTCTCTAAATCTGTAATTTGTTCACGTAATGAACTTTGCGTTTTCTCTAGTTTTTGTTTTTCTATGACCAAATACCCTGCAAATCCGGCAGACCCCAATAACAAAATAATGAGAATAAAAATACTTTGCCTCGCGGCCTTGGACATAATTGATCCCTTCTAACTTAAAGTAACAAAATGAATTATATAATTTTAAATTAAACTATTATGACTATAACAAAATATTAATTTTTAAACAAGAAAAAAGTATATATTTTTTACGTTGAAAATAAAAAATCCCCTGGCGTGAGCTACAGAGGATTTGATTAAAAAATTTTTAAAAGAAAGATTTTTCTTCTCTCAAGCAAAAGAAAAAAAATCAATCATTCATATTGGATATTATCCAGATAAAAGGTACACCCCTTTTGATTAAAATCAACTTTAGACGACCAGGCAAATCCCCCACTGATGTAAGAAAGATCTTTCCCGCGTAAATCAATGGTGTACTGTCGCCATTCCGGGGTTAAAATCACTGGACCAATAAAGGCTGAATCTGAATCGGGAAAGTCACCCGTAATTCCGCCTACTTTAAATTCTTCAATCTGTTCGCCACTCCTTTCTCCTTTTGCCCAAAATGTTAGTTTGGTCGCCTCGGACAGATTAAAACCGCCCTTGCGGCTTCCCCAATTATTAGCAGGATTGAGCCAATAGATCCCCGCCCATTTCTGATCATTCTTTGAACATTCAATGTCATAAACGATCTTAATGCATGTTTTTCCCGTCTGACAGTTCTCGGTCCAGGCCTCATCCAATGTAATACATTTACCATTGGGCATAAAACCTGAAGGAACAAAATGATTTTCCTTCGATCCCTTATCCGCATAAACAAGGAAGGGTTGAAACTTATTTTCTTTCTTTGCAGTATTAGAATTTTGATTCTCCGAACTTGGATCTTTCTGAGCAACCGAGCTTTGACATCCTACAACCAAAACTAAAAATAATGCAAATAAAAATCTTGAATAATTCATATACGTACCGTTATCCTTTCTATAAAAAAACAAAAATTATTTTAACAAACCTTAGAAATAATCCGCCCCGCAATCTCTTGCGAGGCGGAGGTTATTTTAACAAATTATTCTTTAAAATTTAAGAAAAATTATGAAGCTCCCAATTCCTCGAGTTTCTGTTGGGCCGCTTCGGCGGGTTTCCAGAACCATCCTTGTGGATCCCAGCATTGGGAATAATAAAAATCATCGATGAGTTTTTTATAGGCTTTTTGGGCCTCTTCCATCTTACCGGCTTCTTTATACGCCTCACCTCTGATGAATAAACAAGTTCCGACGTCATTCAAAGCCCAATAAGAAAAAATTTTGTCTTTATTCTCCCAAGGATATTCGGTTAAAGAACTTTGCATCTCCTTAGCCTTTCCCTCATAAAGTTCTATACATTTGTTGGTATAGGCTAAGACGGTATCCAAATCTTTCTTCCCCAATGCTTCCCAGGCTTTTGTGGTAAGCGTTGCAGACTTATAATCACCAAAATCTAAATCTGAACCAGATTCAATCATAGCAATTTTTTCTTTAGCGGCTTCGGCAGGCTTCCAAAACCATCCTCCGGTATCCCAACATTGACCAAAAGAATATTCATTAACCTTTTGATAGGCCTCTTTGGCTTTATCAGCCATATCGGCCTTACGATAGGCTTCGCCCTGAATAAATAAGCACGTGGCCACATCATTTAAGGCCCAATAACTAAAAATTTCATCATTAGTTCCTTTAGGATAATCAGTAAGACTATCTTGCATTTCCTTCGCCTTTTTAGCATACAGCTCAATGCATTTGTTCGTGTAAGCTAGTACTTCATCGAGATTCCCTGCTTCCAAAGCCTTCCACGCTTTCGTGGTTAACGTGACAGAACGATAGTCCCCAAAATTATACGCTGAGGCTATTGTCGGAGTTACCAAAGTTAACCCAGCAGACAGTAATACTAAAACCAGTACGAACTTTTTCATCTTCTCTCTCCTCCCATCGTTGATATAGTTAATATTTTTCATATAATTATACCATTTTCTTTTCTATTTTTGCCAATTCTAGCTTACAATATATTTGTTCCTATCTTATTGTGTATCAAAGAGTTTTGATGCTGTCATAAAATTTATTTTATCTTCTCCCCTAAATAATTCCAAAATTGCCGACGGAGCTCGCTTTCACTTCTTATTCCACAACCTCTTATACGTATAATAACTCTTCTTCAATTGCCTTAAAAAAGGACTATGTTGGCCATTACCCTGCCCCGCCAAACCAAACCATTCTTCATAATAATATCCCCCGGGAAACGGTCCAATCGCATCCGATTTTTTATCATGTCGATAAGGCTCATAATTTTTCCACCATTCATCCAGCCAAGAAAAAATTACCCCTCCTAAGGCATTACCAATCCCATCGGTGATACCCGCCATATTGGCTTCAATATCCAGCCAATTTCCTTCATGATAACTCGCTTGCGCCTCTTCAGCCTCTTCAAGTGTTAAATGTTTTGCATAGGATGGACATCCGTATTCGACGATAAAGCCAGGTTTTCCCGTGGCATCAAATACCTGTTCCCAAAATGAACCAAATCCATAATCTCCTCGATAAACGTTGGCCGCAAAAATATCAATATCTGGGGCATTTTTGGCAAATATGTCAAGATAGAGAGTATCCCCATTACTGATAGCAACGGGGTGATCAGGGTCAATGGACTTAATCATCCTTGCCACTTCATTAACAAATTTATAAAATGCTTCTGGCTTTTTATCGGCATTCGAAGCAACACCATAATTATTTTCGTTCCCCAACAACCACATCAATATATAAGGTTCGTCTTTAAATTCCATAACCATTTCTTTCACCGATTCCATCATATTTTTTTGATGCACGGGATTTTCATAATCCGTTCCTTCAAACCAACTCGCGCCTGAACCTAATGTATATTTTCCGATGAAATTCCCCATAATCACGCGGAAACCATACTGTTCATACATTTTTCTTAAGACTTCTTTGTTGGGTTTAAAGGGCTGATAATATTCCCGAAGGGTATTAATCCCCAGTTCTTTCAATAATTTAAAATCTCCCACCACTGGCTCATCGGGGTCCTGTTGATTGTTACGATTCGCATCCACCCACGAATCATACGGACCATCGGGTAAGCCATTATGATTATTGTCCTCGATCATCCAGCTGACCGTGGTTCCTTTATCTGGACTTCGTCCCACCTTCGTTGGATTATAAGTTATTCCTTTAATGATATAAGATTTTCCCTCAACCAACAATTGCCAATGACCATTCTCATATTGCACTAATTGAACTTTTCCAGTCCCCACAGTCTTTTTAACTTTTCCCAATTTTACTTTTGATTTTTCTAAACCGAACCGTCCTTTGGTGCGGTCTACCATACTCTTTTTAACGATCAATCCCGGATAAGTCACGATAATATCATTACTGATATCGTTATCAAAACCGTTAGTAATTTCAATTTTCATCCATTTAGCTTGTAGGCCAAGCTCGGGATGAGAACGGATGAGGTGTTTGATCTTTGCGATCGCCACTTGTCCCGGATACCAAGGTGTCTGCCAATAGGTCCACGCGACTGTCTTCGGAAAATGAACAACGAGGGCATGATAGGCTTTGAGTGCTTCATAGTACATCTTAGCCTTTTCAAAAATTATACCAATATAAAATAGCTTCACCCCCCACGGTTCTGAAGATAAAGCCCATTTATAAAGCGCTGCTTCTAAATCATCACTATAGACGAAATCCCAATGGTTTCCTTCGAGACGACCTTCTTGTTGAGCTTTTTTATATCCCGGATCTTTTAAAATCGCTCCGGTATTCGGATAAATACCTTCCCCCGCGGCCTTAGTTAGTCCTTCGGGATCATTAATTTTGTATTCATAATCTTTAGTTCCCACGCCAACAAACTCTCCATACTTTTTATAATCGATGATATTCTCTTTCCCCTTTACAAAAAGTTTTGGAATCGTTCGCGGGGTTTCTTTAACTTCAGCTGGCTCTTCTGGTTCTTTGCCGGACAAGACATCAATGCTCGCCTGACTTTTTTCCGCCACCGACCAATACCATCCTCGAGGATCCCAGGCCTGCGACCATTTATACTCCTTAATAATTTTTTCGAATAAAGCTTTAGCCTCTTCCCCCTTACCATTATTCATTAACGCCTCGGCTTTGATAAATAAACAGGTGGCCACATCATTTAATACCTGATATTCTTTAATTTTATCGCGCGGAGGAAAATTCTGAAGCTGCGCCTCTAACTTTCTGGCTTCTTGGTCATACAATTGGAGGCATTGTTCCACCAAGCCGTTTATCTTCTCTAAATTGTTTTGACTAGAGGCCTCCCACGCCAGACGAACAAGTTCTTGGGAAGAAATTGCTTTTGATTTCTCCTCTGAGGATATCAATATCTCTTGCGCTGGAATTCCTTCCGGCACATTTTCCTTTGAGGAGGGATTATTCTGACTTGCGTTTGCGGATGATTCCGGATTGGAAGAATTGGCAGGGATAACGACTTGATTCTGAAGATCTTGTGCTTCAAGGACGACTGGTTTTGCTATCACACACCCAACAAAAATCAAAGCTATAACTAATTCTATTCTTTTAACTATCTCAAGCATCAAGTCAATCCTACTCGACATCCGCCAGAAAACCGCAAAAGTGCTTAACCAACAATGGCTCCGGAGGAAAGTCCTTTAATAATATGTTTCTGCATTAACAGATAAACCAAAATGATAGGAACTGCCGCGATCGTCAATCCCGCCATCAAAAGGGGATAATCTACGCTATGCACTCCTTGAAAGACCATCAGCCCCCGCTGTAAAGGCATCAGAGACTTATCATTTAACAATAATGTCGCTAAAATATATTCATTCCAGACATTGAGCGAATTGAATATGACAATAACCGCAATCGCTGGCCGTGCTAAAGGCAATGCCACATGCCACCAAATTCCCAATTTTGAACACCCGTCTATACGCGCCGCATCCTCCAAGTCCGGAGGCATTTTGTCAAAAAATGTTTTCAATAATAAAATACTCAACGAAAGGCCAACATTGATCATACAAAGTATATACCCTATCCTCGTATTGACAAGACCCAATTTGTTCATAAGGACATACAAGGGAACGAAACTTCCCGGCAGTGGAATCATCATCGCCGCCACAAACATATAAAAGAAGAAATTTTGTCCGGGAAATTGCAGCCGCGAAAAGGCATAAGCCGCTAACGAAGAAATTAAAATGATTCCTAGAACGACGCTAGCTGTGTAAATCACACTGTTAAAAAAGAACATTCCAAAATTACCTTCTGTCCAAGCCCGATAAAAATTATGAAAATTCAATTCCCGAGGGATCAATGATTTGTCAATAAAAATAGTCTCATTACTCATTAAAGCCGAGCGCACCATCCAGAATAACGGAAAAAGACATGTTAGTGTCACAACAATAAGGAAGGAATGAAGGAAAATTGTTTTTACGGTGCGAATGGTTTTGTACTTGTTGGGCATGTTTGCTTCCTTATTGAAAATCACGCTTGCTTCATCTTATTTGATAATTTCTTGAGTGAAAAAGACACACCAACTAAAATTAATCCGAAAATCACTCCTTGAGCACAGGCGTAGCCAAAACGATTTGTTCCTGTCATCGACGCCAAAATACGCGTTACCGGAACTTCTGTATGATAAACTAATCCTTGCCCGACCATGGACAGAATAAGAACAAACACTTGCATCGATCCTAAAATCGTTAAAATAATAACCACCATAATCACCGGTAACATCATCGGGATAGTCACATTCTTAAACATCTGCCATGTTCCGGCTCCATCCACACGAGCGGCTTCATAAAGTTGTCGGTCAATGGTCTGTAAGCCCGCTAACAACATAATAAATCCCCAGCCAAATCCTTTCCAACTATGAACAATCGCGATACATGTCAAGGCCGTTTTAGGATCGGATAACCAGTTATGCACCAAATTGGGCAATCCAATTTGGTTTAAAAAATAATTTAATAATCCGATATGTTGACCTCCTTGCATCCCCGAATAAAGAATCCATTGCCAGATAAGACCAACAACGACCTCGGATAAAACCGGCGGGATAAAAAATACAACACGATAAAATTTTTTTGCCCGAATTTCTCGATCGCATGCCAACGCCAACGCAAACGCCAAAACGTTCTGAAAAGTCAAGGCAATCAGCGTAATGTACGCCGCATGTCCCACGGAATCCCACCATACTTTATCGCGCATTAACTCTTGAAAATTGGATAGTCCCACAAATTCGCGGATGAGACTAATACCATTCCACTCATGTAAAGAAAGATTAAAAATTTCAAAGAAAGGATAAATGTAAAATATGGAAAAAATGGCAACGGCAGGAACAATAAATAAAAAATTCTCGAATTGGGATTTGAATTGAACAGCTGAAATTTTCTTTATGGGTATAGTTTCAGCGTGCATTATTTTGACCAGGATTAAACATTCATCTTATTATACACATTATACACAGTTATTTTGACGATTGGTGCTTCTTTGCTTTTTCAAGCTGGTGTTCTTTAACCTGCTGAACCTCTTTAGCAACTTTTTCCGGGGTCTTTTCTCCTATAATAATCGACTGCAATCCCTTATCAAAAGCTTCAATCACCAGCGGATCTTCGTTAAGTGGCCAAATCGTCGGATGCGTGGTTTTATCCATAGCGCTCGCAAAATCTGAGAGAATCTTAGGAATTGAAATCAAGGCATTGCGATTGGCAGGCAGATTTCTTGTCTCTTGGGCCAAAAAGGCTTGTTGATTGGTGTCGGTCAACCATCTTAAAAACTTGACCGCTTGTTCTTTGTTGGACGAAAAATTATTGACAACAAAAGAAGACCCGGCTCCTCCCCAAACCCTCATCGGTAAATTAGGATTAATAGCCGGTGGCGGCATCACACCATAATCCAAATTGGGATTCATGTCATGATAAACATTGACACACCACGAACCATTAAACGCAAATGCGGCACGTTCCAAGGCAAAATCTTGTTCGGCATATTTATTAGGTTTGGTGACAATTCCTTCAACTAAAGCCCCTTGATTGCGCAATTGTTCAAAAACGCGAAAAACGTTAATCCAATCTAAGTCCGTATAAGGGATCTCCCCACGAAACGTAGCCATCACTTTTTCTTGGCCCATAATGTTGAAGGCATAATTCGAAGCAAAACAATCCGCCATCCAAAGTTCCCCCCAACCGGAAACTAATCCGGGGATTCCAACACGTTTCAAAGCTTCGTTAATGTCTAAAAATTCCCCGAAGGTCTTCGGTGGTTTATTGATTCCAGCTTTCTTAAGAAGATTTTTGTTGAAGAGCATCTGGATATTTGTTACATCGATAGGTACCCCATAAATTCCTGCTTTAATATTATAAATATTCCCTTCCTCAAAACGATTCACCGCCAGAGCTTCGGGAAATAGACTTTTCTCCCAAGCACCGTCATCTTTTTTAAATTCATCCGTTAAATCCGCCACGAGTCTGCTCTCGATAAAGGAAGCAACAATGGCCTTCTTATCGAGAATACCATAAATATCTGGCAAAATTTTGGCTTGGGCTGCGGCAATGACTTTTTGGGAATAAACATCGGAAGGGGCATATAACTCA
>JAHFGK010000241.1 GCA_023247475.1 Candidatus Omnitrophota bacterium
TCAGTGTAAGATCCCGAGGTATCATAAACTTCGAAGGGAGGATTAGGAATGTGTTCCTCTTTGTGGGTGATACTCGGAGATTGTCGAATTTGTCGGAAGGGAATCCGAATAAAGGGAAAAATTTTCCCGGGGTGGTATATTTTCGTCGAACCGGGAAACGGTTTATACCGGAGAGCGAGATCCTTGGGGGATAAAACAGATTTTTTGAGTCGCTTGGCTTTATAGTTTGCTGAGGTAATCATCAGGGGATTTCGAAAACAAATTGATTATCATTAAAAGATTTTATTTTTTTATTCGGGAGACATTATAGTACAACTATCCACAAAAGGCAATTTTAATTTTGGGTGCACAGGGTAAGTTACGATAAAAATTTCAATAAATTCAGAAGGCAAGAAAGAAAAAACCGGATTAACGATTGTTGCGAACCGTCAATCCGGTCATTTTTTAGGAATTATGTAATTACAAACTTAATCCAAACACCCTAAATTATCTTTTGTTGGATCATAACCAGTATGATCTGGTCCTGGCGGCGCAGGCACTGGCCCTCCTAGAAACAAATAATTTAAAATACTCTGTGCATCGGAGATATCTACTTTGCCATCATCATTCGCATCCGCCGCATCCAAGCAGGCGGGCTTAATTCTTCCCAGAAATAAATACTGTAAAGTCTTGATCGCGTCACTTATATCGACCTTATCATTCTTATCCGCATCCCCACGTTTAAAGACCGCTAAGGCCACACCGGTGTGTGCATTATTTTGCTGAAACGTCGGCCAGGGGTCGGGGGTAGGAACCTGAGGAACACCATTAAGATCGAAAGACCTAATTTGATCCCAAGAACAACCATCTAACTTTTGCAGCGTACAATTACTATATTCAGCAGTTACCATTAACTCCTTATCACCATCACTTTTTAAATCAGAAATAACTGTCATACCGTGACTCACTATTAGTGGAGGGGGAAAGGGGGAAAGATGTTCTAATTTTAAAGTCTTTGGAAATCCATTCAGAGCTTGTCCTTTATAATTCCAGGCATAGATAATACCGTTCGCACTCACATAAGCAATGTCAAGGATTCCATCCCCATCCAAGTCACCTACGGTCACATCATTAGCTTCTACAGTATCTACGCTTTTGGGCCAAGCTGTTCCTGTTCCATCAGGATCAAATATTTTCCCAGTATAGTCGTAAACATAAACTTTGCCAACTAAAGTATTGGGATCTTCTCGAACCTCTCTTTGACTCTCAGTCGCAAAAATAATTTCTAATTTTCCATCAGAGTTAAGGTCAGCTAAAGCTGCAGTTGATGGAAAATGAAATAAAGGGATAAACTGTGGCCAATTGGGTAACCAATGGCCAGTAGAATCAATTGCTTGAATTTCGACGCAATCTCCATCTACGGGGCAGCGATGTTCTATCAACGGATTATCTGATGAAGAAGAGCCTGTAACAATGATATCTAAGTTCCCATCATCATTTACATCCCCAATGGTGAGAAGAGACTTATCAGTGGGAGAGTTGGTTTGTCGAATACGAATTGGAGAGTCCCATACATTGCTACCATCTTCGGGATTAATAGCATACAGACCATTATAGGAATAAACCACGATGTCTTTAATTTCTTTAAATTCATCCTCAACATTAAGAATAAGTTCTTTCTTCCCATCCTTATCAATATCAGCACATGCTATAGAAATTTTTTGAATATTACCATCAGGTAAGTTCTTATGAAACATAAGCGGCCAATGTGCGTTAAAAGGCTCTCCGGAACTATTAAGTGCATAAACAAATCCATCAGTGCTCACAATGATTTCTTGGTCACCTGCCCCATCCAAGTTACAGATTGTTGGGTAACTAACGAACTCAGGTAAGGCAAGACCTTTTTGCGGCCAAGAATCCAAAACTTGCCCTGATTTTTCAAGAACAAAAAGTCGGCTTTCTGTTGAAAATTTTAGAGTTACACTAACGATGATTTCCTTATGACCATCATTATTAATATCAGCGATTGCTAGTATTTTAGTAATTATAATGTCACGTGCTTCCTGAAATCCTGCAAGTTGAGCTAGGTTGATTGGAAAATTGGGCAAATCGTTTCCACCAGCATCAAAACCATGCAAGAGTCCATCGAATCTCAGAGTAAAAATTTCAGCCAACCCATCACCATCTAAATCGTCAACAATAGTTACCTTCATTCCAGTTTTAGAAAGATTCCCTGGATTAAATAATTCCCTAGAAAAATTCTCATCCTCGGCCGCCATTCCAATCGGTGGTGAATAAAGATAGAAAACGAGAATTAAAATCAAACTTATGGTAAGTAAAACTTTCATTTTTCCTCGCCGTATAAACTCTTTTTTAGTATAACATAGTCATCCCTCAACAAAAAACCCATTCCTAAAAATAAGAATGGGTCTAACCACGATGCTTTTTTGATTCGGCGGTCCCAGTCTTCCTTATATTAATTATATGCTCAGATGAAACTGGGACAGTCCTTGCTTCCTCTAAAATAATATTAAGGTAAGCAAGGGCGGTCAGGCTATCCTATTTTAGGACCCTATAACTTTGCCCCTGCTTCGCTCAAATGTTTTCACGTTTGAGCTACGCAGAGCCCTACGAAGCTCAACGCGAAAGCTGTTGAGCGAAGTAGGGGTCCCTGCCTTACGGCAGGTTTGCCTCCACCTTCGTTAAAGTACTTTCGTCTTTAACTTCGGTGGACCCTGCGAAGCCAAAGGTGAAAACACTTTGGCGAAGCAGGGTTTATCGTCAAAAAATCTATATAGAATACAACCAACGAAAATATAACACATGGCTGATGAAATTTCAAGACGAGTCGGAATTTTTGGAATTTTGGGGAAATTTTGAGAAAACGTTTTCTCTCATCAAATCAAAATGAAGTGTTGGATTAAGTGACAGTCAAGGGACGACCCTTCGGGTCGCCACTTGCCCGTGGCATGACCACGGGCAAGTACTGCATCAAACCACGGGCAAAGCCCGTGGCATCTGATGCTGTGAATGGTAGGTGGGATGTACTAATGATTAACTAAACGAGGTCCCGCAACCACAACTACTTTTCGCATTGGGATTTTTATACTTGAAGCCACTTTCTTTGAGGGTATCAACGTAGTCAA
>JAHFGK010000053.1 GCA_023247475.1 Candidatus Omnitrophota bacterium
AAAAGATTATTAAAAAAAATAATTTCTCAAAATATATATTGCTGCTACAATAGGTTTGCTAGCCAAGCATTGAAAAAGGTATTTTGTACATTAGCCAAACTCCTTTCATAAAAGTTAAAATGAATCGTATTACGATTGGCCCTATTAATCAAGTACTTGATAGATGCCTGCCTATTATCAAAAGATTTATTCCTGAGAGAAATATTAGCCCTTCGGTTGGCCTAGATATCGGTATAGGTTCATGTAAACTGATTGAGTTAGTGAAATCGAGTAGTTCTTATGAATTGCTCACGTGTGCTATTAAACCTATGGAGAAGGGAGATGTTCCGGGGACCATAAAGAAAATTTTAGCTCATTTGAAAGTTCCTACAAAATCACTTTTTACTGCCGTCTTTGGTAAGGGAACCTTGATTCGCTACATTGACATGCCTAGAATGTCTTTGGAGGAATTGAAGAAATCTTTTCTGGTAGAAGCAGATAAATATTTTCCATTTCCCAAAGATCAAATCTATATGGATTGTTACATTCTTGATCCCAACGGTTCAGATAAAAAGATGTCTGTTTTGGTGGCCGTCACTAAAAAAGAAATTATTGATGAGCGTATAAAATTACTTACCGACTTAGGATTGCAAACCAATTTTATCGGAATCAATTCGGTCGCCTTGGCCAATGCCTTCAATGTGTTGAGTGTATCACGTAATGCTTCTACGCTTAATGAGTCATCCGTTATCGCTATCCTCGATTTAGGTGATGCGGTCAGTCATTTAATGATTTTAATCAACCATCTCCCTCGATTTAATCGAGATATTTTTGTTGGTGGGAGACATCTGACCCAAGAAATTAGTAGTGGCCTAGGAGTGAGTCTACAAGAAGCAGAAGTCTTAAAGTGCCAACCAGGTAATCGGGCTCAAGAGATTCTTAATGCCTGTGAATCGAATCTTACCAATTTGGTTTCCAATCTTAGATTGTCATTCGACTACTTCATAACAGAAAAAAATATTCAGATATCAAAATTGCTTTTAACAGGTGGGGCTTCTTTGTTCGAAGGATTGGATGGATTTTTAGCCAAGAATTTGGAAATGCCGGTAGAAAAATGGGATCCTATTCCATCGTTGAAACTTACTCCTGATATTTCTATAGAAGAATTAAGAAAAAATGCGTGTAAACTTGGTGTGGCTTTGGGGTTAGCTCTTTATCAATAAGGGTATTTTAAAAGAAGAGAAGGTGCTCCACTTATATTCGATTCCATGATCGAAATTAATTTAGTTCCAGAAAATTTAAGAAAAAAGAGGAAAACCAAAACGGCTGGATTCGGCCCAGGGCATATCGTGAAAGAAAAGCTACTGGGCGTGGTGATAGGCTTTATCTTCTTTTTGTTGATTATTAATGTTATTTTACAGCTTTTTATATTTGTGCAATTTGCCCAATTTAAAGGACTCAAGAAAAAGTGGGAGAAAATTCTACCGGACAAACAAAATACGGATCGCATTATTACGGAATTGAGAACACTCCAGGGGAAAATTAAACCCATTGAAGAGCTCACAGCGAACGAAAGGATTTCTTGGTCACAGAAATTAAATAATATTAGCGACAGTGTTCCTAGAGGAGTATGGTTGAATAAAATTTTTTTACGAGAGAAGGAATTATCCATTGAAGGCAGTACGGTTTCGAAGAGTAAAGATGAGATGATTATTGTCCACGGTTTTGCCGCCAACTTGAAAAATCAAGAAAATTTCCTAAAAGATTTTGCTGGATTCGAAGTAGATTCCATCCAAAGGCGAAAGATTCAGAATCTTGATTTAGCTGATTTTATCATTAAGGCCAAATTAAAATGAACATTAACGATAAAATCTCTAATTTTTTAGCCACTTTGGATGAGAAATATTATCCCTTTGTATTAGGGGGGATCGCGGTGGTATTACTCTGCTTAGATTTCTTTATTGTTATGAAACCGCAAATAACGAGGTTATCTTCTTTAAATAAGGAAATATCAACATCGAAGACTGATCTAAAAAACGCCCAGAACGATTTTAATAATGCTGCTCAATATAGCAATGATGCTATACGTTTGAAAGAGCAGATCAATACAATGAATTATAAAGTCACAACTAAAGAGGAAGTTCCCTTGATTTTGGAACGGATATCCCGGATGGCGAATCAGAATCAAGTCGAAATTGACCAGATCATGCCCAATCTAGATGGCCAAGAACTGCTCCTTAAAAATAGCGATGGGCAATATTATGCGCTTCCCATATTTATTGAAGCGAGGTGTGGCTATCATGATTTTGGTCGATTTTTGAATGCGGTTGAGACGGATGATATGTTTTTAAAAGCAGCTAATTTTACTGTGATGGCTAATTTAGCTGATCCGACTCATCATAAGGCTCAACTTATAATCAAAGCCATTATTTTTGAAAAATCCGTATCTAATTAAGTCATCAGCCGGTCTGTGATTACATAATGAAAAATTCCTTTTATAAAAATGAGAAAATGATTTTATGGACGATTATTATCATGATTTATTTTATTTCCTTAGGATGGAGTGAAGAAAAAAAGTTTGTTTATGACGATCATGGTAAACGCGATCCATTTTGGCCCTTAGTGGGACCTACGGGTTTTATTATTAATTATGGAGCAGATTTGCAATTATCTGATATAGTTTTGGAAGGTATTATGACTGATCAGAATGGAAATAATATAGCCATCATTAATGCTATGATTGTTAAACCCAATGATAAAATTGGTGCTTACATAGTCCAAAGGATAGAAAAGGATCGGGTTGTTTTGATTAAAGGGAAAGAGCAATCTATTCTTAAACTAAAAAAGGAGGATTGAAATGTTTAAAAAAGCTATCGTAATAATGTTTGGTTTTGTGTTTACTGCTTTCTCTTTGGGTTATGCCCAAAATGCAGTGGATTTAAATAGTTCTCCTGCACAAAATGAAGCAACCAATCAAGGGGTTGAAGTCTCTCAAGAAGGCAATGTAAGTTTGGATTTTCGCGACGCAGATATACAGAATGTTTTACGGGTATTAGGTCATAAGAGTGGACTTAATATTGTGGCTGGGCCTGAGGTGACTGGCCTTGTCTCGATTCAACTGAATGAAGTCCCCTGGAAAGAAGCTCTGGAAGTAATTCTGGAAACGTACGGATATGGTTATCAGCAAAAAGGAAATATTATTACAGTTACGACGATTGAAAATCTGAAAAAACGTAAAGAAGATGCTCGACTTTTGGCGGATCAAGAACCTCTTGTGACCAAAACGTTTATTCTCAATTATGCCAAAGCCTCTCAAATTATCGAATCCATCGAGAAAATTAAAACAGAAAGAGGTGCGATCAATTTCGATGAACGCACTAATTCAATTATTATCCGGGATATACCGGATAATATGGAATTAATTGCTGATGTGATTAAAAATCTCGACTCCATCACTCCCCAAGTTCTCATTGAAGCTAAAATTGTGGAGACCACCCTTAATAATCAAGAAAATTTAGGGATTGATTGGGTAGCGAAAGCCACGGCCACTGGTGCCAAAAGACCAACGACTTATCCTTTTACGACATCTTCCAGTAACAAATTTATCAAGGGTTATGATTTCCCTTCGGCCCAATCAACGGATTTTACGTTCGGGACATTAAACTTCGCGCAGGTCCAAGCGGTGATGGAGTTATTAAAGACTAGAACTGATACCAATATTTTATCTAACCCAAGAATTGTTACTTTGGACAATCACGCAGCCAAAATTGTCGTGGGAAGTCAATATCCAATTCCATCCTACAACTATAATGAAGAACAGGCGAAACTACAAGTCAATGGATTTCAATACAAAGACATTGGAATTATTTTTGATGTGACACCGCATGTCAATAACGCTGGTTTTGTCACTCTGGAAATTGAGCCTAAGATAACGGAAATTTTAGATTATGTGACTGTAGAAAGTACATCGCTCCCGAGGTTAAGTACGGAATCAGCCAAAACAAAAGTGATGATTAAAGATGGTCAGACACTGGTGATTGCCGGGCTTATTAAAGATACATTAACGGTTATTAAGAAAAAGATTCCTATTTTTGGAGATATCCCCATTTTGGGATTAGCCTTTCAGAAATCAGAAAAGACAAAAAAGAAAACGGATTTATTGCTTTTTCTAACGCCCCATATTATTTCCTCCGAGCCTCCTTCGTAATGTTTGGGATGAAGTCTTAAGTAGCCTTTTAAAATAAAATTGACACATTGAGCGACCCCGCGGGCGGGGTCGCTCTTCCTTCGCTTCGCTCAGGACTTTCGGAGGACGCTTAAGACAAAGTCGAAGTGCAGTGTCAACACTGAGGATACCCCAAAAATTTAGAAAGCAAGGGTATACGAATGTGTTGACGAAATAAGGTAAAAGGTGTATTTTGTCAAGGTAAAATTTTACTAGGGAACTCAATGTATTCTATCGAAGTATCACTATTTCAAAATTAAACTATTTATAAAATTATTCAATGGAGAGATTGGTTTTATGTCGAGAGAAATTCTTATTGAAGTCAAACAGAGTGAAAAGCGAGTGGTCATCCTTGAGGATGGTAAGTTAGACGATTTTATTTTAGAGGTTGACCGCTATCAACCGACCTTAGGAAATATTTACAAAGGTCGGGTCGAGTCGGTCATGCCTTCCATCAATGGCGCTTTTGTCAATATTGGGCAGGAAAGAAATGGGTTCTTGTATCTGACGGATGCCGTTAATCCGTTAGTGGAGGAAGAAATTTCCGGGCCACGCGGATTTTTAAATAGAATTTTAAATAGAAAAGAAGATATTCAAGAAAAGAAAGTTGAGAAACAACAGGGACCTCCCCCTCTTACGAAGGGGCAGGAGATCCTCGTTCAAGTCGTCAAAGAACCTTTCGGAACGAAGGGAGCCCGATTAACCTCGCATGTTTCTTTAGCCGGTCGGTTTGTTGTGTACATGCCCTATGATCCTCATGGAGGGATATCACGGAAGATCGAAAGTATCGAGGAGCGTCATCGGTTAAAGGAGGTCTTTAAGGAATTCGATTTTGTCAAAGCAGGGGGATTCATCATTCGGACAGCTTCTCATAATCAAAACAAACGCGACTTGATTAGAGACGCTCGATATTTAGTACAGATTTGGCAACAAATAGTAAGAGTGGCGGAGCAGAAGAAAGCCCCTGCTCTTATTTATCAAGAAGTAGAATTCATCTGGAAGATTGCCCGTGATTATTTAACCGATAAGGTGGATACGCTCATTATTGATTCCTCTGAAGATTATGACAAGTTACGGAAGATTGTGACTAATCTGATTGGTAAATTTATGGTAAACAAAATCCAGTTCTATAAAGGGAATGTCCCTTTGTTTGAGATGAAAAATGTCTCCAAGGAGTTGGAAAAGATATACGATAAGAGAGTTTATTTAAAAAGCGGTGCGTATATTGTGATTGAACCTACCGAAGGATTGACGGTGGTGGATGTCAATAGCGGTAAATTTAAAACGAAGGCCTCACCGGAAGAAGCCGCTTTTCTGGTCAATATGGAAGCAGCACCCGAGGTTGCCCGCCAGTTGCGTTTACGGGACTTAGGTGGTATCATTGTCATTGATTTTATCGATATGTCGCAGGAGAACCATAAACGAAAGATCCTCGATGCCTTGACCGAAGGTTTATCTCGGGATCACGCCAAAACAGAAGTCAACCGAATTTCCCCGTTAGGATTAGTGGAGATGACGCGGGCCAGGACAGGAAAGACCATTGAATCGATTACGTTTCAAGATTGTCCTTATTGTGAAGGGCGGGGAAAAGTCAGGATTGATTAAACCAAGGATTATTCTTACCTTTAAGATGGAAATGGAGGGATAAAATGTACGCCGTGGTGCAAGTGGGATCTAGTCAATATAAAGTATCCGAAGGAGATTTGATTGAGTCTAATCGTATGGATGGAGAAAAAGGGAAAAATGTTACCCTGGATAAAGTGTTGCTTTATGCGAATGGTTCAGATATACGCATAGGGCAACCCTTTTTAAAAGATGTCAAAGTGACTGCGAAAGTGATGGATCATACTCGGGGAGAGAAACTCATTGCGTTTAAGTTTAAAAGACGAAAAGGTTATAAGAAGAAAAAGGGGCATCGTCAGAAATTGACAGTCCTTAATATCACCAAAATTGCAGCTTAAAAGCTCTCTAATTTTTATAGGTATTGTTTTATGGATTTTTTTATTTATAAAAGCCCGGAGAGGGCTTTCTTTTTAGTACAGGATAGCGTGTTTTATAAAAGGGATAGGAAAAGAAGTTATGAGTTTTATCGACGAAGCAAAAATAGAGGTGAAGGCCGGGGATGGAGGCAAGGGCTGTGAGAGTTTCTATCAGGATAAATACACGCGGTATCCTAAACCTGACGGTGGAGATGGTGGCAAGGGAGGCGATGTGATTTTTGTCGCTGATAAAAGCGTTCAAACCTTATTGAACTATCGTTATAAGAAACATGCTGTAGCCGCCTCGGGTGGTCATGCCAGTAGTAAAGGGAAAAAAGGAAAAGAGGGAGAGGACTGCTTATTGCGTGTCCCGGTGGGAACGATTATTCGTGACGAAGATACCAAGTTAATTATTAAAGATCTCGTTGTGGATGGTCAGAAGGTGGTGGTTGCCAAGGGTGGACAAGGCGGCCGTGGCAATCGTCATCACCGACCAGTAACTTCCCCGGGTGTGGGCGAGCGAAAAAATATTTATCTGGAATTAAAGGTTATCGCAGACGTGGGACTCATTGGATTTCCCAACGCCGGCAAATCTACCATCATTTCAAATGTTTCGCGGGTTAATTCAAAAATCGCCAATTACCCCTTTACGACTAAACAACCTGTTTTAGGGATTGTGGGAGACGAGGAATTTAGTTTTGTGATGGCGGATTTGCCGGGTTTGATTGAAGGGGCTCATGTGGGCCGTGGACTAGGACACCAATTTTTACGACACGCCGAACGGACAAGAATTCTGGTGCATGTCCTGGACATGGCGGGCAGCGAAGGAAGAGATCCGTTGGATGATTATGAAAAGATTAATTTTGAAGTGCAACAATACAGCGATAAATTGTCTCTTAAGCATAAAATTCTTGCGGCTAATAAAATGGATTTACCCGAAGCTGCGGAAAATTTAAAAAGATTTAAACGTAAATACAAAGAAGGTATCCTACCTATCTCTGCTTTAGAAAAAAAGGGACTTAAAAAATTTGTGCGGACTATCCAAGATATTTTAATAAAAGAAAAGTCTTTGACTTTTCGATAAACAGTTTGACTCACGATGGAAAGTTTACGAAAATTTCCTAGACTGATAAGATGTATCGTTATTAAAATAGGCTCCAGTGTTATTGCGACTTATAAAATGAAGCCTAAAACCGCTCATTTGCGTTCCTTGATTGAGCAGATTAGTCATTTGCGTCAGCAAAATATTGACGTGATTTTGGTCAGTTCGGGGGCCATTGTCTTAGGATTGGGGGAGCTCAACGAACACATTCGGCCCAGGGATCTGCCCTCTTTACAGGCGACCGCGGCCATTGGTCAAACGGTTTTGATGCGCACTTATAACGATTTGTTTAAAAGAACAAAGATGAAATGCGCCCAAATTCTATTAACGTGGGATGATTTTGGGGATCGTGAACGGTATAATAATGCGCGCACGACTTTAAAAGCTATTTTGGAAAGAGGAGTTATTCCCATTATTAACGAAAATGACACGATTGCCACCGATGAGATTAAGTTCGGGGATAATGATAAATTATCCGCTTTGGTGGCTAGCTTACTTCATGCCGATTTATTATTGATTCTTTCCGATGTGGAAGGATTATACGATATTAAAGATGGCCAGAAAAAAATTTTTGAAGAGATTAAGGAAATCACCCGAGATATTGAAGGTGTTGCGGCGGACACGACTAAAAAACAGATCTCCAAAGGGGGAATGATTGCGAAGTTGGAAGCTGTTAAGATTGCTACCCATGCCAACATCCCCTGCATCATTGCTCATGGCGAGACCGAAAATGTTTTGCGCAGGATATTAAAAGGAGAGCGGATTGGCACCCTATTTATAGAGAAGGAAGACAAATGGCTGGCGAGGAAGCATTGGATTTCGTTCGGTGTAAGACCGAAGGGAAAGTTAGTCGTGGATGACGGTGCCAAAGAGGCTTTATTAAAAGGAGGGCGAAGTCTTCTACTCCCGGGAATAATTGGATGGGAAGGACATTTCAAGCCCGATGATGTGGTCATGGTCTGTGATAAAGACTATCAAGAGATTGCCAGAGGCATTGTGAATTATTCCGTGGCGGATTTGCAAAATGTGACGGATAAAAAAGGGAAAAGGGAAGTCATTCATTGCGATAATTTGGTGTTAAGTAAAAGATAAATATAAGGGAATGAGGATGGGCTCAGAAAATCAAATCATAAAAATGGCGCAAGCTGCCAAAAAGGCTTCTTCGCAATTGTCCAACGTATCAACCGAGGAAAAGAATAAAGTTCTCCGAAAAATGGCGGAGGACTTGGTGGCGCATTCCGGTTATTTGATGAAAGAAAATAAAAAAGATCTTCAAGCTGCGGCGAGAAATCGATTAAGTAAAGCCATGATTGATCGTTTGACACTCGATGAAAAACGCATCACCGATATGGCTAAATGTCTTTTGGATACAGCCAATTTAAAAGATCCAGTCGGGGAAGTTATGCAGACGATCGAAAGACCGAATGGCCTGCTTATCAAGAAGGTTCGCACACCGATCGGGGTGATTGGCATTATTTACGAATCGCGTCCCAATGTCACCAGTGATTGTATTGGTTTGTGTTTAAAATCCGGTAATGCTGTTATTTTAAAAGGTGGTAAAGAATCTTTATATTCCAATAAAGCCATTTTTAAAATTTTAAGAGACTCCTTAAAGGGGAGCGCTGTTCCCCAAGATGCGATTCATCTCCTCTCATCAACGGATCGACAAGCGGTTCATATTTTATTAGGATTGGATCGGTATGTGGATTTGATTATTCCCCGTGGAGGAGAAGGCTTAATAGAATTTGTTGCGAAGCATTCACGCATTTCGGTCATTAAACATTATAAAGGGATTTGTCATGTCTATGTCAATGATAAAGCCAATTTAGAAATGGCGCGCAAGATTTGTTATAACGCTAAGGTCCAAAGGCCCGGCGTTTGCAATGCGATGGAAACCATGTTGGTGGACCGTGGTGTGGCCGAAAAATTTTTACCGTTGATGATTGCCGAGCTCCAAAAAGCGGGAGTGGAAATCCGCGGCTGTCCGGTTACGCGTCAAATTATTAAAAGCGGGGTTAAAAGGGCGATAGAAAAAGATTGGGACACCGAATATCTGGATTTAATTTTATCGGTTAAAGTGGTCGATGATCTTAAAGGGGCCATTGATCACATTAATGTACACGGCTCGCATCATTCGGATGCGATTGTGACCGAAGATCAAGTTCAAGCGGAAAAATTTTTAAAATCCGTTGATTCGGCGTGTCTTTATGTGAATGCTTCAACGCGTTTTACGGATGGTTATGAATTTGGTTTTGGAGCGGAGGTGGGGATTAGTACCGATAAATTACATGCCCGTGGTCCGATGGCCTTAGAAGAGTTGACAACGTATAAATATCTTGTTTATGGTCAAGGACAGATAAGACAATAGAAAACAATTTAACAAAGAATAGGTTCAACGGTGAAAAGAATCGGTATCTTAGGAGGGACGTTTAATCCGATCCATATTGGGCATTTGGTGATTGCCCAAATGGTACAAGAAAAAATGCGATTGGATAAAATCATTTTTGTCCCGTGTTATCTTCCTCCCCATAAGAGTAACGCGGGGATCTTGCCGGCCGCTTATCGCTTTCATATGGTGCGTCTGGCCATTCAAGATAATCCGTTATTTGATGTTTCGGGTGTCGAAATCCAAAGAAAAGGAAAATCCTATACGATTGAGACCCTCCAATATTTTCGAAAAAATTTTTCCCCATCGACTCAATTATATTTTATTATGGGTGGAGATATGCTTACTGGATTGAGAAGGTGGAAAGGCATTAAAGATATTTTTAAGATCGTTACTTTTATCGTGGTGAAGCGTCCGGGAAGTTCGATAAAGAAATTAGGATTCTCGTATCATCTTATTGATGGGCCTGGAATTGATATCTCCTCATCGTTTTTAAGGAATCGTATTGCCCATGGGAAGACCACTAAATACCTTGTTCCTGACGCGGTTGATACCTACATCAACAAACATCGTTTATTTAAATCTTAAAGAAAAAATAGCTGGAGGGAAGTATGGTTGAAAATAAAACAGAGAAAACAGATGAAATTAAATTTGGAACCGATGGTTGGCGAGGCGTCATCTCGGATAATTTTACCTTCAAGAATGTCGCGATCGTCGGTCAAGCGATCAGTGATTGGGTGAATCGAGATCTTAGAGCTTTCTCCGGACATCCCAAGAGGGTTGCGATTGGTTATGACACCCGATTTTTATCCAATGAATATGCCCAAATTGTCAGTTGTGTCTTTGCGAAGAATAATATAGAGGTATATCTTTCGGACACGACCATTCCCACTCCTGCTTTAAGTTATGGTGTGACCCGCCTTAAGGCGGTGGCAGGGATTATGATTACCGCAAGTCATAATCCCGGTAAATTTAATGGCATTAAGATAAAAACAGCCAAAGGTGGCGGGGCCGCAAAAAATATCACGGATCGCGTTGAGGATTATTTGTATAAAACGGAAGTTAAAACGACGGACCTAGGAGAAGCTAAAAAAGAAGAAAAGATTGTTATTCACGATTATAAAGAGGATTATTTAAAGTTTATTCGAAGTTATATCGATCTTAAGCGAATCAAAAATGCACATTTTAAAGTCATCACCGATGTGATGCACGGCAGCGGCGGCCGCCTGATGAAAGAGGTTCTTAAGGGAACAAAAGTTAAATTGACGGTTATGCGTGACGACATTAATCCTTGGTTTGACGGCGGGAAACCGGAACCGGTCGTGGAATATTTAGGCGGGATCTTAAAACGTGTCCAAAAGGAAAAATATGATTTAGGTTTGGTTTTAGATGGTGATGCCGATCGCATTGCGGCGGTCACAGCTGGCGGCGAGTTCATTCATCCACAAAAGATATTAGGACTTTTAATTTTGCATTTGGTAAGGAATCGTGGACGAACGGGCGGCGTGGTGAAGACCATTTGTGGAACGACCATGATTGATAACATTGCTAAAAAGTTGGGACTTAAGCTTTATGAAACACCCGTGGGCTTTAAGTATATTTCCGATATCATGATCTCAGAACGCATCGTCACCGGAGGCGAGGAAGCCGGAGGAATTGGTTTTCAGGATTATATTCCCGAAAGAGATGGAACTTTGGCAGGGTTATTGCTTTTGGAAATGATGGTTTATGAAAAGAAAAGCATTAAAAAAATTATTCGGGATATGGAAAAGGAATTTGGCCGTTACTCTTATGAACGGTTGGATTTAAAGTTGGGTAAAAAGCCTTTTGACCCCGACCGAGTTGCGTCTATAAAAAGACTTTTAGGGAAAAAGGTTGTTAGTGTCAAAGACTTCGACGGCGTCAAACTCATTTGCGAGGATGAGAGCTGGCTCATGTTCCGCCCTTCGGGAACGGAACCTTTGGTCCGCATCTATTCGGAAGCAAAATCGATCAGTCGTGCCAAACAATTGATTAAATACGGTCAATCGGTCCTAAAGTAGAGTTTAATGATTTTTAAGTGAAGATTTTTTTGATTATTTTTCCTGCCATTTAACGTATTAACCTTCTCTAATTTAAGATTACCCATGATTTATTATTTGGCCTGGTATATTTTTTTCATTTTAAGTAAGTTATTTTTCCCTTTAAAGATTTCCGGTTTGGAAAGCATTCCTAGGCAGGGGAGTTTTATTTTTGCCAGTAATCATCGCAGTTACTTGGACCCGATGCTGGTGGGATTATGCTATCGGCGTAAACTCAGTTATGTGGCCAAAGATACGCTCTTTAAAAACAAATTTTTTGGTTTTTTATTAAACCAGGTGGGAGCTTTTCCGGTGCGAAGAAATGCACCGGACATCCGTTCCATTAAGGAAGCACTTAAACGATTAAAGAGGGGGTGTCCGATTGTTATTTTTCCCGAAGGAACACGCGTTTCCACCGGGGAAGGAAAGAAACCGGAGTTAGGAGCGGGTTTCCTAGCGGTGAAAGCGGATGTCCCCGTGGTCCCTGTTTTTATTGAAGGATCAGACCGAGTTTTACCTCCCGGATCCCCAAGGTTAAAACCAGGACCGATTTATGTGACTATTGGCAAACCCATGAGATTCTTGCAACCACATGACTATCCACGCATTGCTGCAGAAATTATGGATGCCGTTAGTTCATTAAGGTCAAATAATAAATAAACGAAGTATCGCCTAAGGAGTCCATAACTGAAGATCTCATAATTAATTTTGTCTCTCATAAAATTCTCATAAAATTTTTGTAACCCCAAAGTGATAATGTCCTAATTGGCCAAAATAATAATGTCCTAGTGAGATGGTATAGTCCATAACGTGAAGGAGGGCGTTATGGACAAGGACATAATTATGATCAGGCCGAAGG
>JAHFGK010000001.1:0-13185 GCA_023247475.1 Candidatus Omnitrophota bacterium
ATGATTCGAAAGTTATCAAAGAGGAAGCGTTCAAGGCAAAATTATTGTCAGTGGCAGAAAAGTTGGTCAAAAAGTTGGGACATAATAAAGCCGGACCTTATAGCGTCTACTCTGCTCACCTCGATGTCTTGACCGGCTATGAGATGAAAGAATCCACATCCATTTCCTTAGACGCTCAGATGGTTTTTGATTCCACCAAGAATCCCGCCCAATTTAGCGAACTCGCCAAAACCATTCTCCATGAACTCGGCCATTTGGCCTTTGCCCGATTAGGCCGTGAGATGGAAAAGGATGAAGAAGAACAAACGTGCATAAATTTGGAGAGTCTTATCGAATCTCTTGAGAAAAGGGACGGTCCCCGTTTTTCCTCCAAAGGACAAGAAACAAAACCATCCCCCGATTATGATTCGTTTGATTATGTAGCTTCCAAGGTCAGGGAACGTATGCCATTTATCGATGTGGGGGCATCCCTTCTTTCTGGGGAAGATGTCGATGTAACGGAATGGACAAATCGTGCTGCAGAATGGGGGGTTACAAGATTCGGGAGGGAAAATGCCAGTGCCCATATTAAGATTGCACGCAATCATGCCCGGGCCATTAAGTCTATTATTGCCGCACCGCGGGTTTACTATATTGGTTTAGGGTTTACCGGGAACCCGGGTTCTCGTCTAAATATTATGGAGCCGCTTTTATTTACCGATTTTGCCGAATTGATTGCCGTGGAGAACCAATTTATTGATTATTCAGGTTTTCAGGCATTAGTGAATGAACAATTCTCGGATCTCATTGACCCATCAACTGGAAAACCAGTAAGTATGACTACAAGCTTTCAGCAGATCAATGGAAGTACTTATGAATTGGAATTTGTATTCAATGGTAAGAGCAGAAAGGTAAAAGCATATTTTAACTATGACGCTCAAAAAAATATTCCTCAGGAATTGGTCAATGGATATAACGTTTTGATCAATACCATCGCAATTTATGATGACACGATGCTCGAACGGATAATGTCTTTATTAAAAGATGAAGCTGGTTTTGCGTTCATGTGGGGAAGTGATCTTTCAACGGCGCACCACCCGCGGTACCGGGATGAGCAGGAATTCTGGCACGTGAATTTTCCATTCTTCAGTACGAATACAATTTATCCATTTGTTTTTAAATATTTTGCTGAGATCAATTCCAGAGAATTTTTCCGATTAGGGAAAAAGGCCTATTGGGATGAAAATATGTTCAAGGTCGGGTTCCCTCAGCATCGGCCGGTTATGTTGGCGAAGAGGCAAACAGGAGAAGCCATTGCATCTATTGTTAGAGGGAGCAGCAGCGATGACGATCGCATGATGAAAGGAATTAAACCTGATTCTCACCGCGCCAAGGGAGGCGAAGAATTATTGGCCGTGTCTTCGCTGGGTTTGGGGATAATGATTTCTGTCATCATCTTCTTGGCGATCATTGACTTAACTTATTTAGTGAAGAGGGAAGGATGGCTGCGCAGGGGGCTGAGTGTGAGTCGTTTATTTAAGAAGTTTGTTGAACTCATCAACCGAAATTTCGGCATCTCTCAAAATGCCTTTCAATGTCCATCGGTCCACTTCTTTGTGATCAGGAATAATAAGGGTTATTTCCGAAGAGTTATTTCTTATTTTAATGTGACTTCCGCGTTGACTCACACGGTAATATCCTATTTTCTCAAACGCTTTTACAATTTCTTTGCCGGAAAGAAGAGGCGGCTTGGGACTCATAAGGCAAGTCTTACAACTTTCTGGGGCTTACGGGGAGATCTTCTGGATTTGGGTTCAGATTCTAGATATAAATGGATGGCTTCTCTAATATTTTTAATGGCCTCGGCTTCGGTCTTGCCTTGGCTCCAACAGCCCTTTAAGGCCGGACAGCTGGCCACGATATATCCGTCTTCGCCTTTTTCAAGAATTATTTTGAGTTCGATCATTTTGATCCTTTTATTTGTGGTTCTACTTAAGAATAAAAGAATAACGGGTAAAAGTCAAGTTCCTAATTCATTAAACGAACCACGACCCACCGACCCCCACCGCGCCAAGGCGGGGGACCTATCTCTACCACCTCGAGATTCCGAAGAAGAAGACACACCCGGTGCACGAATACGATTGTTCCAAGGATGGTACAACGCTGTCGAACGGTTTGTGACTTGGATATTGCTTCATCGAGGTGTCTCCTATGATAAGGGGAAGAAAATTGGTTGGTTTATGGGGCAGGTGGTGACTCCGGTATTATTGGAACATGCCTTGCCTTCTTTGCTTTATTATCTTTGGATCAGCTATCAAGATTTACCGTTTGATTTAAATCTTTTTCACATTATTAATTTTATCTTATTCCAATTGATTTGGCATTTGCTGCATTTGCCATTTAATCTTTTTATTTATTATCTTCGTACTCAGCAAATTTGGGCGACACTTTCTTTACTTAAGACCAAGGCCTTTAATCTTACGTTATTGAAGGTCACGATATTCGGTTTCTTGGGATTGTTGCTGTTTTCACTGATGGGATCGACTAACGTAATTCTTTTCGGATTTTTGAGTTTTAATGTGGCCCATTTCCTAGTTGCGCTACTGGATAAGCGAAATCGAAAGCCCTATGCGCAAGTCAAATTGGTGATGAAATGGATTGAATCAAAATATACCCTTTTAACGCAGGAAGATTTCTCCGAAACAAGGCGAATGATGGAGGATCTCATCCAGCAAGTTGTAAAGACCCATATGATCAAAGAACTTACGCCTAATCGGATGGTCCTTGTTTCTGATCGGGGGAATACACTGACCATTGATGCCAAAAATAAAATCCTTGATTTGTCAGGTTATCGCGTACCTTCTGTTCATCTCGATTTCAATTTCGATGAATCAAATCATCTAAAGCGCAATGAAATTCGCAAGAAAACCAGAATACTTCTTAGTCTTAAGGGTTTGTTAATGACTCATTGGTCAAACAATGAATGGAGTAATCTGATTTTGGCTGAGGTCATGGAAAATGAACAATACACAGCAGAGTATATGGTCAACAGATTTCTAGATTACACGGATCATGAATTGACGATGCGCGAGATCATTCTTTTGCGTTTGCTGTGGGCGAAAAATGAATTGACCAATGAACACCAACAAAAACTCAAATATGTCATTCGGAAAAGAGTCATCCCTCATTTTAATTTGCAAAAATTGTTAGAGAGGATGGTGAGAAGCGATACCCCAATTGATCTGGAGAATTTCTTTATTCAGTTGGATGAATCGGTGCATCTTGATCAAGGATTTTATAATACGCTGATTGGAGGTGATGTGCGTTTATTAAGGCTTGAACCGCGGATTGCAATGGAAGGAGGGTATCGTTTTGTTGACTTGGATGCCTTTTTGGAAATCCAGGGTCATGCCAGTAAAGAACGTCGATTATACCTTGCCGAAGTTAAGCGCATCGATGTCCCTCATCAAAAAGAGAAAATTTTGGAATCAGAAGAGGCACGAAAAAATATCCGAAGAGCCTTGCACGCACGATTAGAGAAGTTGAAGGACTTGGTCAAAGAGATTGTCAGGATTTATCATTACGATTCCGAGGTCATGATGAATATTTCTCAAAATTATGGTTATCCTTTGTTGGGGGGGATTATTTTTATCCTTGATGTCAAAGGGGATGATTCGGATAAGGAATATATTGCAAGTGAGATTCGCAATTGGTTTGCCGATCATCAAAATGAGATCTTAAGATTGTTGAGTCCCATGGCCAGACAAAAGAAAGAGCGACAATTGATTGTTCTTATTAATCAGCAACCAATGATTGGGCCACTTTCCAAAGAAAATTTCTCTGAAGGTCCGGATGGCAAGGAAATCGCAGCTAAGAATTTGTATGAGTTTTTCGTGGATACACGCGGGATCGTTTTCCCGGAAGGGGCCATTTATAATTTGATCAAATATATCAAAGGAGGCGTTAATAAAGCTGTTGATTTCTTGAATTATTATGCCCTTGAGTATCGAGAAGCTATTGATGAATTTGAACACCCCACTGCAGAGCTAAAGAGAATCGCATCTCAAGGAATTTATAATTTGGTTTTACATGTTGAACAAAAACGGAAATCAATAATTCCTGATGTACATTCTCCTGGAGGATCCGCAGAAGTCCTGACCCTACCCGGTACTTATGAAACCGGACGAAGATTTTTCCGGGTGATGACGCTTGGTTTATGGATACCATCAAATCGTTTCATCGAGAAATACTTCTCTCCCGTTTATGAGCTTTTCTTCACGCTAAAAGCCAAATTCCTCGAGGACCACGGGGAGATGACCGTTGAGCAGCGTCGCTTACGTGAGGGGGGGATTGAATGGATCAGATCCGAAACAAACCACGGATGGCGGTTAGGTTCACGAATCTCGCGATGGCTCTCACCGATCATCTTCCTTTTAAATATTTTCTTACGAGTTTACGCACCCACTACATTATCTTCTGTATTAATTTTGGCTTTGCTATTTTCGCAGATCATCATTTTGATTCTGCCGTTTATTTTGGCGGCGGGTTTCAATGTCCGGACTCATATGCTCTACAACCTCCGCCATTCTGACGCACCGCTGACAGTTGAAAAATACGACTATCCAACACAGCAAAAAGAAAATCAATCCAAGATATGGTCACATCATGAACGGCAAAAAATGTGGGATGAGTTAAAGGACAATCCAGAGAAGCTTCATCAGCTGCTGATTATCGGCGGCGGAGCGGCCGGTGCCGGTGTCGCTCATGTCGCGATGCGGCGGGGATTCAAAGACGTTGTCCTGGCGGAAATGGGTGATTTTGCTCAAGGCACATCAGGTCTTTCCTCCAGCATGATTCATGCCGGACGAAGATATATTGGGTTGGCCTTCCGGGCCTTATGGGTGAGGGGAACTAAGGAGATTAACGGGAAAAAAGTTAGGGTATGGAAGTGGCCTGACTTTGTCGAGGCCAAATTGAATTTAAGTTTTGTCTTCGGTGACTCGAGAAAACGCAGGGTCTATGAGACCGTTATCCCGGAATTGACCAAGCCGATTAAGATCATCATTCCAATCTTTGCAAAAAGAAGATCAGGATTCTGGGCGAAATTGATTGGATATTTTATTGACCGGGTTTGGGTTCTGGGTATCGCGATCGTTATTATTATTTACCTGATTCTTGACGGACGATTGTCGCGATTGCGGACACTCTTTACAGCAAGAAAGAAAGCGCTCAAGGAATATCCTTTCCTCAGTCAGAAAGACCCCAAACTGATTGCCTTGATCAACTACTATGATGCCTGGACCAGGGACGCTCCTTTTGTCATGCGATTTATGAGAGATGCCTATTATCATGGGGCCAAGACAATCAATTTCGTCGAGTTCAAAGGCCATCAATTTCATAAAGAAGAAGGGTATCACGAAGTGACCTTGCACAACCGTCTTTCCGATGAAATCATCGTGGTGAAAACCCAACAGCTCATCAACGCCAGCGGTCCGTGGATGAATCAAACGCAGAAATTATCAAGACAGCCCGGGGTGAAAGATCCTGAACCTCTAATCAAGTTGGTCGCTGGCTCACATCTTAATATCTCACCTGCGCAGTGGCTTGATCGAATGGTTCTTCTGCCTGGAACGAAAGGAGAACACAAACAGGCTGTTCCCCGTCAGGTTGCCGGCGTGAGATATGTTCGCCTGGGGACAACTCAAATCAAAGACAAAATACCAGGCGCGGCAGCTATTACCCGAGCAGAGATTGATGATTTGGTTGAGGAATTTAATTATCTATTCCCTGATCATAAAGTTACTCCTGAAAATGTTCTAACAAGCGATTCCGGTATCCGGCCTTTGGCCCTTTTTGAAGCGTCAAAAGCAAAGACGCCTTATGAATCATCGCGTGAACACTTGATTCGATACACCGAAGACAATGGCATGTGGCATATGGCTGGGGTAAAACTCTCTGATCTTTTGCGGGGAGGGAATCATTTGGTGGATAAATTGGTGAAGGTCCTGGGCAAGGGCTCAAGAAAATCCACAACAAAAAAGGATCGAGTTATCAGTATTGAAGGCGATGAGTATCTGGAGGTGCCGGGTGAACCGGGCCAATTTGATCCGAATAATCCTGTTGAGTTAGGGAAACATATTCAACATCTGGTGGAATACAGTATGTTAATGAGTTTTTCTCAGCTGATGTTCCGTCACGGCGGCGAGATATTTATCTCGTCCGATGAAAAAATCGAAGAAGCCTCGAAAATCCTTGGCAGTCAACTCGGTTGGACAGATACCCAACGTAAAGAAGAAGTCGGAAAATATACGGCCGAGCGCGACCGACGCATGCAGGCCGTTTATCAATGGAAAGAGGAGCATGAACAAAAAGTTAAGGAAGACATTGAGCGTTCTCAGCGGATCGTTATTGCCGATGATGATACCGGCGCATCCGAAATGGCCTTGGCCATCCGAGAGACTTCCGGAAAATTCGCGATCGTTATTAGTGATGTTGAGGTTTTAAAAAATAAAAAACTGCCACTCGGGTACGGAGCGGTTATCAGTACCAATACCCGGGCAATTCCTTTTGCTCAAGCGAACGAGCTTAATCAAAGATTAGCTGATCTATTCAGCGATTTAAAACAACTTCCGGATGTCAAGATTGATTCCACTATTCGCGGTATTCCTCATGTTTTTACCGGGCTCTTGGAAAGGCTAAAGTATGATGTTATGTTTTTTGTTCCCGCTTATCCAAGAGTGGGGCGAGTGACGAGAGACGGTGTGCACTATGTCAGGGAAAATAACCAAGAGATTCCCATTCATGAAAGTTTTTATCCCAAGAAATCACCAACACCTATTACAACTTCGAATCTCCGGGAATTTGTCAGTTCTCAATTGAATATTCCGATAGAGCAAATCCTTAACATACCAATTGCTAAGGTGAAAAAAGGAACACGAGCTGTTGAAGAGTTTCTTGCAACACACTTAACCAAAAATGTTACTGTTGTCATTCCGGACATTGTTGAAAATGAGCAACTTAGTTTTATTGCCCAAGCAGCGGTCCGTTTAGAGAGAAAAGGCCGCAGAGTCTTAAGCGTAGGGGCGACCGGATTCCTTCAAGCGACGATGAGCCATCGAAATTTAACCGGAAAAGAGGCTCCCCAAAAATTCCCTCAAGAAAAATATTCGCCGCTAAAGAAAAAAGGCGCGCCGATGGCTTTGATTGGCAGTATCAATGACCACACAACCAACCAACTGAAAATTGCTCAAGAAAGATTGGGAAGCCACATATTAACATTGGAACTCAATGTTGACTCAGTGCTAAAAGGCGGTAAGTGGTTAGCCGAAGATCGGGCCAATCTCATTAAAGCGCTTAAAGGAAATCGTCCGATTGTTCTTGCATCAACGAGGGATTTCCGCTCACTTGATCTCGTCCAATCCCAAGCCATTGTGCATGCGCTCTTGGATATCATCAATGATCAGGAAGTTCTATCTTCCATCACATCACTTTTAGTCTCCGGCGGTGAAACGTTTGGATTCTTCAAGAAAAGAATCAATGCGTTGGGCGTAGATGCAAGAGGAGAAGTTGCCGCGGGCATTCCGTGGGGATTGGTTCACGGAGGCCCGGCTCACGGATTGGTTGTTGTTTCAAAGCCGGGAGGTTTTGGGAAGCCCGAATTCATTATTGACTTCTTTAATGCCGGATTACCTAAACCGATTGTCTTTTCCATGGGAGACCCATTAGGTGTTGCGCCCATCAATGTGGCTCAAATTTTCACAAGTCATTATGATGAAATCATGCATGCCGGTCGTCCTCTTGTCGTAGGCAACCGGGAAGTCATAGAAGAGGCCTTGAAGTTTATCGGCGCTTTTAACTGGCAGGTGGAAGTGTTCGATAATCCCGAAGATGTTCGGTATCGGCCGCAAACGATTCCATTGCTTCATGTTGATGTTGAAAGTAAAAGCTCAGATAAAGAAATTGCCTCCGCCCAATTAACGAGCGAAGTTCACAATCGCATTTATGCTCTCGCCAATGAAGGACGTATCAGCGGATGGGTGCGCGGTTCTGTTAATAAAGAACGTCTCGAGAAAGTCGTTGCCGGCTTTAACAGTATGACTTTGGCACTGCGCGATAATATCCAAGGAGCGAAAAAAGTGCTCATGATCCTCGGGCATAAAGATCTTAAAGTGATTATCGTCGGCCGTGTGCATCAGAGCCTTAAAGAAGCCATCTTAAATGTCAAATCCGAAGATGTTACCGAAGCGATTGTTAGCCTGCAGGATTATTTTGAACGATTTATTGATAAGCCTAATCCGCGCATCGCTGTTATTGCCGTGGATCAGGATCTTTCTCCTGTAAGCGAGGTTGATCATGGAAAAGTTAAAGAGATCAACGAGCGTTTGGCAAAAGGAATTGAAGCTGCTAAGGCCAAGAATAAAAATATCGGTGAAGTTCATCTTGTTTCCGCAGCAGAAGCTACGGCCAGGGTGATTTTTGAAAGGGTTGATGCTGTTGCTGGGATAACGCACGGAGTCACACATATTCTGGCCAAACAGTTAGCGGCCATGATTGACCCAGCGAAAAAAATGGACAAAGAACAATTGGCAGCTGGCTATGAAGAATTTACTTTGCCTCAATGGCAGGTTGAGGAACAAGGAGTCCGCATGATAGAAGGACAAGGCATGCGATTTTATTTGGTCAATCATGAACCCACTCCGAAGGCTGTAGAAACATTTGATACAGAGCAGACCATGACAGATGTAAAGACAACACTTCAAAAGGCAAATCAGTTTGAAATAAGTCAAGGGAACCAAGCACCTAAGTTCATTGTTTTTTCCATCAACCCTCACTCCGGTGAAGGTGGGAAGTTCGGTGAAAGTGACGTCCGGTTTGTGGGCAAGGCGATTGATCAAGCTAAAGCAGCAGGAGTTCAAATCATTCATCAAACCGATGCACAAGGGGCTACGATTCCTATTCCCGATGATACGGCCTTTATTCAATCCTATCGTAAAGGTGTGCGCGCGTTTGTTGTCATGTATAAAGATCAAGCGGAAATTGCGGCCACTATCCTTAAAGCCTTAAGCGCTCAAGGACGTTTATCAGAAACACCGAACATAGCCGGGATTAACATCACCTATTTGATTGGCACGACACTGCCCTTTGTTTCTGCTGCTCCCGATTTAGGAACAGGAGAGGACATTGCCTGGAAACCAGAGCATCTTAAAATAATATCACCTCAAAGCATGCTCGAAGCCTATGAGGCTGTTGCTTCGATGGTTCATGCGAATTATCGTAAAAGTCAGATGAGGGAGATGAACGAGAATCCTAATGATAAGGAAGAACTCCGGCGCACATTGACTTTGCCCGGCACTTACACAGCCGCCCGAAAGATCGCTCGTATCCTTACTTTCGGTCGATGGATACCCTCGAGCAGATTTATCCAAATCATCTTCTCCCCGGTCTGGGAACTCTTTGCCACCCTCAAAGCCAAATTCCTCGAGGACCACGGGGAGATGAGCGGCTGGCAGCGGTTCCATCGGGTTCGGGGAATCAAACGGATCCGCTTAGCCACGGCCATAGGTTTCGTCCTAGGAGTCATGATCTCGATTCTCCTTTTCATTCTTTCTATATATTTCTTCATCCCTTACGTTTTACGAACCACGCTTCACGTTTCACTATTTTTAATCCCATTCCTCATCGCTGCTGTCTTTAACATCATCACTCATGCAATTTATAACCTCCGTTATCCTGATGCACCGTTGACGGTTAAGGGTAGGGATAATGGGCCGCGGTCAATCCCCGAAGATTATGAGTCATTAATTGATCAAGTCGCACGAATAGAATATCTTTACCCGCGTATTCCAATTGAAGGAGGTGTGTTAAATGAGAATCAGGAAGAGCTAGTGCCTAACTTAAGATATGCACAATCCCGGATAATCATTAATCAGACAGTAGAGAAGTTGAGATTTGAAGGAAAGATAACAAAAGAAGATGTGATTCAAGCAATAGGAGAATTAAGATCAAAGATTAAAAAAGAAGAAACCTTAGACGTGAATTTAATGAAGAGTCTGTCGGTCATCGCTGGGGTGATTTCCAGGGCAGAGGATTTTATAGATATGCTCCTGATAGAGAAAAACTTTTCAGAAATATTTTCAAAATATCAAACGGTTTTTAAGTTTATCGGGACATGTAGGGAATTTGGAGGGAAAGTACGTTACTCCACCGACGCTTGGGTGATAGAACAACCTGTGTTTTATTTTTACAAAGAGTTTTTTGACAACGAAACGGCTTTATTCAATTTTATTAGATCATTTGCCTCAAAATTACGAGTTGACCCCACCTTAAGTTTGCGCATAGGCAGTAAGGAAAGTTTGCGGGCTTATATAAACTCAGAGGAAAGAAAAGTTCTGGTTTTGGACGGTGATGGTGTTCTTTGGGAGGGCATTGTGGGTGAGGATGGCATGGGAGGCATAAAAGTTCCCAGGGCTTATCTGGATTTCCAAAGCAAGATTAAAGAACTTAAAGGGCAAGGAATTATTCTTGCTATTAACAGTAAAAATAATCTAGAAGATGTTGAAAATGTCCTGAATAAACATCCTGATATGATTTTAAAAAGGGAAGATTTCATAATTATCAAAGCCAATTGGCAGAATAAAGCAGCGAACCTAAGAGAAATAGCTCAAGAGTTAAACTTAGCCGCAGGCAGTTTGGTTTTTATTGATGACAGCCCTCATGAACGCGACCTCATTAGAAAACAACTGCCGGAGGTTTTAGTCTTAGATTTTCCAAAGGATCGCAGGGAAATTTTAAAGTTGATTCAAGAATTAGAGAACATCTTTGCCAAGAAAAGTGTAACCGAAGAAGACCAAAGAAGAACAGAACTATACGAAGCCAAAAGAAAGAGAGATAGATTAAGAACAGAGGCTACACATTTAGAAGGTTATTATCGTTCTTTGGGAATGAGAGTCATTTTCCGGGAAGGAA
Source organism: Candidatus Omnitrophota bacterium (assembly GCA_023247475.1). GTDB lineage: Bacteria > Omnitrophota > Gorgyraeia > Zapsychrales > JAHFGK01 > JAHFGK01. Next base: position 10,945 of record JAHFGK010000001.1, read on the forward strand.
GAGAGAATTTAACATATCTTCCCCGACTCACTCAGATATCTCAGCGAACGAATCAATTCAATTTGACAGGGACAAGGCTAACCCAGGACGTAATCCAAAAATTACTGAACGACACGTATTCCAAACATTTCCGGGTATTTAGCCTGGAGCTGATCGATAAGTTTGGTAATCATGGGATAGTTGGTCTGATGATTTTGCGCAGGGGGAAAAGGAATCAAAATGCCTGGTTTGTTGATGAATTCTGTTTAAGTTGTCGGGCTATAGGGTTGACAATTGAGCAGGCATTGATGGCTCATGTGATAAGGCAGATGAAGAAAGAAGGAGGCAAGTATCTGGTAGGGAAATATATTCTTAGCCAGAGAAACGAATTGGTCAAAAATCTTTACAACGATTTTAGTTTTAGAAAATTAGGGGTTAGGGAAGGAAAAGAATATTGGCTGGCAAATTTAGAGGAAATCAGTTTAACATTTCCTGAATGGATAACATTAATACAACCAAAAGAAATGACTCATAAAGATTTACCGGCAATAAAACAGGGACTACCAGAACAAGAATCAGATATAAGTCAACAAGCTCGAGAATGGTTCCGTTTAGCGCGAAAAGAGGGTTTAAGTGATCAAAAACTCAGGGAAGCATGGCAGCAAGTAGGAAAAGATATCGGTGATATCAGTATTTTAAAGAAACTGTTAGCGTTAGAAAAGCGATTCGTGGGGTTTGCCAATGAAATTGAAGTCATTGGTGATTATAAGAAAATCTCGGTCACCTGCGATCAATTCCGAGCAACGATAACTCAATTACAGCAACAAGGCTATGTTATTTTAAAAGAAGAAGAATTAAAAAAGGAACGCGACGGGCCAACGGCAGATGACTACACTGTCAATACTGTGGTTACGTATGAAATTACCTATGCATGGCCAGGCAAAGCAGAAGCAATAAAACACGCTGTGCCTTTATATATTTATTTTAACAGCCAGCCCCAAAATAAGAATTGGATAACACGATTGTATGATTTGATTTTTACATATAATTTCCTCCTTTTTGAGCAGACCCGTTATACGGAAGTAACAATTACGTTAAGAGGTATTTTAAGAGATTTTGATGATAAAAACGAAAAAGAATGGCAAGAATATTTGGATACACATTATTTCAAAAGACCAAAAATTGAGGGATCATCTTCTGAGGAAAGAAACTCAAGCCTCACTTTAGCGAGCACTTACCAGAAAGGAAGAAAATTCTTTAGATTCCTTACCTTTGGTCTCTGGAAACCTTCGAAACGCCTCATCGAAATCATCTTTTCCCCGGTCTGGGAACTCTTTGCCACACTTAAAGCGAAATTCCTCGAGGACCACGGGGAGATGACCGGCTGGCAGCGGTTCCATCGGGTTCGGGGAATCAAGCGGATCCGCTTAGCCACGGCCATAGGTTTCGTCCTAGGAGTCATGATCTCGATTCTCCTTTTCATTCTGTCTAAATATTTCTTCACCCCTTACGGTTTACGAACCACGCTTCACGTTTCACTATTTTTAATCCCATTCCTCATCGCTGCTGTCTTTAACATCATCACTCATGCAATTTATAACCTCCGTCATCCCGATGCGGTGTTGACCATTTCTGAATCGAAAGGAAATCTGGACAAGTATGTTCAAAAGATAAATAAACATTTAAACTCGCATCCCAAACTGACTCTAAGAAAATTGGCTACAAAATTGAAAACGAGATCAACGAATCCCGGATTTAAAGAAGCGGTTTTAGGTTATATGCGTACCGTTCCCAAATCTGTTTTGCACGAACATTCTTCAGGAATGATGTTTGCCGAACATCTTTTGAGTTATTTATTGGATGACGGCGATGAAGAGGAAGCTACATTTGAACCGCTAGAGCAGGAGAAACGAGCTCAAGCCCGCAAAGAAGCGCGACGCAGATTCGTCCTGACATTAGCCTCAAACCGGCCGGCTCTGGATCTACAGAAGAATCTACTTGATCCAAATACGATCTCGCAAGAAGAAGCAGATCGTCAGTTCCGGGTGCGATTGGGGATTCAGACAGATGTCGCTTTGGTTCGGGATGCAATTGATTTTGAACAAACGGTTGAACGATTGAAGCAGTATATCACTTATCGAGAACGCACAATGAATTGGAATGATTTTGAGATGAAGTTTGCCATTATTAAATCCGTGACAGACGCACGGATTGACGAACAGCCGGTTTTCCGTTACGAACTTATCCGCAAAGGAATTTTAA
>JAHFGK010000001.1:13229-50505 GCA_023247475.1 Candidatus Omnitrophota bacterium
GCGAGGATAACCTGCGCGACATTGAGATCACCGATTACCACGGGACTTCCTTTGGCATGTTGATCGAACAATTGGTCAAGGCAGAAAAAGAAACCGGCGGTCAAATCAATGTTTCCGTTTTGAAGGCGTTCCGTAAACATCATTTAAGGGAAGTCTTAGAGAAAGTTAAAGATGAAAGTATTCGAAAGGATATTTTAAAATCCTTCAATGGAATGTCTTTGAGCCAAGTTAAGGATAAGATCTTGGAGGAAGTGATCAAATCCGATTATGCTTTATATGATGTGGTAGAAAAAGTGGTTCGTAAGGAATTTAATGAAGCCTTTGAAGAAATTCGACGGCAGATCATACTTGAAAAAGGCAATTTGACAACCGATGAAGATATCCGAGAACGTTTGATCTTTGCTTATGAGGCTCGCAAAAACGCCCAACAAGAGGTTCATCAATTTGAACGGGATTTGAATCAATTCGAAAAAGAACAGCCCATTTATCGTAAACGCATTGGCGGTGTGAGCAGCGTCGGTATTGAAACAGGCTATATTAATTGGGTGGGTTCACCAATTTTAAGGAAAGTCAAAATGATGGGCTTAAAGCGTTCTTCGCATATGGGAGAGACATGGGAGAATGGAGAGTATCTGGCCGTGCTTCGAAGGATCAAACAAGAGATTGAGTTGGATGTGGAACGGTTAGCACATTTAACAGTTTTAGGTCTTGATTTTGATGATCGTAAGAAAATTTTGGGTATCAGTAATAAAGAGAGAGCAGAAGCAAAACAACTGCAAGGTGAAATTTTTGATCTCATTAGGAAAAAAGGCATTCACGTGGAGCTTCAACCCACCAGCCAAATCACGATTTCTCCGGCCTACAGTGATTATAAGGACCATACTGCCACAAGATTTTTCAAAGAAAAAATCAGTATCTCCATCAATCCCGATGACAGCAGTGTCTTTGATACGAACCCGTCCCAAGAATTAGCAGAGATTTGGTTTGCCAATCCCGATATTTCCTATGAACAATTGATGTGGACTGTCAATCAAGCCAAAGAGTATCGGTTTTATGAACATCCGGAAGAAGTAAAAAAGCGTTTAACAAAAGAACGTTGGCGCGTTTGGGAGGCATGTAGAAAATTTGTGTCGGCTGTAGTCGTCTTTGGAAGCGCTCGAATTGCTCGAGGATCCGTCCAATATGAAGTAGGTAAGAATTTGGGGAGGGCCATCCAGCGCAAAGGTTTAGTCCCGCGCAGCGGCGGGGGACCAGGTCACATGGAAGGTCCCGCGGAGGGCTATGTTTTGGAAAGACAAAAGACACTTAAGATTATTAAAAAGATGATCGATGCCGTTAAGACGCAGGCGATACGAATTGTTTTACCATTCGAACAGTTCACCAGTAAATTTATGGAGATCGTTTTTAATTTTAGCCATTTTGTTTTTAGGAAATTAGCTTTGCATTTGAAGAGTCTGGGGATTATTGCTCTGTCTGGCGGGCTGGGAACTTGGGATGAGATTATGGAAACTTGGCGGCGGGAGCGGCCGGTGGTGCTTTTAGGGAAAGATTTTTACGAGCCTTTGATTAATGCTTTACGCGAAAGTTGGGAAATGGCCGGGATGACTGATCAGATTCGAATGTGGCCTGTAATTACGGATTCCATTGATGAAGCCTTGGATAATATGTTGCGATTGTCCCAAGAAGGTTATATTGCCAAAACCAATCAGGCTGAAACGAAAATAGCCGTTAAGGAAATGCAGGATGGATTGGATAAATTGAATAAACTGCCTCGTGGAATAGTGATCTTAGGCCATCCTGCAGATCATCCTTATGGAAGAGAGGTTGTGGGAAGATTTCAAGAAATCCTCTCCGCCATGATGAAAAAGGATATGGCGGTGCGCATTAGCAGTCGTGGCCTTGTTTTTGATGCAACGTTGGAGATTGCAAGATCCATGCACAAGGAAAATATTTTACAAACAGTTTTGTTTAGATGGAACGGCGATCGGCCTTGGAGTTCGGAGGAAAATTATTTAGCTGAGAATTTTCCTAATAATACAGTTTTAACCACCGATGATTCGATTCATCAGTTGCTTTTAACTTACGATGCCCGCGGTTATGTGCTTTTACCCGGAGGTGTGGGGACATTGAATAAATTGTTTGATATCGTGGCAACGATGCAGACAGGAAAGATCCGTCGAAAACCCATTGTTTTGGTTGGTCGGGAATTCTGGGCGCCGATTTTGAAGAAGATGAAAGAGGTTTTTGAAGGGCACGATCCTCAGGTGATTTCTCCCGGGGATATGGAGCTCGTCAAAATTGCGGATACGCCTGAAGATGCCTTGCGTATTTTAGGATTAAATCATGATTTCTTAGAAAGAGCACCGCCTCCTTCAGCGTCACCGTCATCACCAGCCCCGGCTTCCTCGATTTCTTCCACTTCTCCCACCGAGCAAAATCGGAAAATCTATGAAGACATTTATCAGTCGTTTAAAACGAAGGGAATTGATCCCGAGAAGCAAAATGCTCTCCGTGGGAAATTTGAGAAAGAAGTGGATGGCTCATTAAAACTTATTGATCACAGTAACCTTCCGGTTAAAACCGCTGTACCTGTTGAGACCAATAGTTATTCGGCCTACATTGGCGCTCCATTGCCAGAAAAAGTAGCTCAGAGATTGCTTCAGATCAGTTCCGATATTCGCTCTATTTTGCCACCGGATTTGGCCGTTTATCAAGCTGATTTAGATTCCTTGCATATCTCTGTTCAGATCTTGCAGGATTTGGGAATCACGCAGATTTTCGATGATCCTAATAATGAGCTTACTATTGAAGAACGGCAAGGACTTATCGAAATTTTGCGTGATGTTGTCAACAAAACGAAAGAGTTTGATCTCAAATTAGAAGGGATACGATTCGGGAACGACGGAGGAGTCATTGCTGTTCTAACCGATGACGGCTCTTTGTTTAAATTGAGGAAGGAATTTTATGACCGTGCTATTGAGGTGACGCCTAAGATAAAAAATAAGCAACCGAAAGTAGTTATACTTATTACTTTGATGCGGATTTTGGATCACGTTGATGATAAGACATTAGCGATTTTAAAACAAAGGGCTGATGAACTTAAGGATATCACAGTTGAAAATTTGATTTTGCGCGTTGATAGAATCAAAGTTGGACATGAGACACGTTGGATGCATGAGGGAGTCGAAAATGAAGAGATTATTCCATTGGCTTCTCAGCAAATTCAAGGGGCAGGCCCTGCTTCCAACAGCAGCGGGGCCGGCATGATTCCGGCTCTGAGTTGGTTGTTGATGAAGATGGGAATTTTACTGGAACATCAGGCCTGGATCGAGCAGGTGATTTTCTGGATCATCAATCTGTGGTTGATGACGGTCTTCGGCGCGCTTTGGGCAACCGCGATCACCTGGTCGACGTTTTTCCTTTTGCATTTTCTGCGCACAAAAAACATGCCCCAGACGCCGCCGTGGCGAGGGATATTATTCATATCTGTTGTCAATACACTTCCTTTCTTTTTCCTCTCATTTCAAAGTATTGGATTTCTAATTCTTTTCTTCATTTTTATAACAGCTATACATCATCTTCTTAATCTCGTTTATTTACCTTCCGAAGAAATTGCAAGATTGCCTAAAGAAATTCGGACTAAGCAGAGTTTAGAAATCGTCTGGCTCTCTGCTTTAAAAGATTGGGATTCCTCCGATAGGAATGAGTTGCTGGGTGCCAAGGCCGCAAATTTAGAAGAATTGATGAATATCCCAGGGATTAAGGTGCCGAAAGGATTTGTAATCTCAACGGCTGTATTTGATCGTTATTTAAAGTCCATCCATTTGGAAGAATCGATTGCTGATTTAGAGAGATTGTCCAGTTTGCGCAAGAGTTTATCCAAGGCACACGAATTTATTAGTTATTTTTTTGAGGGAATATTGAAATTAACTATTGTTGCAAAAATATTATCTGAAATCTGGAGAATATTTTCTGGCATGATACGGATTGATGCTGATTTGGCCGAGATTGCTAAAAATATAAAGGAAAGGATAATTTCCGGACATTTAAGGGAAGATCTTCGCGTTTCCATTATTGCCGCTTATCAACAGTTAAGCTCAAAAAACAAAGATATGCTGGTAGCGGTTCGTTCCTCCGCAACGGCTGAAGATATGCCCCATGCTTCTTTTGCCGGTCAATATAAGACATATCTCAATCAAATAGGTGAGGAACAAGTTATAGAAGCTGTAAAGAATGTATGGGCATCTACTTATAATATTAATGTTATCAATTATCGTAATGAGAATAATATTCCGCATGGTAAAACTAAAATGGCTGTTTTAATTCTCGAAATGATTGATGCCCAATCAGCAGGTACTGCCTTCTCTGTAGATCCCGAAACAGGATTTCCCATGGTCAGTATTAATAATACTTACGGTCTTGGTGAAATTGAAGTGTCCGGGAATGTTACTCCAGATACATGGCTTGTTGACTCAGAAACAGAAACAATTCTTAAGCGCCGGTTGGGTGAAAAGCGAGTTAGGTTTGCTTACGACCCCCGAAAGAAGACAAATGTTATAGTTCAAAATTCGGCGGAAGAGCAGAGTCGATTTGCTATGGGGTCTAGGGAAGCCAGACAAATTGCTTCTCAACTCAGGGTTATCGATAAATATTACAAGAGCAGAATGAAAGATATTAAATATATTGAAACCGAATATGCAATAACAAAGGATGGTGAAGTTATTTTCACCCAAGCGAGAGCCGAAACAGTTTGGAGTAGAGGGAAATCATTATTGGTTGCTATCGACAAGAAAGCTGCCAAGGATTTTCCTTTAATACTGGAGGGTGGCATTACAGGATCGGTGGGAGTGGCGACTGGAATTGTCCGCATTGTTTACTCAGTTGAAGACGCTGATAAAAAAATAAGGCCAGGAGATATCATGGTCGCCCCAAATACAACCAGTGTATGGGAACGTGCGATGGGATTGGCTGCAGGTATGGTTACTGAAATCGGCGGACCTGGGAATCATACAGCTGTTGTTTCTCGGGAACAAGGCAAGCCGGCGATCGTAGGAAATTCTAATGCGATAAATGTATTAAAACAATATGAGGGTCGAACAATAACAATTGATGCTGTATTTAAACGAGTTTATTTAGGAAAAGTACATGCGTCCTGTTTTTATCGACCCGATCAAATACCAGCCCATTATCTAGGTCTCGATAGTGTAACCGAGGAGGAACATTGGAACGGTGCTAAACAAGGCAGACAAACAATTGAAGACGGTGATGGAAAAAGATGGATTGGGAAACCTAACGAGCCCACAAGTTTTTTCTTACAAAACATTCATGATAAAAGCCACGACTGGGTAGCTAGAGTTGCCAGTTTAAGTCCTATTGAGGAAGGGCAGGACAGAATTCAAGGAAAAATATATCAGGTTGATTTTAAAAATATTCATAAATGGCGGGAAGAATTCAGAAACAAGCGAATTGAGGAATTGGAAAGTCTATATCAGGAGTGGGTTGAAATTATTGACCATTATCTACGAGTAAGTAGGGAACTTGAATTATCAAGTGAATCTATAAGAGAGTGGATTGATGCATTTATGAAGCTTAACGGGATCATGAATGTTTCATTCCCATTTAATGAAGTTGTAACAGGATTACTTGAACAGGAATTACAGGACAGAAAATTGAAAGAACCATATTTTTCATGGTTGCATTCTTCATTAAACAGCTCATTTTGCGGGACATTAAAAATGGAAGCTGATAGGGTCTATGGAGAACTTTTGGATGAATTAAGAAAACGACGATCTTCTATTACCCATGCGCTTCAACGTGTGGCTCAAGATGGAAAATATACGGAAGAATTCTTAAACGACCAGAACCACAGAAGATTTCTGAGACAGCTCGAGAAATATGCAAAGAATTTCAGGGTTACCAGCGAATTTGCGTTAAGCTTAACTGCCACATGGCCTTTACAGAAAGTTGCACAAGATTTAGTCAGTGATCTCGAGAGCGGGAGAAGGATAAATATCCCTGAACAGATAATGGAAGAATATTATCCGGAAGATCAGGAATTTAACAGAATCTTTCGGTTGGCTGCATTATCCGCGAAATTAAAGCAAGATTCTCATCACATAAAATTCCGCGGGCAATGGAAATTTATGGAAAAAATTCAACCTTTAGAGGAATTCCTTATGCAAAAAAGGGAAATTGGCACCGTTGAAGAAATCTTCGACCATAAGCCGGAATGGCTGGTGGAGAAGATAATTGAATATGAAAAAACAGACGCTTTAAAAAATTTACTTCTCAAAGAATACTTAAATATGAGGCCGTATAAAACCTATCCGTTGCATCCTAAGGAATTGGATATAAGTTTAAAATTCTTGCCGATTGAAGGTGCTTTAGAAGAAATAAAGGAAATTTTGCTGGAAAGACACGTTGATCCCAATCGAATTGATAATTTGACAATGGGTTATGAGCGGGCGTGGGCATTTATTCGTAATCGCTACCCACATCAAAAAGAGAGATTGAGTAAATTAAAAATTCGGATCTCCAACAGGAAGGTATCAAAATTAGAGCCCCAAAAAGATATTTTACCTCTTGAGTATGAAGACTTAAAAAACAGCGATTATGTTACTCAAAAATTCCTAAGGGCTTTTGATTGGCATGCTGTTAGGCCGAATGAATCAATACAAAAGGCGGTTGAGGCATTATTTTTGGATATTGAAGAAGTTCTGTTTTTCTTGAGTCTGTCCCCGGATCGACAAAATAACTACTTGCAGTCAATGTTAAGGAAAAAATTTTATAAGGTTTTAAAAAGCATTGGAGAAGAAAATGAAAACGAGATCGCTGATCCCATTTTCCAATATGCCCGGCAAGCAAAGGAATATTCTGATTTTTCCTTAACGCGGTCATGGCAGAAGGATGAAAGACTACATGAGCTTATGGAGATTTTTGCCGAAAATCTCATTTATTTGAAATCATTGTGGAAGAACAAATATCCAAGCAAAAGTTTATATGAATTTTATGGTTCCTTAATCGAAGAATCTCAAAAAACCGGAATATCACCAACCGTGATCGTGATTGGTGTAATTAATTTAAATAGAATAGAGAATACCATTGATAACTTCTTATTAAGAAGGCGATATCAAATTTCGTTTGAAAAGACACCCGCCGATTATATTTTCATTGGGGGAGGAGGATTCAATTCGGGTACTATCGGCAGAAGCCTACGCTGGGTCAAGGAGCATGAAGAGAATGATTTTGATGATCGATGTCATTGTAGCGTAAACATAACATCTACCTGGGATAGAGGCGGTTCATCACAAAAGGATGCCGATGCAGTCAGGGGCAGATACAAAACTCACGTATTGTCGCCGGGAGACATTATGACAGTTCTGTCTTTCCAGACCATTACTGATACCAATTGGTTTTCGAAGGAAGATCCAGAAAATTTGTGGGAATCGGATGATAAGCCCGAAAATAGTGAAGCTGTTAAGGATCTAATTTATACCTACAAAAATCGTCTTACTGTCCCTGAGGACCATACTTTTGAGGAAGTGATTGAAAAGAGGATACAGGAAGTTTATAAAAATGAAAATTTAATAAAACCCGATAATTGGCAAGAGTTTGTAGTTAACTTAAGGGGAGCAGCCAGATTTGTTGACAGAGAATTGATTAGCAAAGGGTATTTGCAGGGTATCAGAGAGCAGGTGACCAGTGTACAAAATTTATTATTATTAGCATTGATTATTGCTTTTAATCCTGACTACAAAAAGGGTGAAAAACTTAATGCGACACACGCCTCTCGAGAGATTCATTATATCCTAGGATTAAAAAGGATTTTTGCTCTGCCTGCTAGTTTTGAAGATGCGGTTTCCGCGATGAAATTAGAAGGCAGGGATCGGAAAGGAGAGATAGTTAAGGAGATTGTCGGTCACTTGAATTTTGCTAATGAAAAAGAGGAGTATAAAATTGTTGAAGGGAAAGATTCCTATGAGGCAATACCATATCAGCTGGTCCTCAAGGAAACAGAGGATTCAAAAGCCGTAAGTAATCAAGATTTGAACCGTAATCGATTCCCTAAGGCGAATCCAGACGCTGTGAATGCAATTAAAAATGCGAAAAGGGCTCTTATTATGGGGATGAGTAGCCCATTTGACAGCACTTTAGTTAATTTAATGCCGGTAGAAATAGTTGAAGAGATGGAAAAGAAAGTATTGCAATGGAGAAAAAATGAGGGTGCGGGAGTCATGTCCTTTTATTTCCCTAAAGTTATTACAGAATTACAGATGGAAAAATTAAGTTTAAAGGAAATCTTTTTGTTAATGGAACGCTCTATTCAGGCCGCACAAGGAAGACCTGATTTTAGCATTGAGAATATTATTACGCATGTTTTTATGCCTAATGTCCCACAAAAGGTGTGGAGCATATATCTTGCGAAGTTAAAAAAGTCTAAGAGATATCTATTAAATGAATCTGGACAAGCGGAATTGGATAAAGTGGCGATCGGGGATCGTGATGTATTCGATCAAGTAAAGGCCATATTTTTTAATAAAAATTATTGGAGTAAAAAGGCACAGGAAGGAATAGAGGATGGGAGAATTAAGATAACGAAAATGATTCCAGGAGTTCCTTTTATTTTTACAGATGAAGATCAAAACTTTTTAGAGAGTCGCGGAATTGAAGTTGTGGATGCTAGTCGCGAAGATCATGAAAAGCTATATCGTATATGGGAAGAAAGAGTTGTCTACAACACCAATCAAGTTGCACGTATTCTTAATCGAGTTATCAAGAAAAATGACCAGTCCAGCACTACAATGCTTGATTCGAAATTGGTTAACGAAATTGTTCGGGTCGCCGGAGAGTCAATTAGGTCTTTCTTAAAAGACTTGGATCCCCATAGTGAGAATATTACGAATTCACAATTCTCCGATATCGCCCGATTCAATAATTTATGGGAAGCAGTTAGAAGATTTAAAAAAGAAGGACCGACAAGTTTTTCTAATGAGAAATTACTTGCAGCAAAAACAGCCATCCCACGAATTGAGCTGAGAGGACGGCGAGAGAATGGTCAAGCTGCCCAAGTTGCCATAATCGGAGTGCCGGGTGTTTATAGAGCCAGAGTCATATCTTCATTCGATGAAATGATTAGAATGCATGGCTTAAATTTCAAGCCCGGAGGCGTAATGACGATCGAGGTTAATAGGGCGGGTGTCAATAAGGCTTTACCTATAGAATATCTTGGTAACCATTTTGATGAGATTCTGAAGCAGATGGAGTATACACCAGGTCATTTGATCAATTCCAGTAAAACTCGCACGGTCATCATCACCGATGCTGATGGAACCATTTACGGAAATCCGACAAAGGACCGAAATCCGTCATTAAGTGAAAGTCCTGTTCGACAAGTTTTGGAAGAATATTTGCAGGCAGGAGGAATCCTTGTTATTGATAGTGGAAATGATTTGGAGTTAACGGCAAAACGTTTGTTAGATCACGATGCGATTCCTCCTCGTTTACGCCATCGAATTATCATTGCCGCCAATGGTGGGACTAATATGGCCAGGTTGACCTCAGAAGGAAAAATGGTGGAAATTCTTGACTATGATCAAAATGCACTTAAAAAACATTTTTCACAAGATCGACATAAAGTTATTGAAGAATTAGATGCTGTTTATCTTGGAGACGATGCAAGCAAAGAGGGAAATGATTTTCCCAGTTATCGGAAAATGGGGTTCCACCGCTCTTTAACTGTAACGAGCGATGAGTGGGAGAACATTCCGGATGAGCTTAAAGCCAACTACATCGGTGGTTTAGAACAGGGGACAAGGATCTTTTTAGAAAGAGTAGTCGCGGCCGCAAAATTGAAACCCTATCAAAAATTATTTAATGTGCCCGGGCTCCGAACTACTATTGAGGGGACATGTAATGCCTTGACAGTTTTAGATAATGAAGAATTAAGAGAGATTATGAAGCAATTTACGAGGCATATGAATAATCGGGAAGTGGATGGGCAAAAGAGTTCACTGCCCATGATGCCTGCTTTCATTAAAGCGGCCACAGGAGGAGAATCGGGAGAGTTTCTTGGGGTGGATTGGGGAGGAAGCAATCTGAGGGTTATGCTTGTGCAATTAAGTCCTGGGAGAAAGCCAAAAATTGTAAAAAGCAGTAAACTAAAATTCAGTGATCAACATAAAAACGGCATTATCAATCCCTTTGAGACTATTGCCCAAGTGATTAAAAGTTTTAACCTAGACCCTGGTAAGAGGTATGGTCTGGGATTCACTTTTTCACAGCCTGTTGAGCAAAAGAGCCTTATATCAGCAATATTATGGAAATGGGTCAAGGGATGGAATATCAAAGACGTTGTGGGCAAAGATGTCAGTCAGCTTTTGCAAACAGCTCTTGAGAGCAATGGGCTTAATGTTGAAGTGCGAGCCTTGGTAAATGACGTCGTAGCGACACACTTGGCAGTTCCCCATGCAGATATAGGGTTGGTTTTAGGGACAGGGTTTACTTTTTCCATGCTCGGAGACGATGGTGAAATCATTAATACAGAAGGGGGTGCGTTTATTTACAACGGGCTACCCCAAACCATTTTTGACCGTGATATTTATCAAAATATGGATCCACTCAATGAGCATGCCTTCGAGAAAATGGTTTCTGGAGCATATCTTGGCAAGATTCTTCGTATGCAATTAAGAGCATTGAGGGTCCAGGGTAAGTTTATGAATGAATATGACAAGGTATCATTTATTGATGAACCTCAAAAACTTCAGGTAGAGGAATTTAAAAATGGTGATGCTAGAGAATTCATTGCGGCATTAACTGCCGATATACAAACAAAGCTAAAACACGATTTGCCGAAAATTGAGTCTCCAAGAAAAATGTTGGATTGGATTATCCAGGGCCCTGTTATCTTTGAGTTATTTGATCATTATAAATATGAATCCTTTTTGAGCGAAGCCGGATTAAAACTTTTTCACAAGATTAAAGCCTCATATAATGTGGCATCATTGTCGGCATTAGCACACAATCAGGTTTCCCAATTAACAAGCACTCCGGATGGGCAGAAAATGCAAAGGATTATATTGGACTTAATTTATGCCGACAAAATGCCCCAAGATAGCCCTGATATTTTAATGACCAAGTTAATCAGCTTAATTGAAAGTTATGATAACTTGGAAAGCCTTCGTGTTGCATTAGGAGGAGATGAGCAATTTGCAATATTGTACGGGATATCAAATCGAGACTTGAGAACATTGAAGCAATTGAGTAAAGATATTTCAAGACGAGCCGGGCGTTTGCTTGCCGCGGAACTCCTTGCGGCTATAGAAAAAAATGATCCTCAATTATCGAAGAATCATATAGTGGCTGTTGATGGGAGTGTTTATGAAAAACACCCCCAAATGCGTCAGTATATTCATGAAGGTATTGCTCAGTTACGAGGACTAAATATTAATGATCAAGGTGGACAGATTGAATTTGTTTTTGCCGAGGATGCAACCTTAATTGGAGCGGCAATTGTAGCAGCAGTGGCAGAACAAAAATTAAGTATAAAACAAAAGGAGGCATCTAGATTAAACTCTGGCGCAGGCATGATTCCGGCGTTGAGCTGGGCGTTGACGAAAATGGGAATTTCGCTTAAGCATCAGGCCTGGATCGAGCAAGTGATTTTTTGGCTCATCAATCTGTGGTTGATGACGGTCTTTCATAGTTTGCTGGCAACCGCGATCACCTGGTCGGCGTTTTTCCTCCTTCACTTTCTCCGCACCCAAAACGTGCCGCAGGCCCCGCCGTGGAAGTGGATAGTGTTCATTGCCATCATCAATGCTTTTGCCTTATGCTTCACTCCTCTTTCTTTTATAAAAATGTTGATTCTCAACTTTATCCTAGCAACTCTTATCCATCATATTCTCAATTTGAATAAGATGGTGATAACTTGGTACAAGCCTTACGTCCAAACACGATTATCCGAATTGCCTTTAGATGAGCGGGGCACGTTGATTCATAAAATTTGGGAATCGATAGAATACGATGCTAATAATCCGCTCATCACTCAAATCGCTCATTTCTCCAAAAGGGGTGTTAAAAAAGAAACATTAAAAAGATTGATTGATTTTCTAATGAGCATAGGTGCGGATGTCGCTAATCCGTGGGTCATTAGTTTCCGGTCGGAAACAGTTCTAACCAAAATGGCCTCGCATTTGTTAGATGAACCTTCCAATTTATCTGATATTGAGGGTGATAGGAAATTTTTAGATATTAAGGTTTCTGAGCCGTTAGTAGAACCCGATCTTTCTTTACGAGCGGATATTTCTCTTCAAGAAATGAAAGACAGTTATCATCGGTTGTTGGATTATCAGAAATCATGGATATTGTCCGGGCGTGGTTTTCTCGAAATTGCCCATCAAGTTCGTTGTAGCGGTAACAAATTTGCCGAGAATGTGATAAGAATCCTATTGTCAAGGGTCTGGGAAGAACTAAGGATATCTCCTCAAGCAGATGCGTTTTTATTTTTTGCTGATATCAAAACCTTTGCTTCAGATATTGATTGGGTTTACTGGGGACCGATGATTGATGAGGTCAATGTCAGACTGGCTTCTTATCTACAGTTAGTTGGGTTTAATCCTGATTTGTTGGGATCAATGCTTTTGACCGAAGAAATAAGACAGGGGCGAGTCGGTCATACTCTCATTCAGTCTTTTGCCAACGGAACGGTGATTGAAATGAATCAGGGAAATTTTAACGATTTTTATCGAATGGTCATTAGGCCTAATGCGGATTTAAACAATGTTTGGTTGGAAGCTCACCGGAAATTATCGCGCCGGTTGGCCACATGGAACAGAACAACTTTGCAGCCATTCCGCTCCTTTAGAATCAGTGATTTTAAGAAACTTCAGCACCGGACTGTAACAACGCTCCTTTTCGGTTTGGCGCGGAAATTTAATATCCCATTCGGCCCGAGTTGGGAAGATTTGTTTGAGCAATTGAAGCGATTTCTGTCGGAATCGGATATTGTTTTCTTAAGAGAAGCTCTTTCTTTCATCGATCAAGAGCGTAATATTTATCAAATGATCAGTCAAATAAGAAAAGAGGTAGTGACCGGCAAAGATCTGGAAAAAATCCGCGTCGTTTTTGCCAGGCAAGGGTTGACGGATTATGAAGCGCATTTGCGGAAAATGGGACAGAGACTCGAAACGATGCGGCAGGAATTTTTCGGCGCTCCCGATTTCGGAAAAATTATTGATAGTTCACCTTTCCGCGATGAACGAAGGATTAACGCTTTGATTCCTACCGCCCGAGGATATAAAGAAATGCACTTTTTGAATATTCAAAAAGCAAAAGCGATTTGTGATCTTACAAATTGTTTAGACCAGTTGGCTGGTTATGCTGTCTCAGAACGAGGAAAGGTTCGGGAATTTGTCAGAAAATTGGAATGTCTTTTCCCCTGTGGAAGATTCTTAGAGTTCGGTGTTCATAAGATAGATCCCCAAATGATTGCTCGCTTAACCAATTGCGGCGCTATTAACAATGAAAATGTTTTATTTAATGATACGGAGCCCATAGCCATTTTGTTATCCCAAGGACGGTTTGGCTTGATTAGTACAGCCGCGACATCGATTCAATTGATAACAAGTGTGGCAGAAAGAGAGGAGCGGTGGAGAAGTTTTGTTGGTATTGCTCTCCATGAGGCAGAGAAAATTTCTGAAGAAAAGGGGGAGCAAAAGGGATTTTCCCCCGAAAACGGTGAGCTTATTATTCTCCGACATGGAGAAACGGTATTAAATAATCGTGAACTGGTTTTATCAGCGGAGGGTATTGCGGATCTGAAAATTTCGGCCCATGCCTTAAAGCAAATTTATGGAAGGGATGGTATTGAAGAGTCGGTTGTTTCTGCTTCACAACGCATGATCCATACTTTGGGCATTGTCATCGATCGGCTGAGGCCGGCTACGATGGACATATCAGTTCACAAGGCGATCAATGGTTCCAATCGAGGTCCGTTCACAAAAATTCCCTATGAATCGTTAAAAGAGGAAATAGCCGTGCGGATACAGAATTTATGGCAGTTTTATCCTAAATTAAGAGAAGCTGCCGATGAAGTGATTTCTAAAGAAGTTGTTCACCGATGGTTCTATCCAACGCCTGCCATAAAACGCTTTGCCATCTCAGAATCAGCTCGTATGAAAGCGCAAAGGTTATTTGAGCAATGGAAATTAGTACAAGTCAGACCCGCTCCTGATGAACGGGGATTCTCCGAAGATTATCGAGAGGTGCAATCTCGCGTTGTCCCTTATTTTGAAAAAATTATCCGACCTAAAATCATGAGAGGGAAGAAAATTCTAATGGTCCTTTCGCGGAATGTTTTTGGTTGTTTGGCCGCGGACTTATTTGGTTTAACCTATAATGAACTCACTCATATTCCCAATCCCAAAGCTATACCTATCCGAGTTTTATTCAAGAAAGATGGATCAGTGGAGAAGGTGGAATTTATTTTGAACACTGACGAAGATTCTTTTTCAAAAAAGAGATTAGAAAATTTTGTTAAAATTTTAGAAAATAAACTTATCCCCTATACATATAGAAAATTGAGAAATGGCGCCGGCCCCACTTCCGAAAGCAGCTGGGGAGCTCCTGCTGAACCTAGCGGCGCAGGCATGATTCCCGTTATGAGTTGGATTTTGCTGAAGTTGGGAATTTCGCTCAAACACCAGGCCTGGATCGAGCAAATAATTTTCTGGCTCATTAATCTGTGGCTGATGACGGTATTTGGTGCGTTTTGGGCAACCGTGCTCACCTGGTCGACGTTTTTCCTCCTTCACTTTCTCCGCACCCAAAATATGCCCCAGGCCCCGCCGTGGGGTTGGATTGCGCTAATCGCTCTTGCCAATGCGATTCCCCTCTTTTTCCTATCATTTTTAAATATCGTAATTCTAATTTCTGTATTCTTTTCTGTCACTGCTATTCATCACATTCTGAATCTTAAGGTCGATATAATAACTGGAGATAATAAGGGGAAATTAAACCGACTCCCCAAACTTCATCCGGACGGGATTGGGGTGAATGAGGGGTTGCTGGAAATTAAAGACGAGGATGGAACTCCCGCGGGAGAATTTATCGCGCTTAACGTTGGGCCGGGATTCGCTTTGCATCAATCGATTATTTTCTCACTGCTTCGTGCTAAGAATATTTTTGACCGTTACTGGCAAGTGGATCCCGCAAGAGCGAAAGCCGATGTCATTGTGAGGACGGAGGATGATCGGGATTTCGCTCCTCGGGCACGAAGGAAAGGTTACCAGCAGAAATTACGGAGTGTTGAGAAATAAAAGAACTAGGTTCTAAGGAATTGTTTATTGAGGAAATTTTCAGTCACTTCAACGATGGTAGGTCTTCCGTGCGGGCAGATGAAGGGATCGCGGCGCGCATTATGAGTTTTAGTTTATCGCAGAAATTCGTTTACTGGGGATTTAAAATTAAGTCACAAGCTTTTTAGGGTTGCAACGATATTCAAGATTAGCTTTTAAGAAAAATATTAGGGATAAACGCCTCTTAAGGTTGGATAACCGTCGTTCACTTTTGAATTTTGTTCCCAAATTCCTTCAGGGTTATTAACTTCATCATAAAAATTCCAGTCCACATAAATATTACCTGAATGCGGGGAAGTCGTCATTTCTTCTGTACTCCTAGGTTCTCCAAAACCGTTGGCCCAAGTTGACCCACTAATATCTATGTCCCAATAGGAATGGATAATGTCTTGTGGAGTGATAGGATTAATGACATTACCACTGTAACCAACGAGTCCAGTGGCACCATGCATTGCCGAATAACAATTAATGACCTGGATACCTGTCCCCGTGTCTCCTTTTCCAGCCGCTCCAATTAATCCTGTTCCTTGGCCTATTTCCCCACGGCTAAAACAGTCTTTGATTGTTATATCACCAAGTAAATACCCACATAATCCCCCGCCTCCCTCCATATTAGCAAAAGCATAGGACTGAAGGACCTCACTGGTTATCTGTTTATGCTCACGCCCATCATTAATTTTCCCACCAAACATATACCCAATTAAACCGCCTACGGATTCCTTTCCAGAGACTGAGCCCAAAGAATAAGCATACCCAATAGTCGAATTAAATACTTGCCCCGCTATACCTCCAACGTTGTTACCTCCATAGACTGCTCCATTTATACCGGAATGAGTAATGGTGGAATCACGTAAATCGCCCACAAGACCAGCCGTATAGTTACTCCCGCTGACCGTTCCTGTAACCTTGACATTAGATATAAACGCATCGCTTGCCCTACCTGCGATTGCACCAACACACTGCTGGCCTAATATAATAACATTGTTTAAATGAATATTTTGAATCTTAGCCGAATTTAAGGTACTGAACAATCCAACAAAATCCTCTCTACTATGATCGATGGTAAGATTTGCAATTATTTTGTTATTCCCCTCCAGCACTCCGTTAAATATTTTTGTATCTGTTTGTATCGGCTCGAAAGGGGTAGCTAATTTTGACATATCAAGATCATTACATAAAAAATAATTGGCGCTTAAATTGTTTCGAATATTTTGCAAATCTTGCGGTGTCTTAATGGGAACAAAACCTTCGGGTGCTCGGCAGGGTTCTTTGGGTTGAGGTCCATCTATAAAGAGAAATTGAAGTAGATATATGGGATCACTAATGTCTAGAGTAGAATCTCCATTGACATCAGCAATTTCTGGACAAGCAGATCCTTGGCCATTAGTAAAAAGAAATGATAAAAGAAAGACAGCATCGGATATGTCTACTGTATGATCGCTGTTGATATCACCTGCAGAAAATTCCTCACAGGCAGCATAAGCACTGATAGGCTGAATTAGTATGCCGACTATAAGAATTAAGAGAATGTTAAGAGTAAGAGTTATATGCGATGGCCGCATTTATTTCCTTTTTAAGAGAAGTGTATACTATGCTTTTTTAAAAAATAAGGACAAATAACAAGTGAGACGGTTCTTTGTTTGTCGCGATGAGGATTTCGCATGGCAATCCTAAGTTAAGTTCTTAAAAATTGTTTGTCTAAGAAAGATTCTGTCATCTCCACAACGGTAGGTCTTCCATGCGGACAGGTGAAGGGATCGCGGCATTTGATGAGTTGGTCGCGTACGAATTCGGCTTCTTGAGGGTTTAAGGAATCACCGGCCATAATGGAACAACGGCAGGCCCGACGGGCAATGGTTTCGTGATCGCAGCGGATTACACTTCCACCCGCCAAAAGATCACGAACGGATTTTTCCGGTTCTTTTAAGAGTATAGGATAAGTATGAACGGCAATGGTCTCCGGGTCCCATTGGTTTGTTGCAAAGCCAATAGTATCGAGCCTCTCTTTGGCCTCTTCCCAATTGACAATTTCCTGCGGAGATAATTTAATAAGATAAGGACTTAGCAAATGTTGAACCTCTACGGTGCCTTTTTGTAATTGTTTTATAAAATGTTCAAAGGTGATCCGCTCTTGAGCGGCGTGTTGATCGATAACCAAAAGAGAAGTATCCACTTCAAAGAGAAGAAATTTATTGATGAATTGACCAAGATAGCGGGCGCGGAACAATTTTTTTTGCAGATGACTTTGTTTTTGGGTCACTAATGTTTTATCAGTGAAAGAAAATTCTTCCGTCTGTGGAAAAGCATACTGCTCCGTTGGATTCGGTTGCGTGGGTCCGGGAGAGGAGTGCTCCCAAATTTCCATTGAAGAAGGCTCATCAAATGCGGCTTCTAAGGGTTTTGTTCCGGCTAAGGCACGTTCTACGGAAAATTCTTTTTGTAATTTTGTTCCCATTGTTTTTATTTGTTTGGTCTGTCCTTGAGAGAGCAAAGCTCGTTCACACAAATTCCTCAAAAGAGAAGCAACTCGAAACTCATCTTTAATTTTAACCTCGCGCTTGGTGGGATGAATGTTGACATCCACATCTTCAGCGGGAAGATTTAGATAAACCGCAAAGAAAGAAAAATTGTTGGGCGGCAAAATCAATCGATAGACAGCATTTATATGAAAGGTAATATTTTTATTCTGAACTGGTCGGTCATTCACAAAGATAAATTGTAAATCCCGGCGCGAACGGACGATATTCATATCTCCCAAAATCATCCGAATGGTGACTTCATCCTCCGGAAAATCTTGTTTGACTTCCGTCAAATGCTCTTTATCCAAATTAAGTGTTTCGGCAATTCGAGAAATAAGTGCAGAGGGTTGAAGGTCTAAAAGCGTTTTTTCCTGATGGGTTAAAAGGAATCGGCAATCAGGATAAAGGAGCGTGTAAGAGATAAAAATATTGAGGATTTGATTAAGTTCGGTCGTATTCGATTTTAGGAATTTCCGACGGGCCGGTGTGTTGAAAAATAATTCTTTAACTTCGATTTCCGTGCCGATGGTCGGCATGGGTAAGGGACGCAGATCTAAATTTTTTCCGCCGCGTAAATGGATTTCCCATCCCATATCTTGATTTTTGGTGCGGCTGCGTAACGTTATATCCGCAATAGATGAGATGCTGTAGAGTGCCTCACCACGAAACCCAAGGGAATGGATATTATAAAGATCATCGGCCTTTGCAATTTTACTCGTAGAATGTCGCAAGAAAATCGTTTCAATATCCTCGCGTTCAATACCGACGCCAGTATCTTTGATATGAATTAAAGCTTTTCCAGCCTCTTTTAAGTGGATCTCAATAGTTTTGGTTTCGGCATCGAGGGCATTTTCCATGAGTTCTTTAATGACCGAGGCTGGCCGTTCAATGACCTCACCGGCGGCGATTTTGCTAATGACGTCAGGGGGTAGGATGTGGACTTTTTTCATGGTTTTTATTTGCACAGATGATCACAGATGTAATATCTGCGATCATCTGTGTTTAAATCAGCGATCATCTGCGTTGTTTCCTTCCATCATTTCCTTCAACTCCTGCAATTTATTCAACGCCGCCAACGGTGTTAAATTGTTGACGTCCATTGATTCGATGACGGACTTAACTTTTTCTACAATCGGGTCTTTTTGAGACGAGAAAAAATTCAATTGGTCTTCTTTAAGAGTATTACCTTTGATTGTTTCCCGCAAGTTATTTTTTAGTTCGAGCTGCGTTAAGATTTGTCGGGAACGGTCAATCACGGGCTTAGGAATCCCCGCGAGTTTGGCGACATAAATGCCGTAGCTGTCATCGGTTGAACCGGGAATGATTTTATGTAAAAAAATAATTTCATCTTTCCATTCCTTGACGGCCACATTGTAATTTTTTACACCTCTGTATTCATCGGCTAAAGCGGTGAGTTCATGAAAATGGGTAGCAAAAAGTGTGCGCGCCTTTGTCTTTTGTAAATATTCCGCCAGCGCCCAAGCTAAACTCAAGCCATCATAGGTACTTGTCCCGCGTCCGATTTCATCCAGGATGATCAAACTGCGCTCGCTAAGATTATTTAAAATATCGGCGGCCTCATTCATTTCCACCATAAAAGTGCTTTGCCCCTTAGCGATATCATCATGTGCCCCGATGCGTGTGAAAATTTTATCGACGATCCCGATATGAGCTTTGGTGGCCGGAATATAACTTCCCATTTGCGCTAAAATGACCAGAACCGCTGTCTGTCTAATATACGTCGATTTCCCGGCCATATTGGGACCGGTTAAGACAATGAGATGATTTTCTTCACAATCCAGTATCGTATCGTTAGGGACAAAAGCTTCGGCGGAAGTCTTTTCAACAACCGGATGGCGGCCTTCCTTAATATCTATAATGGTATCTTCCGCGACCTCGGGAATAATATATTTCAAAGACTGAGCCAAAATGCTTAAAGAATAGATTACATCGAGTGTGGCGATGGCTTGACTGAAATTATGAAGATCGATCGAATGATTGAGGATTTCGGTTTGAATTTTTTGAACAATCTCATTTTCAATCTTGATGATTTTATCCTGGGCGGTCAGGATTTTCTCTTCGTATTCTTTAAGTTGTTGGGTGATGAAGCGTTCACCATTGACGAGCGTTTGTTTGCGCATATAATCGGCTGGCGCGGACTTAAGATTAGCATTCGAAATCTCGATATAATAGCCAAAAACCTTGTTGAATCCCACTTTGAGCGAATTGATATGAGTGCGTCGAATTTCTTGCTCTTGAAAATTCTTAAGCCACTGATGACCATTTTCTTGAATTTCACGCAAAGAATCCAACTCGGAATGAAAACCTTTCTTAACGACCTTTCCCTCGTGATTGGACAAGGGGATTTCGGCATTGATGGCCCGTTCGAGAAGATTACGTAACACCGGGATATCCTCAAGTTGAAAAAGAGGATTTTGCGTGATGAGCGGATGAATGGTGTTTTGGATTTCCGGGAAGGAACTTAAAGCATTACGGATGGCCAGAATATCTTTGACATTGGTATAACCGCAGCTCAGTCGAGAAATGCTTTTTTCGATATCCGGGATTATACGTAATATTTCGCGAAGTTTCTTCAGGATCATGGGAGTGTCGTTCAATAAACTAACAGCTTTTTGTCGTTCGCTAATAGCAGCGGGACTTTTGAGAGGATGATACAGCCAATAACGGAGCTTGCGTTTTCCCATGGCGGTTAAAGTATGATCGATCGTTTTTAAAAGAGTCTCAAGTTCCAGACCGTGGGTGGCGGCCGGAGAGATAAAAACATAGTCATCATCGGCATAGAGAGAAATTTTATCGATGTGCCGAAGAGGTTGCTTGTTCATTTGTTTGAGATACTCTAAAAGAGCGCCGGTACTGGAAATGGCGGAAGGCAATTCTTCGATACCGAAACCATGCAGATTATGGATGGCAAAATGTTCGCACAAAGTTTTTCGCGCAATGTCGGGATTAAAGCACCAATCGTCGTGAGGACTTAAGATCATACTTTTGGTTTTTAATAAGGGGTGTTTAAGGATTTGCTCGACAGAACCTTTCATGCTCATCGGGAAAATGCATTCGGAAATAGGAAGTCTGGTTATGAGCTCAATTGTTTTACTTTGGTTAGAATATTGATTGGTTTGAATCGTGCCGGTGGCGGAATCGATAAATGCCACGCCGATTGTTTTGGAATCCGGACTTAAGGATAACAGATAACGCGCCTCCGCAGTATTTTCGCCTAAAAATGTTCCTGAGGTGATGATCCGGATGACATCCCGTCGGACAATGCCCTTGGCCAAGGCAGGGTCTTCCATTTGTTCGCAAATGGCAACTTTGTATCCAGCCTTGATGAGTTTGGCGATATAAGTGTCTGCGGCATGATAGGGCAGCCCGCACATGGGGACCTCCAAAGGCGTGCCTCTCCCTCGCGAGGTGAGGACAAGATCGAGGATATGGGAGGCTACTTTGGCGTCACCATAAAACATTTCATAGAAATCACCGAGGCGGAAAAAGAGAATACAGTCTTTGTGTTTAGCTTTGACAGCTTGATATTGCTGAAGCATGGGGGTAGAGGTTTCCATGGGTACTATAGGGATTTTTTCACAGATGATCACTGATTAGAAGATACTGATGAACACAGACATTTTATCTGCGATCATCCATCCCTTTTATCTGCGATTATCTGCGTTTAACTTATAGCATAAATTTTAATTTTAGGGAATAAAACTTTATCGTTCTCTACAGGCGGACAAAAAATTTTTCATAAATAATATATTTTATCGTGACTACATATTATAATACTACTAATTTAGTTAGAAATAAGGATTTACCTTTAGGAGCCATATAGGTTATGAAAGGTATTAGGGTTTTATTTCTAGCCGTTGGGTGCATCTATTTTATCTTGGGTTTTGTTTGTTTGCGACAAGCTCAAGGAGATAGCACTATCGCCGAATATCTGTCTCAACAGGGGAAAGTGTTGTATGAAAAAGGCAACATTTCCGATGCCATTCATCAACTCAGTAAGGCTCTCCTTGTTGATTCCAACAATAAACTCGCCAAGGAATATTTAAAAAAAATAGGATTGGACGAAGGTCTGTACGGTCGTTCGACCACACCTTTAATGCGGGTGACACAAATGACCGAAGGGCTAAAGATGTTAAAAGGGGAGGTTTTGGATTTACAAGAAGAAAATAAGATAAAAGGTCTTCGGACTAAACAGTTACAAGATGATAAAAGTAAGCTCTGCGATATTTTAGATATGGAAAAAGAGGAAATGAATACACTCGCCATTAGAAATAGTATCCTAAAAAGCGATTTAAACGAGCGGGATGATGTCGTTAATCATATTAAGCAGATTTATTCTAAGAAGGAAGTTGAGGCCGATCATCTGCAAAAATCTCTTGAGCATTATGAAGATCAGTTGCTAAAGAAGGATCAAATTCTGAGAATAAAAAATATGGATATTCAAAATTCTAAAGACGAAGCGATCTTTGCGGAGGCCAAGCTGTTAAAACGAGAGATAGAATTCGAAAAAAGAATCGCCCAATTGAAAGAACAGTATTTGAATAAGGCCAATGAAGCTAAGGAATTAAATAATTTGCTTTTCGAACTTGAAAATCAATTGGCTGGTCAGCTTTCTATACTCGATAAGAAAGATCATGAACTTACGGAAATCGATAAAAAGATTAGCAAGATGAAAGTTCAACCACGCCCGGTAGAGGATCAATCACCCAAGGTAGCAGAGAAAAGCCAATCCCAAGATAATCGCCAGGATTTTTCCCAAGAGAAAAACGCAAGTAAAGATGAGATCGAATCCTTAAGAAAATTATTGGCTGAAAAAGAAAAAGAGATCGCTCAGTTCAAGGACGCGACGACCCTTCAAGAAAAGCAGTTAGCTAAAATCGACAATTTGATTAAAGAAGACCAACTCGTGAAAATGGATAAAATAACAACTCAGGCGCCTTTGATGGAAGAGCAAGAAAAGGTTAAGTTTCTTAAAAAACAGGATCAGTATATCGCCGAATTAAAGGAAAAATTTGCTAAGACCAATCAACAGTTAAATGACTTGCTGCACAGTTCTGCCCAGACAGATGAGGTGAAGGTTACGATTTTAAGAAAGGAAATAGGGGAGTTAAAGTCCCAGATATCGGAACAGGAAAATTCCCTGCAGGAAAAAAATAGTGAAATCCAATTATTGGGAGAAAGATTGGCCGATGCTCAACAGCAGCTTGGGTTAGCCAAAAAGGTTATTAAAGAAAGAGAAGATCAGGTGAAAGATTTGGAAAAGCAATTGAATCAACTCCAAGGTGGGACTTAAGATTCAACGGATCAGGGATTATTATTTTTAAAGGAGGCAATCCTTTACCTTAAAGGATTGCCTCCTATTTTTAAAAGTGTGGAAAGTACAAAGAAGACCTGCCTGCTGGCAAGCAGATATGACGAACGTCCACCTGAGGCGGATCCGCCTTGGGCGGAAAGTGAGGAATTCTCTTGAAGGCACAGAAAGATGGTTATCTTTTTAATTTTCATCTTGATAGGGGCTAGTGGGTGTTCGCTAATGGATGCTTCGCAGAGCTCATCTTATCCATCAGGGCCATCGAATGCCGCTGGGGATTTACGGGATGTCCAGAATACTTCTCTTCCATGTTCACAAGAAATTATAGTAGGGATGAATAAGACGGATGTTCAAAGGATCTTGGGGGATCCAACTTCTGGCCAGTGGGAGGATAATCTTTGGAGTTATCAGTTGACTGAAAATGAATTTTTAGAAGCAGAATATGTGATTTATTTTGACACTGATACCGTTACCAAAGTTGAAAAACGATTGAAAGACTCAAGAGTCAAGGTGGAAGGTTTATGGTGATTTTTTAGAATACGAACTCGGCAATTACTATTTTAAATCTATATCAATAAAAAAGGAAGGCTCCTTGGCTATATCAATTGAAAAGCCTAGCATAAAATGCTAGACTTATCTTAAACCGATCAAGATAATTAAATAGACAACTGCCTTTCATCAACAGGAAAGAACTATTCAGATGTTAATAGATCGAATGACCGTTTTAGTCAAATTGAAGGGCTTTTTGAATGGAGAATTGTCCAAGGAAGAAGTTTATCATTGGGCCTTGAGTAAAGCGGTCTCTGAGGAATTCCTGAATCTCCCCCAAATTGATCCCCTCCTCTTTGAAACGTTACAAGCACTGGTCGATATTAATCACGAAGATGCGGAAGTCATTTTTACACGGGAAGATTTAGAGTATTATCAGCGATGCTTGGAAGGTAATGAAGAGTTTAATTCGTTACGTGCGAAACGTACTCAAAACAAACCAAGGGCGGTTCCAAAAAAGTTTTTTATTGATCTCGATCTTATTGCGAGGATCTATGTTGTTATGTTTGGCATTTGTTCCGTGATTATACATTTTGTAGGAATTTTTATTCCCAATTTTTTGAGAATGAATATTAATCCACCTTCTCGATTGGATTCGTTTCTAGACTCATTACCTCATTTTGTTTATGCTGTTTTTCTATTTTTATCCCCTAAGGTTTTAGCCAGAGGGAATTTATATTATGTGGCCTTGATGGCGTCAACCTTTGGGATTTTTTACTATGTGAATCTCACATTTAATATTGTTAAAGCACTGGGAGTTCATATTTTGGTGGTTTTGGTGTTATTACCCTATGGAGGACTGCCCGCAGCTTTGGCTTTGTATTTATTGTTCAAAGCAAGAAAAGGTTATCTGGCCTTTGAAATGCCTCGTCAAAACGCTACTGGAAGTTAAGTTTTCTTCCCAATGTATAAAACCATATTCTTGACAACGATTTTAATATTTTGTATTCCTTTGTTTGTGCGTGCCGAGGAACAAGACCCTTTTTATTTGAAGCGTAAAAGAATGGTTGAAGATCAAATTATCAAGCGAGGTATATCTGATGCAAGGGTGTTAGAGGCTATGATGAAGGTCCCACGACATCTTTTTGTCCCACGAGAATCTTGGGATTATTCTTATGAGGATCATCCCGTAGGGATTGGGCATGGACAAACCATATCGCAACCCTATATTGTCGCTTACATGACGGAAGTTGCTCATTTAAGCTCAACCGATCGGGTTTTGGAAATCGGGACAGGTTCGGGTTACCAGGCTGCCGTCTTAGCTGAGATTGTCCAAGAAGTTTATACGATTGAAATTATAGAAGAGTTGGCTAACACTGCTAGGCAGCGATTAGAAAAACTAGGATATGAAAATATTTTTGTAAAGTACGGAGACGGTTATCAGGGTTGGAAAGAACACGCACCCTATGATGTGATTATTGTCACGGCAGCGCCTGATGAAACCCCTCAAGAATTGGTAGAGCAATTAAAAATAGGGGGGCGTATGGTCATCCCCATTGGGTCATTTTTTCAAGAGCTTTACCTGATTATAAAGACAGAAAAGGGTGTGGAAAAAACCACCCTACTCCCCGTCCGATTTGTTCCCATGGTTAAATGAAGACCTTCTACGATCTCCTAGCTTATTATTGCGTCGAAAATACTTTATCCTTTAAAGTGGAAATTGTTTTTTAGGACGTTTATCGGGTATACTTTAGTATAAGTATTTATATAGGTAACTAAAATCCCAAGCCCAATCAGAGGGGAAATGATGAGAACAATTATGATTAATTTTATAAGTGGAGTCCTGTTTATATTCTTCCTAGCGGTTTGCCAAGCACAGGCGGACGTTTTACCTATCCTGCGGGACGAAGGTCTTCCCCATGCTGAAGATGATCTTTTACTCTGGCCATTCTTCGGACAGGGAAACCCTGACAATGGTGTGGTTACGGAGATTCAAGAACAGACTTCGCCCGAAGGCGTTAAATTTTTACGTTTTTCCAAGGGAACAACTTATAAGGGCGGCGGTTTGTTTTTTTGCGGCGCAGCTGTTTGTGAAAAAGATTTAAGCCGGTTCCAAAATGGGAATCTTGAATTTTTGGTCCGGGTCAATGGTCAATTAAAAGTGGAAGTAGAAGCCCCTAAGGGCAATAAGAGTTCCGTTCTGATCAATGGTAACGGCCCTTGGCAGAAGATATCGATTCCGTTAAGTAGCTTTGCCGTTGATTTTACCAGAGTCTACGGTCCTTTTCTCATCACGGCTGAGAATGTCGCATCTACCTTTTCCTTTGATGTGGATAATGTGCGGTGGACAGTTCCTTTACGTAATTATGAAAATCATACCGTCGTTTCGATTGATAATGGTCAACTCAAAGTTAACGGAGTGCCTTTTATCGCCAGAGGTGTGGCCAGTGATTTCACCCCGGTAGGAAAATATGGCCCAGCGTATCTGTGGTCAGAAGATCCGGTCAGCTATACAGCCGATATTACCTTGATGAAGGAATTGGGTGTGAACGTTGTGCGATTATATTCTCCACCCACCAATAGTGCTGCCTTAGATGC
Organism: Candidatus Omnitrophota bacterium; assembly: GCA_023247475.1. Classification (GTDB taxonomy): domain Bacteria; phylum Omnitrophota; class Gorgyraeia; order Zapsychrales; family JAHFGK01; genus JAHFGK01. The sequence continues at coordinate 39,521 of JAHFGK010000001.1, forward strand.
TTTTTATGAAGCGGGGATTTATGTTATTGTGGGTTTTCCTGTTTTTACAAAATGGAATGCCAATAATCGATTTGTAGATTTTAGCAACCCAACAGTCCAGCAAAATAACAGGGATAGATTTAAAGAAATGGTTGAAGATTGGGGCAAGCATCCGGCGGTGTTAATGTGGGTGATGGGAAATGAAGTCAATATCAATACGGATAGAACGAAAATGTCCGATTGGTATACCCTTGTTGAGAATGCTGCCACCGATGTCAAACAATTAGAGCAAGGTATGGATAATAAACATTTGATTACTGTCGCCAATGCGGATGTATCAATTATACAAGATGTCACGACGTTTGACACTCTATTACAACATTTGGACTTATGGTCGGTTCATTTATACAGAGGAAAGTCATTTGGTCGGGTATTCGATGATTATAAGGCCTTGAATATCACAAAGCCGTTTATGGTGACCGAGTTTGGATGTGATGCGTACGATAAAAGAATCAATGATGAAAATCAGACATTACAAGCGGATTATTTAGAGGCCCAATGGCAAGAGATTGAGCAACATTTAAAGAGGTCCGATAATACCGAACCACTCGTTGGGGCGTTTGTTTTTTCTTGGCGAGATGATTGGTGGAAAACTGGCAACGCCCATAATCAGCATGATACGGCTTGTGATTGGGATAATCCTGCTTATGCTGATCGCTGTATGAATGAAGAATGGTGGGGGATTTTAGGGATAACAACCAATCCCGATGAAAGAATTGAACGCGAGGCTTTTACCCGATTGAAAAATCTATGGAATCCACCGGTATTTATTCGGGGAGATTCCAATGGAGATGGCTTAGTTAATATCTCTGACCCCATTATGACTTTAGAATATCTTTTTATTGGAGGCAAACCCCCAGCTTGTCTGGATGCTGCGGATTCAAACGATACCGGAGACCTGGACATCTCTGATCCTATCCATACCTTATTCTATCTTTTTGTAGGTAACGTTGTTATACCGCCTCCATCTCCACCTCAACCAGGGCCGGATCCCACAGCGGATAATTTGGGATGTGGTAACTAGTGATGTGAATAGTTATATAATTAATAGAAATAACATTAAAGGGCGACTCGAAAATTCGAGTCGCCCCTTCGTTTTTTTACAAAATAAAAGGGTTTCATTGCTGTGATTCTAAAATTTATGTTATATTAATCCCAATGAAAAAATATACTTCCCCTATCTCCCGCAGACACTAGGTGTCGGTGGGGATTTGTACAAAGGAATAGGTTATGAAGAAGATCCTTTGGCTAATTTTTTTTAGTTTAATGATTTTCGATATATCCGGCTGTAAAAAATTCCCAGATGGGTATCAAAGAGAATACTATGAAAATGGGACTTTAAAAAGTGAGGGATATTATAAGCACTGGGAAAAAGATGGACTTTTTAAAGCTTACGATGAACAAGGACAACTTGTGGGAGAGGCATCTTATAAGAACGATAAGGCAGAAGGAATTTGTAAAACCTATTATGATCAGGGACAACTGAAAAGTATAGAAAATTATAAGGATGGAAAACGAGATGGAGAGGTTAAAACTTATTATAAAAACGGTCAATTGATGTCGGAAGCGCAGTACAGGGATGACCAACCGCAATGGGCCAAAGAATATTACACAAATGGGAAACTAAAGGCAGAATTGTTTTATAGAAATGGGAGACGGGGTGGAGTTTGCAAAATTTACAATGAAAAAGGGGCATTACATTTTGAGTGGAGTTATAAAGATGGTCAGCGACATGGATTGAGTCGGGGGTTTTATGAAAATGGTGTGATAAAAACAGAGTTGAATTATAAAGATGGCCTTAGAGATGGAGTTAGTAAAAAATTTTATAGGAACGGTAAGCTTCAAGGCGAGTGGAACTACAAATTAGGTCAACTCGATGGTCCAGCGACTGGTTACTATGAAAACGAAAAAGTGGAAGTCATTAATAATTATAAAGACGGTCAGGTAGAGGGAGTAAGTAAGCGTTTTTCGATGGGCGGTGTGTTAAAAATGGAATGGGATTATAAGAATGGCCAGTTAGATGGCATTATGAAAAAATATTTTCCCGATGGTAAATTGGAAAGTGAAAAAACATACAAGAGAGGGAAATTAGATGGCATTACTCGAGAATATTACAAAGATGGTCAAGTGAAAGAGGAGATATTATACAAGGATAACAAACTGGTTAAGGTCAAAACATATGATAGAAGCGGAAAGCTTGTTTCGGAAAAGAACTCTTAACATCTACCTGTATTGTTATAATATTTAAAACAATGAGCAAGATATGGTTCCCCCGCAGCATCACCTTTTTATCGGCATTTTTATTATTCCAAATTGAACTTATCATCGCTAAGGTCTTGTTACCTCTGTATGGTGGAAGTTATGCGGTTTGGGGGGCGTGTGTTGTTTTCTTTCAAGCTGTTCTCTTATTGGGTTATTTTTATGCCCATGTTGTTATTCAAAAGATAGGGATTGATCGGTATCGGTTCCCTCATACAATAATTTCGTTCGTACCACTCCTTACTTTTCCTGGTCGATCGTTGAAGATTGATCCTGCGTATTATCCAATCCCTTTGGTTATTAAAATTTTCTGGCAGTTACTTTTAAGTATAGGCCTCGTTTTTTTTATCTTATCCACGATGAGCATTATCTGGCAAAGTTGGTTGGAAAATTCTAATCTCCCCGAGCGAAGTAACCCTTATGCCTTATATGCGGTATCTAATTTTGGGTCGTTAACCGCTCTTTTAACATATCCTTTTCTTTTTGAATTATTCTTCGAGTTGAATACACAGTTAATGATTTGGAGACTCGGTTATTTGTGTTTGTTGGTCTTACAAATTATTGCTTTCTTTATCGTAAGAGTGTCCAGAGATGAACAGGAAAAATTGAAGGGGATGTTACATCTACCCCGGGGACAGATAGGACGTTGGTTCTTATTAGGAGCCGTTAGCGTTATCCTATTTTTAGCAGTCACAAATATTATTACGATGGAAATTTCCCCCATGCCTCTTTTATGGGTTATGCCACTAAGTATTTATCTCATTTCTTTCACTTTAAATTTTAAACATATGCCGTGGTGTCCTCGGTGGATTTTGGAAAACATCCATTGGCCCTTGGGGTTGAGTGTTCTTTTCTATTTTTTTATTCAACAAGGTACTTTTCCTCTCATTTTAGAATTGATTTTCTGTTATGGAATTTTGTTTATCTTATGTATGTATTGTCAAAATGAGTTGATAAGAACAAAACCATCACAGCAAGGAGGGTTAACCCTTTTTTATTTGACGATTTCTTTGGGAAGTTTTGCGGGAGGCATTTTTGTCAGTTGGATCATCCCTTTGATTACGACCTCCTATAGTGAATTTTTGGTCGGATTGATCCTGCTATGTTGGACGATGGTTATGGGGGAAAGAAAACAAAAACTGGGACCTTATGAAATACGACTGATGATTTACCCTATCCTCTTTCTTGTGTTCTGGCCAATAGCCTTCTCAAACACTAATATATTTGGTTTGCTGTTGATTGTCGTTGTTTTTAAATTTATTTATTCTGAATTAAAAAAGAATCGACTGGCATTGCTGTTCGCCCATATTCTTATCTTGATTTATGCCCCTTTGTTAGTCTCTTTTTGGTCGAATAAATTTGAAATTTATAGCCATCGCGATTATTATGGTATGTTTCGTGTATTCGATTACCACGGAACAAGATTACTTCAACACGGAATTACCGTGCACGGCGCTCAATATCTCGCTAAAGATGAACAAAATGAGCCTTTGGCCTATTATCATCGCCGTAGTCCCGTTGGGAAAGTTATGACCTCACCATTATTTCACTTTCATCGGATGGCGATGGTGGGCTTGGGGGCGGGGGCCTTGGCTGCGTATGCTCAGGAGGATCAAGGAATTGATTTCCTTGAGTTGAATCAAGATATTGTCGATACTGCTCAACGGTATTTTTTTTATTTGAAGAAGTCTAAAGGAAAAATTAATTATATCATTGGAGATGCGCGGGTATCCTTAACCCAAATCCCAGATCGAAAGTATGATTTTCTTGTGATGGATGCCTTCAATGGAGATGCTATTCCCACCCACTTATTAACGGAAGAAGCCTTTGACCAATATCATAGAGTGTTGAATGTAAAAGGTATTATTCTTTTCCATCTCAGCAACAGATACTTAGATCTTGGGCCGGTTGTGTCCAAGACGGCTTACAATAGGCATGCCTTTGTAGCATACCAAATAAATCCCCAGTTTTCAGCGTATGAATATTCCTCAAAGTGGTTGGCAGTAACTTGGGATAAAGATAATTTTCAGAAGCTGATCTCACAGCTTCATTGGCAAGAAGTTGGTCAGGATAAAATAGGAATCCTAAGATCTTGGACTGACCAGTATACGAATATCTTGTCGGCAGTTAATGTGAATAGGATTGTGAGTGAATTGAAAAATTTTTAGATGTTCGAGTCTCGGAATTCCTAAGATACTGGCAAGAGTGAGGTGGCAAAGAATTATGAACTATTTAAATAGTAACTCTTTAAAGAAGTTAATTGTTAATTGGCAAATTAAATTTCAAAGATTAGGTTATCAGAGATGGTTGCTCATTTTTATCATCTTGGGGGTAGTTTTTCGCTTAATTGAATATCTGTCGATTCGATCGGTAGATCTCGATGAGGCAAATATTGCATATGGAATTAGTAATTTTTCCTTCGAAGATTTAATGAAAAAGAAGCACGTATTACCCTATCCTTTTTTATTTCTTGTGTTTGAAAAATTAGCTATTTCTATCTCTAGAGACAATGAATTATGCATAAGATTTTTTCCCTTTATATTTAGTCTTATTTCATTGTTGCTTTTTATAAAAATTGCCAAAAAAATTGTTAGCCAGAGAAGCTTTTTAATTGCCGCTTATCTTTTTGCTGTCTGTCCGCACCTTATTTATTATTCTGCCGTGCTTAAGCAATATTCTTCCGATGTGGCTATGACGTTGTTATTTTATTGGGGTTATCTCAAATTTTGTTCAACAAAATTTGAGAATTTTCATGTTTTCTTATTTGCATTGATTGGGTGCTTCATTATGTGGATTTCATATCCTTTGGTATTCATTATAGTAGGAGCCGGACTAAGTTTAATGATCTTTTTGTGGAAGGAAAGGGCTTGGGAGAAAATATGGCAACTTTTTATTATACATATTTTATGGGGCATTAATTTCATTTTCTATTATTTTCTATCTATTCGTTATGTCATTAATTATGGTACCAGCTCGCAAGGTGTGATCGATTATTGGAAAAATACTTTTTTATCATTACCGGATTCCTTTTTAGGTGTTATACGACATATTTTTCACTTTCTGGGGTTATCCAGTCGTTTAGTGGGGATACCAGTGGAACCTCTAGGCGGATTATTTTTGATCTTGGGTTTTTCATCGATGTGGCTTCAAAAGAGAAATTATTTTTTTCTTTTTTTCTCGCCCATCATCGTTACATTCATTGTTTCAGCCATGCATAAATATCCATTAGAAAAAAGATTCTTGCTTTTTTGGATTCCAGCATTAATTATTTTTATGGCTGAAGGGATAAATGTTATTTGGAAAAAGGCAAAGGAAACTTCTCCGTTTCTTGGGATTATGCTTATGGGATTAGTTCTTATTCAACCTATTTCATTAGCTTATACCTTAAATTCATTTTTTGATGAAGAAATTAAACCAGTCATGGAATATATTAAAAAACATAAACAGGAGGGTGATATTGTATATGTCTATTATGGGGCAGCTCCTGCCTTCAAATATTATGCCAAACGTTATGATTTTAAAGAAGGTGATTATTTGATAGGGATAAGTGCAAGAGGGGAAAATCCTAAAAGATATCTTCAGAATTTGTATCAATTAACAGGAAATAAAAGAGTATGGATTCTTTGGTCACATATTTACGGGCATGAGGACAAGATCTTAATCTTTTATTTGAATAATATTGGCCAAAGAAAAGATGCCGTTATAGGGGAAGGGGCTGCCGCATTCCTTTATGATTTAAGCGAGACCCGGTAAGAAAATCTTGGCCAATTTGGTCTAACTATCTGACATTAAAAAAGTTATAAAATAAGGAAAGTCACATACAAAACTCTATGCCATTATAAAGTATTTTCTCGCGATAAGAAGCTTCCTACCCCCCCCACATAACTTAAATTGTCTTATTACCTCCTTTTATGGCATACTTATAATAGAAGAGGTCTTTGGGAAAAAAGGAGGTGATCTAAGATGAAAAAAGCCATTGCAATCGTTGTTGCTGTGGTATTCATCTTAAGTTATGCAGTACCTCTCTTTGCGTTACCGGCGTCAATCGAGAAGCTCTATGGGGGAACCAAAGAAGTTGTAACCTCTCCTATTGAGCTAGGGAAGGCTGCGGTAGATGGGGTAAAGGGTGTAGATACTTTACATCTTAAACCTTTCGGGTTGATTGGCGGTGTATTAAAGGGATCGATTTCCATGATCCATCATATTGTCTCCGGGACCAGGGATATTGTGACCTTCCCAATCAAATGATAGGGAGTTCCATAATCCGCTGCATAACGAAAAAAGTTTCGTCTTAAGTCGCACCTCACCAAAGTATCGAAGCTTTTTTAAGGGGGGCAATTCTCATACGAGAATTGCCCCCCTTAATTTTAATCTTTGTACGACCTCCCAAAGAGCGCCGCAACTTCGAAAAGAGGGAAGCCACGGCTGAACAGCCGTGGCTTCCCATTGTTTCCTGGCGCAGATACTCTAGCTTTTCAAGAGGTATTAAAAAAAATTCCTATAAGTCATCCTTTGTACCGAGAAAAAGTAGGTACTTGGGATGAAGTTGATTATAATACTGTGGATAAAGTAGCTCGAATAGATTATACATTTTCTCTGGGGGGTCGGTAGTTTTTCTTAACCATTTAACGTAAAATATTTTCACCACGGTTGGGTCTAAACCAAAGGAAAAATCAGCTTCTTGATTGTGTTGTTGCTTTAAATTTTGGATATTATTCCATACTAACAGAAGTATTTTAAGCCCATAGGTATTTCTAATAAACAGATTTGAAGTCAGATATGCATTAATAAGAATTAATACAACTAGAAGAATACTGGTTAACCGTTTTAAAGCGATAGGTAAGCTTCCTTTTTTAAGATAGTTAAATGGGATAGAGATATAGATGAAGATGGTAAAAAAGACCCAGAAGAAATAATTATAATAAGAATTATCGCGTAAAATTCTTTCTATCCCACGTATGCTGATTCGTCCAAAACAAATCGAAAGGGCGAAAAAAAATAACATGACCAATAAAAGGGTTAATATTTTCCATTTGTCTTTAAAGTAGTTTAAATACATCCCTTTATAGAGGATAAAAAAGTATATAAAGATCACCATAACTCCTGGAAATATCGGTATTAAATTCAGACCATGTATTGGAAAAATTCCTGTAGTTGGTATTAATATAAATGGTGGAAAAATAGCTGTGCGTTGCGCAAGATTAGTTACGCATTGTGATGGGAAAATACCGACATATACCCACCAGAGTAAAGTCGGGAAAAATTTGAGAACAGCCAGCATAATATTTTTATTTTGAACAATAGACTGACCTTCTAAGGATAATTTAAATCCTCTGAAATAAAAATCCGATAAGTTGATCACTATATATAAAATACTTGGGATACACAGAAGGAATGCCATGGCCGCTTGATGATGCTTGAATTGAAATGAACTTTTTTTTCCCGGGTTAGTTTTCGAATAGTCCAGTCTTTTAGCCTTTAAAGAAAAATAAAAATATATCGTAAACAAAATACAGTAAATAACCCCCAGTTCATGAGTGAAGGTCGCTATTGTCAAAGGAATGAGGATTTTTAGGATATCCTTGAGCCGGATATTGGTTAGGGTAAGCAGTCTTTGAATTTGGTACAAGGATATTAGTATGCAGATAATGAAGATCAAGTATCCGTGGACATTAGTCCATATGACCATTTCAACACCGGCATGTAAGACTGAAAAAAATGTAGTAAGAAGGATAGCAAAAACGTTGTGATAGGTTTGCAGTAATAATTTCAAAAGCCACCAGAGAACGGTTAAATGAAGGAAAAATCCTGTTATTTGCCAATATATGAAGTGATATTCAAACAACCATTTTTCTGTGCCGAGGAAAATGTAAATAATAGGGCGAAATAACAAATCATCGCGCATGTCATAGGGCAAATCTAATCTATTCATGGCATAATTTTTAAGAGCCAGAGAGACCCAATCGTGCTGATTGGCAACGTTGGCAAGATAGGCTAATTGATCTGACCTTGGTAATTGAAAAAAGGATAGGTAATAGACGATAAGATTAAAGAAGGCTAAGGGGATAAAATAAAAGAGTAGTCTATTTTTATCGGTACGCATTATTTCTATTTATATAATGGAGAGAATACAAATATATAAAATCATAGCAATGCTGCCCTCAAAATACAATAAGATCTCACATTAATTGGTTGCAAAGATTTTGGTCTTTCCTTATAATCTTTTTCTGGGTCTTGAGATTTATCAATGCTTCCGACAAAACCAATCTAAGTCAGCTTCATGCGACTAAAATACCTCGTCATCTTTTTCGTTTCTCTCCTAGCCATATCTCTAGAATTGTTCTTTACTAGAATTTTAAACCTAAAAACATGGAATCATGTCGTCTATATCATTATTCCCTATGCCATTTTGGGATATGGGATAGGAGCTAATATTTATCTTATTTGCAAAAATTATTTTAAAAAATGGAAAGAAGATTATCTCATAGCGTATTTGTTGTTATTACTTTCTATATTTAGTATCGTGTCCACTCAGGCCATAATCGATTTTCCTATCCTCATTGCCTATATTGCCAAACTCCTTGTTAATATAAAAGCCATTTACATGCTTCTTATATCGTATACGATCCTGATGATTCCTTTTGTGTTTATTGGATTTTTAGTCGTCTTTTTATTTACGACCCAGCCTATATCCAATAATAAACTTTACTTTTGGGATCTTCTGGGAGCTGGCTTGGGCGCATTTCTTTTTTACCCTTTAATCAATTCTATGAACGTTTTTCATTCCATCCTGTTTCTTTCTTTAATTATATTTTATTTATCTCTTCTTTTATTTTTTCCAAAGCACTATTGGCTCTTTGGCCCGTTTGTCATATTATGTTCTGCCATAGCTTTTACAGCTCTTCCAGAGCCCGATCGGTATACAGTGGACAAAACCAAAGGATGGGAATATATACCTGGATTTGTGCCAGCGGAATACTATGAAAGAATAGTCTCTCGCTGGCATCCTCTTGGCCGGACGGAAATTTTTCGCATAACGGATGAATATGTGCAAGAACGTTTATATGCTAATGCGGTCGGCACCTTTGAAATTAATGTAAGGCCCATTCCGGAATTTTCTTTTGTGTCCACAAATTATCTGGCCGGAACTCCCATATACAAATTTTCCTCGGAAGGTCTAGCAGAAAAGAATTCCAAGATATATTTATTTAGTGAAGCCATGGAATGTCCTTATGTCCTGGAGAAAGAACCAAAAACATTAATTATTGGAACGGGGGGCGGTCGCGATATTTTTATGGCAGAGACTCACGGAGCTAAAGAAATTTATGGGGCAGAAATTAATCCAGCTATTTACGCTGAGATGGCTCCGGGAGGAAAGTTCTATGAATATTCCGGGAAGATCTATTTTCACCCCAATACTAAAATTTTTAATGAAGATGGAAGGCATTTAGTGAAGAGACTAGACTCCCAAGATTTTGATCTCATTATTTTAAATGGTGTGGATACTTTTTCTGGTCTATCCACCGGAGCCTATGCTTATGCGGAAAGTTATCTATATACAAAAGAAGCCGTTCTTGATTATCTGCGTACTCTTAAAGTTAACGGAATAATTAATTTCAATCGATGGAGTTTTTATCCTGACACTCCTCGAGAAGAATTGCGTCTCTTTGCCATTGCCCTGGAGGCCTTACGAACGATTGGGGCGCAAGAACCATGGGAACATATTATTTTAGGAACCTATCGTTTTTGGGCCATTTTTCTCATTAAGAAAACCCCTTTTACACCGGAGGAGAGAGAAACTGTAGAAAATTATTTTCTAGAACACAACATTAAATTGATCTTCCCATCAACTGAACAGAGTAGCTACATATCCATTTTTAATCAGTATGTACAATCTTTTAAAGAAAAAAAAGAAAAGATGTTTGCTAAAAACTATCCTTGTGATATTTCCGTTATTTCTGATGATGCCCCATTCTTTTATAAATATTATAAACTAAATTCCTTTAATCCCTTTAATGTCTTTGTTAAGCACCATACGGGTACAATCATTTTTATGACCCAAGTCCTCGTATTGGTTCAAGCGGTTGTCTTCATACTAATTTTTATTTTTTTGCCACTTTACGTTTTTAAGAAAACCGAGGTGAAAAATATGCCTACTGATTTTCGGAATTCATTTATCCTGTTTTTCAGTTGTCTCGGATGTGGTTACATGTTTATCGAGATCCCGATGATGCAACGTTTTGTTTTGTTATTAGGGAGTCCGATTTATTCTATTTCGGTAACATTGACAGCCCTTTTGATTTCTTCCGGACTAGGGAGTTTATTATTGCCTTATGCCCAGAAATTCCTAAAATCAAAAAAATTCTGTTTGACTCTATCGACCGCACTCTTAGCAGCTTTGATTTTAGGATTAGTTTCAATTGGGATGAAAAGTTTAGATCATTTGATAGGTTTACCGTTTATGGGACGCGTCCTGATTGTTTGTTTAATCTTATTCCCCGTAGGATTATTGTTAGGAATGTTTTTCCCTTCCGGACTGCAATTGATCAGCCGCGAGTATGAAAATGCGATTCCCTGGGCATGGGGAATTAATTCTGGTTTTAGCGTATTAGGCTCGATACTAGCCATTATTTTTGCCCAATTTTGGGGGTTTAGTACGATCCTTCAATTAGCTTTGATAATATATT
>JAHFGK010000054.1 GCA_023247475.1 Candidatus Omnitrophota bacterium
AAGCCATCTACAACACACTCAAAAAAGACAAACAATGTGATGTTGTGATTGTTGATGCTCTGGATTATACCAGCCCAGGGTACAAAAGGGTATATGCAGGTTCTTACTCGTTCATGATCACCCAATGTCCGTGGATGTGGGCATTCTTCTTTAAATTAATGGATTGCCCTTGGCTTTTACCCATCGTAAGGAAGATTCGAAGAATACATAACAGTCTGAACGCCCAAGCACTAGAACGATTTTTAAAAGAAGAGCAATTCGATTATATCTTTTCAACACATTTTTTTCCTATTGAGGTCGTCTGTTCTTTAAAGAGAAGAAATTCCATTCCGTCTAAAGCCATCTGTGTTATTACGGACTTCGATGTCCATTCTATATGGTTGGGGAGGGGTGTCGATTATTATACGGTCGCTTGTGGGCTTACGAAGAAAAAATTACAGCACTTCGGCGTTGCTGATCATCAAATCAAAGTGACAGGAATTCCAGCGGATGAGAAATTTTTCAGCCCCAAAGATATTCCTGGTTTGAAAAGAAAAATGGGAATTCAAGAGGATAGGTTTACTGTGCTCATAGCCACGGGATCGTTTGGCATTGGGCCGATCGAAGAAATGATTGCGGTTTTAAAAAATTATCAAATCTTGGTTGTTGGTGGTCATAACCAAGATTTATTTAAGCGATTACAACAGCAAAGAAGCGATTTAATAAAAGTTTATGGTTTGGTTGATAATATGGATGAGTTGATGGCTGTCTCGGATTGTATGGTCACCAAACCTGGTGGATTATCTATTGCGGAAGCATTGGTTTCCGGGTTGCCGCTTATCTTTTTTCACGCTATCCCAGGACAAGAGACGAACAACATTCGCATATTAAAGGAATTTGGAGTTGGCTTAAGTGATTGCTCGATTCAAGATATGGTCAAAGAAATTGAACAATTAAGCTCCTCACGAGATTCCTATAAATCAGCAGTTAATAAAGTTCGTGCTTTAGCAAAACCACAGGCAGTTCAGGACATTATTTCTTTAATTAAATCCCAATGAACAAAATTGCTCATGTCGTTGTTGGCCTTCCGGTGGAAGGTCCTTTTGATTATTTAGTGGGAGAATCTCTGCAGAATCGAATTCAAGTAGGGCAGCGTGTGTGCATATCATTCCATGGCAAAAAAAAGGTCGGTTACGTTGTGAGTTTGGGCAAGAAAAGTTTTATCAAATCATTAAAACCTATTTTGTCCATCCTGGATGAACAGTCCGTTTTAGATACTAAGCTTTTAAAATTAACCCAAGATTTTGCACAGTATTATGGCTGCTCTTGGGGGGAAGCCATTGAAACCAGTTTGCCGACGAGGCTGCGACGATCCCAGCCAATCGACTTCCCTTTTATCCAAGAATCTATTGATATGGGATCTTCGCCTAAAATATCGGGTGAAGCGACATTAGTGTTAGATCAGGGACAAACCAAGCGTTGGCCGTATCTTATGGAAACTATTCGCGCCACTTTAGATCAAGGGCAAGGAGTCATTTTTTTGGTCCCGGAAATATTCTTGATTGACAAAGTTATTTCTCAATTGAAAAAGCAAATAACGCATCCGGTCGCTATTTTAGATAAACAATTAAAACCAAAAGAGGAATTGCAGTATTGGATGAGTTTAAAAGCAGGACAAGTTCGCTGGGTGATAGGAACTCGCTCAGCCGTATTTGCTCCAATTCCCAATTTAAAGCTGATTATTATTTACGAGGAAGAGAATTCAGCTTATAAACAAGAACAATCCCCTTCTTATCATGTACGAGAGGTGGCGCACCTGCGCATTCAGCTAGAGGGTCTTCATATCATGTATATCAGCTCTGCTCCTTCGGCAGAACTGTGGTGGCTGGTTAAGAAAAAAAAGGTGAAATTGGTTTCTCTAGAAAAGGAACGTTTAAGTGAAATGCAACTGATTGATATGGCCAATTATAAGCCGAGGGCGTCCACGATTTCTTTTCCATTACAAAGTCATATGCAAAGGACATTAACGGCTAGAGGCAAGATTGTTTTATTCCTTAACCGTCGGGGATTTAGTACCATGACTCGTTGTAATCAATGTGGGTTTACTATAAAATGTCCACGCTGCGAGGTTAATTTAACATATTCTTATGCTACGAAACTTCTAGTTTGTCGACTATGTAATTATCAAACCCAATTGCCTAAAATATGCCCTCAGTGTCACAGTTCGTATTTACGCTTTTTGGGGAGTGGTGTGGAAAGAATAGAAAGTGAAGTGGCCCGTATATTTCCGCAAGCGAAAGTGACTCGTTATGATCGGGAATCATCAGCGATTCCCCGTGAGGCGGATATTATCATTGCCACCCAAGCAATTTTAAGAATTTTAGATCAGCTATCGGTGGATCTTATGGGAGTTCTTAATATTGATGGGGAACTCAGCCGTTATGATTTTCGTAGCGCTCAGAAAACTTTTTCATTGTTGGTTCATTTAAGACAAATGGTGAAAGAAAAAATGATTGTGCAGACCTTTCATCCGGATAATTATTGCCTTAAGGCGGCGGTGAAGATGGATTACGAAAAATTTTATCAAAATGAGCTGAGTTTGCGTAAGGAACTGGGTTTCCCTCCGTTTCGTCATTTAGTGGCGATGGGGGCAAGGGGAACTCAAGAAGAAACGGTCCTTAATCAAGTGAATGCTATTTATTCTCTTTTGAAGGAACAGACCCCTAAGGATATTGAATTGCTCGATCCTCATCCCGATAGTTTACCGAAATTGCGGGATCGATATCGTTTTAATATAATGGCGAAAGGAAAATCACTGAAGTCAATGTTGGCGTTGATCAAGAGGGTTCTTAAGGAATATAAAAAGAAAAGTGGTGTGATTGTGACGGTGAATGTTGATCCGTAAAGGCTAAAATGAAAATCATTTTTTTCGGCAGTGACGATTTTGCCGTAACCAATTTAGAAGCTTTAATCCAATCTGAGCACGAGGTGGTCGCCTGTGTCACGCAACCTGATCGAGCCAAGGGAAGAGGATTAAAAATTGAACCTTCCGTAATCAAGCAATGCGCACAAAAACAGGGGATTACAGTTTTTCAGCCAGAGAATCTTAAAGATGATAGATTCATCCGGCAATTAAAAAATTACAATTGCGATTTATTTGTGGTGATCGCTTATGGAAAAATTTTACCCCCTGAACTTCTACAAATTCCTTATGTCTGTGCGATGAACGTGCATGCCTCGCTTTTGCCAAAATATCGCGGAGCCGCGCCTATTAATTGGGTGATTATCAATGGGGAAAAAGAAACAGGCGTTTCTATTATAAAGATGAATGCGCAGATGGATGCGGGCGATATATTCGCGCAGGCCAAAATAAAAATCGAAGAGCAAGATACCGCTATTACGCTTAAAGCAAAATTGGCACAGATCAGTGCAAAACTTTTAATCAGCACAATTAATTCTTTGGAAAAAAATGCTTATACCTTAACGGTTCAAGACAATCATGCCATGACATACGCCCCTAAATTAACCAAAGAAATGGGTTTGATTGACTGGTCAAAAAAGGCGATTGAAATTCATAATCTTGTTCGGGGACTATTACCATGGCCAACGGCGTATACTTTTTTTAAAAGGAAATTATTAAAAATTTTAGAGACTCAAGTGACTCCTTTGGATCTAAAATCATACCAACCAGGTGAGGTGATCCAAATAGTAAAATCGGGTTTTATCGTCGTAACAGGAGATCAAGCACTTCTCATTAAAAAAGTGCATTTGGAGGCCTCCCGACTTATGGAGGCCAACCATTTTGTTTTAGGACATAGTATTAAAAGAGGTTTTAGCTTTAGTATACATTAATATATGTTTTCTCACCCCAGAAAATAATTTGCTTCGAGATATCATTGTTAGATAATTGACCCCTTAGGGAGTTCCCCTCCTCATTTAATTCAGATTTTTCTTTAACAAATTTTCCCTTAGAAAAACACTGAGTAACTGAAATTTTTTAGTTCGAATAAAGTTGTTCCCTTCAAAGACAATTGTTTCTTTATCTGTTCTTTTCGCATCAATAATGGCGCAGGGAAGAAAATTTTTCAAGGGGTACTGCGATGAGGGGTTGGGGACCTTAATATGTTCTAAGCGAAGTTGGGGATTATCCATTCCGCCTAGAAGAACCCACAGAGGATATTCCCAAGTAAAATCTTCAAAAGATAAACCAACTTGCGAACATGCATTTTGCTTGAGTTCATTGACCGTAAAGACATAACTATGTTGGAAACCAGGACTGTGACGAAAATATAAGGTTTCATGGGAGATGCAAAATATATTACCAGGGCCCAGTAGATTTTTGTTACCGTTTTAAAAAAGCCAAGGAAGGGAAGTTAAGATAAGAACAAAGGGGAGCCCCCCGGAAATCACTTTTCTTAAAGGATGATGGAATCTAAACAATACTATCGATACAAAGGGGGACCAAAGAACAAATAGGGCAAGGTGATAACGGGCCAACCAAGGATGCCATTTCAGAATAAGGCAAAATAATAAAAATGCGCTCAAAACAGATATGCAATACTTCGAGAGATCTTTGACGTCTCTTTGGTATTTTGTTGTAAAAAAGATAATCATACATACAATGATGATAAGAAAATGCAGAGGGTTGGCAGCATAGTCTTCCTGGAATGGATGTTCTTTCAGATTGAATGAACCTTGAAATGTTGTGCGAGGATCATTTGTGTCGATGCCGAGTTTTTTGTGTATTCCATATACAACTTTTTCCATGAACATATTGCTTTTCCAAAAAGGCGTTAGAGAATTATAGCCGATATTTTTGACGAGGCTGGAGATAAATAAGGGCAAAGAGATATCTTGCACGATCATTTCTCTAGTTCTAGTTGCAGGATCACCGTATAAGTTAGGATTGCGTTTATACTGTCCAAGATTAATTGAAGAGACAATAATTGCAATTATGAAAAATAGTTTGCAGGAATTCCATTTGAATTTTTGGATTGTTATCGCAGTAAACCAGATTAAGAAAGGAAATGAATAAAAATGAGCTGTTCCTTTCGTTAAGATAGCCAACCCTAAACTCGCACTGGTCGCTGAAAAATAAATCCAAGATAATTTTTCCTTCCATAGCAGAAAAAAGTATACAAAACAAACGACCCAATAAGATACGACATAATCATTTTGTGTGCTTGATCCTTGAAGAATTCCCATGGGAATGGTTGTGGTGATGAGAGAGGCAATAATTTGATATCTGACATTAGCTCCAAAGTGTTTGGCTATGAGGGAACTTCCGAGAATACACCCAACCATACTAAACCATTGGATAAGGTTGGAAAGTCGATCGTCACCGCTTAGGATAAGAAAATGCATAATAGCCCATTCTGCCCAGGGAGGGTAAATCAACTGAAAGTAGATATTTGTTGGGTAATGAGCGATGCTGTGGTTTTGAATCCAGTGGATGACGCGGCCCATGTGGTAAACCATCGCATCGTAAGTGTTCGGAGGAAACCACAATGCAAGCAAACCGATGGTTATTACGAAAAATCCTATCGCAAATAGAATCAAAAGATCAAAATAAGAAAAGTCAGAAAAACTGAAGGTAACAGGAAATTTTTTACCTTTCATAACTGCGAAAAACCAATATGCCGATATAAAGGTGATTGAGACCCAAAAAAGCAAAATGAATTCAAAAGTGATGAGATGGAAGATGCTGAGGAGTTCTGTGCTGATGACAACCAAAAGTCCCCATACAAGTGAGGTTACGAGAAAAGTACTTCGCCAACACAATTCTTGGCAAAGGCTTTTATAAAGACAAAGATAGATTAAGATAAAAGATACAATTGGGTAAAGCTCAAACATATTATCTTTTATTTTAATTGTGACCGAATGGGCTTGATTCAATAACTTTTCTTAAAAATTTTGTTGGTGTTATGACATAATCACCGAAAATAATTTGCATGCCTAGATCATTATGCTATAATTCATTGAATTTTGTAATAAAAAAAATTTTTGTGTTCAAGCCAGTATCCCAACGATTCATATTTTTAGCTTTTTGTGTGGGATAAGTGGGGAAAGGGACGGTGGTGACCTTTTGAAAATTCCTATGCCAGAATTACGCAAAGATCCCCTTGTCGGTCGGTGGGTGATTATTGCCACGGAAAGAGCCCGTCGGCCAGGGACCTTTGTTGATCCGCAAGCTAATATATTTGATCCTCAAATCAAGTGTCCTTTTTGTGATGATAATCATAAAAAAATTATTTTTTCCATAAAAAATGAAAAGATGCGGGCTAGTCAACGCGACTGGTTGATTCGTGTTGTTCCTAATCTCAATTCCATCCTTAAAATTGAAGAATCTTTTAATCGACGAGGTAATGGGCTTTATGATGTTTTTAGCGGTTACGGTGCGCATGAAGTGGTGATTGAAACATCTGAACATATTGCTAATATGGCGGATTTGGATCTGGAGCAGATTCGTTTGGTGATTGAAACTTATAAGGCAAGATTTAAGGATTTGGAAAAAGATCCAAACTTGCAATGTGTCTTAGCGTATAAAAATTATGGTTGGGCGGCCGGCGCAAGAAGAATTGGCCATTCCCGTTCTCAGATCATGGCCTCTCCTGTTAATCCCTTACTGGTTCAGGAGAAATTGATTGGAGCAAAACGATATTTTGATTATCATGAACGATGTATTTATTGTGACGTCATTGAGCAGGAACGTAAATTAGGAACGCGTATTGTCGTTGAGACCGAGCATTTTATTGCTCTTGCACCGTTTGCGGCTCGATTTCCTTTTGAGTTATGGATGCTACCTAAGAAACATCATTGCGATTTTGCCGATGGTATTGTTGGACTGGAAGCGGATTTAGCTAAAATCCTTAAAGATATTTTATTGCGATTTAAAATTGGACTGGATGATCCCGCTTATAATTATGTCTTGCAAACAGCCCCTTTTAGACGGGAAGAAGATCGGGGGAGATTTAAGACGATTAGAGAAGATTATCATTGGCATATGGAGTTGATGCCCCGTTTGACACGGGTAGCTGGTTTTGAAAAGGGAACAGGATTTTATATCTGTCCGATTCCTCCAGAACAAGCGGCGGAATTTTTGCGGACAGTGGGAGTAAAAGAATCGCAGATGATTGCAGATTAAATATCTGCGATCATCTGTGATTTCCTTCTGTGATCATCTGCGTTAATAAAGGATTAACAAACCATGGCTGAATTAAGACGTGATCCTGTTATCGGACGATGGGTGATTGTGAGCACCGATAATTCTTTAGGCCCGGAATCCTACGAGAAGGAAGACCACACCTTTAAACAAGCAGAAGTGTGTCAATTTTGTCCTGGTCGTGAATATCAAACTCCCCCAGAGGTTGATTGTGTTCGTGAGCATGGGTCGCATCCGAATGGTCCAGGTTGGTCAGTCCGGGTGGTTCCTAATAAATTCCCGGCGCTACGTATAGAAGGAGATCTGGATAAACGTGCTATTGGTTTATTCGATATGTCCAATGGGGTGGGAGCTCATGAGGTTGTGATTGAGACACCCGATCATGCTAAAATTTTGGCTGATTTGTCACCACAAGAAATTGTCTACGTCATTAAAAAATTTCAAAGTCGTTATATCAATTTAGCTCAAGATAGGCGCTTTAAATATATTATGATTTTTAAAAATTACGGGGAATCCGCGGGCGCTTCGGTGGAACATCCGCATAGTCAAATTATTGCTTTGCCAATGATTCCGCGTTATGTCTATGAAGAATTAGAAGGGGCACGTAATTATTATAAGTTTCGTGGTCGCTGTGTCTATTGTGATATGATTCAGCAGGAATACGAGGAGCAAAAAAGGATTGTCACTGAAAATAATGACTTTATTGCTTTTTGTCCCTTTACTCCCAGATTTCCATTTGAGAATTGGATTTTTCCCAAAAAACATCATTTGAAATTTGAAGGCTTATCAGAACAGGAGCAATATCATTTAGCCTCGATATTAAAGGAAATGCTATATCGGCTGAAAATATGTTTATCTGATCCGTCCTACAATTTTTATTTACATTTGGCACCGGTTAATTATGAAAGTCAAGAAAGTTTTCACTGGCATATTGAGATTGTGCCGCAGTTAACGCGTATCATCGGATTTGAATGGGGAACGGGACTTTATTATGTTCAAACGGCCCCTTTTAAAGCAGCGGAGTATTTACGCGAAGTGAGTTATAAAATTTAATCATTTGATAAAAAAAAGAAATTGGATATAATACTACCGTTTTAAAGCATTTGTGAATTGATATTGATAAATTGAAGGAGGATTGAAATGGCAGTACGAATGGGGATAAACGGATTTGGACGAATTGGGCGATTGGTTTTCCGCGCTGCTGTAGAGAGAAAAGATGTCGAGGTGGTCGGCATTAATGACCTTTTTGAGGCTGATTATTTAGCTTATATGCTTAAGTATGATTCAACGCATCGAGAATTTAAAGGAACCGTTTCGAGTGAAGGTAATAATATTATTGTTAATGGAAAAAAGATTCGCGTCTTTGCGGAAAAAGACCCGACGAATATTAAATGGAAAGAAGTTGGCGCGGACTATATTGTGGAATCAACAGGATTGTTTACCACGATGGAGGCTGCCAAAGGTCATTTGACCGCCGGGGCGAAAAAGGTTATTATCTCTGCTCCCTCGGCCGATGCTCCCATGTTTGTCATGGGTGTTAATCATAAAACCTATAAGCCTGATATGAATATTATCTCTAATGCCTCTTGCACCACCAATTGTTTGGCACCTATTGCTAAAGTTTTGAATGATAAATGGGGAATTGTGGAAGGATTGATGACGACCTGTCACGCGGTCACCGCCACTCAAAAAACGGTCGACGGTCCTTCGAAAAAAGATTGGCGCGGGGGTAGAGGTGCTTTTCAAAATATAATTCCCTCTTCAACTGGCGCAGCAAAAGCAGTGGGTAAAGTTATTCCCTCGTTAAATGGTAAATTGACCGGCATGGCTTTTCGCGTGCCGGTACCGAATGTGTCTGTGGTGGATCTTACGTGCAAGTTAGTCAAACCAGCGAAGTGGGATGAAATTAAAGCAGAGATGAAAAGAGCATCCGAACAAGAACTCAAAGGAATTCTTGGTTATACGCAAGAACAAGTTGTCTCCAATGATTTTCTGGGAGATTCGAGAACATCAGTCTTCGATGCAGATGCAGGAATTGCGTTAAATGATACATTCATCAAAGTCGTTGCATGGTATGATAACGAATGGGGGTATTCCTGTAAGGTGGTGGATTTTATTGAATATATCCATAGTGTTGAGACTGGGGTAGAGAAATCTGGTCAAAAAACAGCTAAGGTGAGTGCATAAAAAACCAACTTAATAAAGACCATTTTTAGTAGGATAAAATCCTTCGGCTTCGCTCAGGATGGTGAGTGATAGTTGAACCTAGCCAGTTATCTTTAGTTTTAGGATAACTGGCTATTTTTTTAAGGACTTGACAAATGCCGATTAATATATTATATTCTGTATAGACAGAACAAACGGAATGAAAGGAATATATAATGAAACTAACTCCCGTCATGAAAGATTTTGTGGTTCACTGGGGCGAAATGGGCGCGAAGTGGGGGACTAATCGAACGGTTGCTCAGTTACAAGCATTTCTCTATATTTCCCCTGAGCCTTTAAATGCCGACGACATCATTGATTCTTTACAGATTGCACGATCCAATGTGAGCTCTAGTTTAAAAGAGCTTCAGAATTGGAAAATCGTCAAAGTCGTTCATAAATTTGGCGATCGGCGAGATCACTATGAATTGATGAAAGATGTTTGTGCCATGTTTCAAACTATTCTCGATGAGCGCAAAAGACGAGAAATTGATCCCACTCTGCAGATATTAAAAGAATGTATTAGTGAAACGGATACAAAGAATAAAGAAGATCGATACAGCCGCGAACGTTTAGTTGAATTATTAAATTTTATTGAAACCATGTCCCTCTGGTATGAGCGGATGCGCAAAATGTCAATCGACAAGATAATGGGTTTTGTTCAATTAGAAAATAAGTTTTCTAAATTCTTGAAGGGATCAAAATGAGAATTGCTATCACAGGCGGAACAGGATTTATAGGACGACATCTGGCCCGGCTTTTAATTAAAGAAGGGCATGTGGTAGTTCTTATCGCCCGAGGATTTGATGACCGTGATAAAGAGATTAGAAGTTTAAAGCAAGCTGAATTTATTTCTACTGACTTGAATAACCAGGAAAAACTTACTGAAGTATTTAAAGACTGCGAAGCTGTTGCCCATTGCGCTGGTATCAACCGAGAAATTGGTCAACAAACATATCAAAAAGTTCATGTAGAAGGAGCGAAGAATGTTGTCAGTGCGGCAAAACGAGCCGGTGTTAAGAAAATTCTCCTGATGAGCTTTCTTCGTGCTCGACCGAAGTGTCAATCTCCCTATCATGAATCAAAATGGATGGCCGAAGAAATCATCCGATCATCGGGTCTCGATTACACGATCATTAAGGCTGGAATAATTTACGGTAAAGGCGATCATATGCTGGATCATTTAAGTCATGCCATTTATACGATTCCTTTATTTGCATCCGTTGGTTTCTTTGAGAAATTGATTCGTCCGGTATCTGTCGATGATATTACGAATATCATAAAAGCTTCTCTCGCTGAAAATCGATTAACCAACCAAACAGTTGCGGTTACCGGTCCACAGGAAATGTTATTTAGCGAGGCGGTAAGAAGAGTTGCCAAAGTCTTGAAGAAAAATATTAAAGTTTTTCCTCTCCCTGCTTGGTTTCATTACTTGTTAGCTTGGGTTACCGAACGCACAATGAGGATTCCATTGGTTTCTCGGGCTCAAGTAAAAATGTTATCTGAAGGAATCATTGAAGGTTGGCCACCATGTGACCAATTGCCGGAGGATCTTAAACCTAAGATACGATTTACCGATGAACAAATTTTACAAGGATTGCCGGAACCGGGTCCCTTTAATAAGAAAGACTTTTTTTAAATGGAGGAAGATGATATGAAGATGCCCATCATTGTAGGAATAATTAAAAGAAGGTTCTTTATTAATTTCCGTATTGATCCAGATGTTTTAGAAAATATTTTACCTGAACCATTCTCGCCAAGAATTCACAACGGCTATGGGATCGGTGGAGTTTGTCTTATTCGCTTGGAAAGGATGCGACCTAAAAATTTTCCTTCCTTCGTAGGGGTATCTAGCGAGAACGCTGGCCACCGCTTCGCTGTGGAATGGAAAAATGATAAAGGAAGACATACAGGTGTTTTCATACCCCGAAGAGATACCAATTCTTTATTTAATCATTGGGCAGGAGGAAAAATTTTTCCAGGTGTCTATCAAAATGCTTCCTTTCTTGTCAATGAAGAAGGAAATTATTATCAATTTCTTATGAAATCGAAAGATGAAAAGGTAAATCTCTCCTTCTCCGGACAGATTTCGACAGAGTTTCCCAAGACCTCCTGCTTTTTTTCTTTAGAGGAAGTTACGAATTTCATGAAAGAGGATTCTCTGGGGTATTCTGCAACTAACAACGAAAATTACTACGATGGAATCACCCTCCACACTTTAAATTGGAACATTAAGTCATTCATTGTCGATAAGGTAGTGTCTTCTTATTTCATGGACGAATCAATATTTCCTAAAGGGAGTGTCACATTTGATCATGCTTTCATTATGCGAAATATTGAGCATGAGTGGCTACCGGCAGATCGGTTAGAGGTTAAGCTGGAACAAACTTGTGGGTGCTTGACTTAAAAGATTATCAATGACAAGTTGGGATCTGCTAAAAAATTTAATGATGTCCCATGATCTAAGAAAAGCCATTGGCAAATCCCGGCCATTTTTTTTATATCGTTGAATATATTGCAACGGTGAAGTAATTTTTTTAAAAGGCGATGAGAAAGGGGGCGGTTCACTGCTAGTGAACCGCCCTCCCTTTTTCTTTATTCGGCCGTTTTCTTTCCCGCTATTAATTTTTTTGCATCTTCAATATAATCAATGAAACTTTGCTCTTTACGATCAAGAGATAATCCCTCTTGCCACACGGCTATCGCTTCCTCAAGTCGATTGCCATGACCCAGTAAAGTGCCACAAAATAAATACAATTCTTTATTTTTGGGCTGAACCTTTATAGCTTTTTTAAGTAAATCGATAGCCACCCCCCTCAATCCCCAAGAGTCAAAGGCACAAGCTAAGTACAAAAGGGATTCTCCTTTTCTATCCTCTCGAAAAATGATGTCCACTATGCGAGAAAATTGATCTTGATCGTTTTGTTTAAAATATAAGTAGGCCAATTTAGTAAGAATAAGTCTTCGTCCAACAGAAGGCGGTGTTCCCGGGACGGCTTTCTCCAAGAGATGGATGGCTTGATTTTCTCGATCAGTCATTAGGTAAAGGTCAGCGAGATTTAATTGGGCGAGTGTGAAAAAAGGATTTAAGGAAAGGGCTTTTTGAAAACTTTCCTCGGCCTGTTCATAATTTTTTTCTTTAAACTGAATCATTCCTAACGTATTATA
>JAHFGK010000242.1 GCA_023247475.1 Candidatus Omnitrophota bacterium
TCGCATGCTTCTTCAGTAGAAAAATTTTGTTCAAATTCAAACATGGTCTCAGGGTAATGCTCCATAATTCCCATATACTATATCTTGGGGATACTGGAGTCAAGCGGATATGCCTATTCCGGATTATCAGGAGACAACACAATTCTTTTCTGCAGAGGGGCGCCTTCTTGTGCAGTTTTCTCACTATGATAACGCTTGATGGTGTATCGCGCCATTGTCTCAGGATCTGGAACATTACGAAATGCAACCAAAACTATTTTGCCTTCTCTGCTGCCACCGCGGTCTTTATGAAAAAGACAATAATCGCCGTCCTGGATCGCAGGTTCCATAGAACGTCCTCTGACTCTGACAATATACATATCCTTACTGATTTTCTTACCCGTCGCATTCTTCCACCAGCCGATTATTTCATCGCCAAAAATTTCTTGACCAAAGTTAGTTGCTATAGCTTCCACAGGATAAAGAGGGAGATAATCAATATATTTTTCTTCCTCGGCAATAACATCGCTGAAGAATAAATTGAATTTTTGAGGGATAGATTCTCTTTGTTTATATTCAAATTGTTTCATCAAATTATTAACGCTCATATTCACCATCACCTCATTATGCGGGATCAAAACATACTTCCACGGCTTTCCGCCATTTACGGTCGTGTATTCATTGACTCGTTGGCAATATACGGAGGCCGCTTTGGCTTTTAATTCAACCTCAGTCTTGCGAATCCATATCAACTTCTCGCTTGGTTTCAATCAAATAAACCGCGTCCTTTGTTTCCACCACAAAATCCGGCTCATATCGCCTTGAATTATGATCCCAATAAACATTAAACTGGCTCGGAGCCGGTCTGAGCCATTTCACCACATCACCATCATGTTCTAAAATAACAGCGAAATCTTTTTCCGTCTTGGAACGAAACTTATAAAACCTATGATAAGCTTTCTTAAATCCGCTAAATAATTTTCCGGGAATCGAATTCGTGGGCTCGATGGTATCTGTATAATGGTAAATTTTGTCCTGGGTCAATTTTTCATAATTATGCTGTTCAATGCGGGTAAATGGTAAGATTTCCGTTTTTTCAAATTCTGGTTTGGAATATTCAAAATGTTCCATCAACTGCGCATAAATGTATCGGCCTATTTCCTTCTTATGGTACTGGACAACATTTTCAACTTTATCAGAATCAAGATAGGTTCTAAATTTTCCAACTGCTTGTTGGGCCAGTTTGAAAAGCAAATTGGATTGTCCGTCATAATCGATTTCAGGAAAATTCATGAGCTCGTTCACAATTATCTTTTCTGACTGATCATGAATAATTCTGTCAGCACCCCTTCCAGAGATAACGTCCCTCTCTCGTTCGCGAAGTGTTTGTCTTAAAATCTCCTCCGAAACCGGCTGATAATTCAGATTACGGGTGTCCAACACAAAATCTCGGAAACCCGATTTTACCTCTGCACTGGGTTGAGTGGTCACCCTTGGAATCTCAATTATATTGGCCGTAAACTCATCAATAATTGTTCCATAAACTGCTTCCATCTCTTTAACCATATCTTGCGCAAACAATTCCCCTTGAGGGATGCTATATAGTCGCTCTTTATACTTTTCAACAACAAGCTTTTTAATTTCTGTAGCTTTCAAATCATCAACGCTTTTGACAACCTTATTTAATTCCGGGAGGATATCCAGAATAATTTTCTTCGCCTCTAAGCCGACCTGCGCCTTTTGTCTGGCGTCTGATTCCGGGAGCTTATTAATTTGTTCCTGTTCCTGTACAATTTTCTGCTCAAGATTGGAAACGGAAACAATGACTTCTTTATCCTGATTTAATTCTTCCGGATTGATCTCAATGATGTTTTCTTTTCGGATAATCGAATCAGGTAAATTGGCGGCATCC
Source organism: Candidatus Omnitrophota bacterium (assembly GCA_023247475.1). Classification (GTDB taxonomy): domain Bacteria; phylum Omnitrophota; class Gorgyraeia; order Zapsychrales; family JAHFGK01; genus JAHFGK01. Next base: position 1,892 of record JAHFGK010000242.1, read on the forward strand.
ACAATGGCCTGGAATTTATCATGCGCTACGATGGTGAGTTTATCCACTTTCGCGTTGCCCGTCCGTTTACCGTAAGGCAGGCGCAATCCCCGCCCGATTGTCTGTTCCCGCAATGTCTGCGAAGCGGCTGTCCGCAAAGGAATAATCGTATAAAGATTCGTAACATCCCAGCCTTCTTTGAGCATGTTGACATGAATAACAATTTCAATCTTGTTATCGGAACTTTCCAGCGAAAGCAATTGCTGGATGTTTTCTTCTTTTTCTGAACCGCTCTGATTGGAATGAATTTCCATGACTTTATCGGCATACCGTCCGCCGAAAAATGCCATAGATTTTATCAAGGCCATCAACCTCCCAGCGTGATCCGTATTCTGCGCCACAACCAAAACAAAAGGTTTGACCGATGCGACCTTATTATCGCGGGCATAAATATCAAGAGCCACTTTGGTATCTTCGTGAATACGAATACCATCTTCCAATTTGATTAAATCCAAATCCTCCTGGGAATACTTGCCTGGATCAAAATCCTTGCGTGTTGCCACCGCCGGTTCTTTAACAAATCCGTCCTTGATGGCCTTTGCTAAAGAATATTCATAGACGACGTTCAAAAATTTAATAGCCCCGCCAGAACGCTCCACTTGTGGAGTCGCGGTCAACTCTAACCCCACAATTGGATTTAATTCATTGATCACCTGCATTCCTCGATCTGCCCGGTAATGATGTGATTCATCCATGAGCAAAACCAAATCATCCAGATTAGAAAGATAATTGAAATAGGAATCCCCCAGATATTCCGAAAGCCGCTTGATGCGCGGAGCCTGTCCGCCGCGAGTTTCAGAATTAATTTTCGAAATGTTAAACACATTAATATGAACTTCCGAATCAAAAAGAGTACTTTGGGAGGCCTCACGATAATTATCCCCTGTAATGATACGTGGGCACTGAGTGACGAATTCTCCAATACCCTGAAAAACATACTTGGGGCTGGTTGGATTTGTGAAGTCCTCGATGAGCTTGTTATAAATAGTTAAATTGGGAGCCAACACAAAAAAATTCTTAATTCCTTTTAATAACGTGAATATCGAAACTCAAAAAGTTAAAGAATGGCATAAAAAAAGCATAAACCCTCGCTAGAATAGATGTTGAGAGAGAAAAATTCTATTCAACCAAAAGGAGGGATTTATGCTT
>JAHFGK010000243.1:0-2156 GCA_023247475.1 Candidatus Omnitrophota bacterium
GTCATAAGTGAACGTCTGCGACATTGAGTTCACAAGATCGGAAATCTGATTCACGTTTCCGTTGTTGTCAAAAGTATAGGAAAGGTCCTGCAGTTTTGTTGTTCCGTCCGGTTTCTTTGTCAAAATATTGGACAATCGGAGCGTGTCGGCGTTGTAAGTGTAATCGCTTGTGACGTTGTTCCCGTACTTGGTGAAAGTAATTTGGCCCGAAGCGTTGTAGTTCTGGCTTGTGAGATTATGAATCGGAAAAAGTGGAAAGAAAAAACTAACGAAGGGAAACTATTTCAATGCCCGTCCCCGGGAGAACTGGGACTGGATTTTACATCTTCTATTATTTACATAATAGGTCTCTTAAAGTTATTACACGACTCCTTGAATTCGGATAAACCTATTTTATTTTTAATGCCACTTCTTATGTCTTCTATTATTTTCTTAATCTCGCTTTGAACGCTTGGATTATTAAAAATACGCTGGGGGGAATAATCAATCAGATATCCATCTATTGAATACTCCCATTTCATAGCATCATCTTTTTTTCTCTCAAAGCATTCTAAAATTTGTACTTCCTGGGAGATCGATTTTAATATTCTTGAATAATATAAGCAGCTAGGCGCTGAGGCATTGGTGTTATGTCTCTTATAAAGAGCGTCGTCATACCACGCTTGACGAATTTGGTCAGGTGACGAACCTGTCGTCATCAATATTGAACAAGAATACCCAGCTTCTCGACAACCGCCCATCAACAAACTTATCCAACATATGATTAGTAACGATAACAAATTACTTTTAAACATTTTTCTATCTCGGTGGATCCGGCTTTGAATGAAAAGTTCTCTCAAGTAAATTATATCGATGATGATCAAAACCTTCCCCCCTGCTGGCGGCAATCATACCGCTCGACACTAATGAAACAACATGCGCAGGTATGTAAGCAACACCCAATGCCTGAGACTGAGGATGGTGAGCTATTTCATGTTCTCGATATGTATAGTTGGCTCCCGGAACCTTGTAATCCAGCCATTGCCCATTTTTGTAAGTCCCATCATACGTAACAGCATTCCCTATTGCAACTGCACCGCCGGTTGAAATTTTAGACTTGTAAAAAAATTGCCCTTCCCTTACTTTGGGCAGGTTACCAGAGGACGCAATGCCGTAAGCATGTCCAATCGCATTATTGACTTGCCCATACGCAACATTAAATAGGCCGTTGTATAGTCCATCATTTAAAGAATTCCGTAAGCTTTGGCCGCCGGCAAGCGAGCTACCAAAATCAATACACCTTTAATTTGGCAACCGATGCGATCAGAAAAAAGACGGGAACATGTACAACAAAATCGGTATTCTTCGTGCCCGGCACTTGTCTTGTTTGAGCAATCTCTTTTTTGTTTTTTATTTTCCAAATAAAAGGCTGAAAGTAGATTTGATATTCATTGCAGCTAACTCCAACGCCATATTTACTACAATCATTGCTAGTACATGTATCAAAATTAGCAACCCGAAAAAAAATACTATAAACATTATCTTTTTATTCACCAAATTTTGATAGAGGGACTTTACAAGAAAACATATCAGAAAAAAATAACTCGTTAACCATATAGTTCTAACAATAAAAACTTTGTCTAAACCTAAAAAATAAATAAACATTAAAGGAAAAAGAACTATAAATTCAGTGATAAGCGAAAACAAAGATCTCTGTGCTCCGGCTCCTGAAATTTCCCAGATAGTCGAACAGGATAAAGCGAGAAGCAAACTTGATAAAAAATATTTTGTTTTATTTCTTATCAAAATCATGGTTTTATTCCTTTTGGCAATTTTCCGACATTCTTCTCTTTGCCTTTCAATGCTTTTGGATATGCGTTCACATCGCCGTTTTGGGTAAAAGAAATTTGTAGAACATCTGTGTAAAAAGGGCCTAATATTTTGCCCTGCAGTCCATTTATCCGAGTTAATCCCATTCCGTTTTCTTGTATCTCTCCTGTTATGAGCGAAGCAAATTTTAAATTATCAAACTTCCCAATCACGTCTTCAATCCGGATGCCACCGTTTTTGATTAAAAGACGCTGAATTTTGTCCACTGGAAAAGTAGTAACATCACCTCCAAATGCAGAATACAGTCCTGCAATATCCTGTCCTGTTAATTCGGCATTAACATTCCT
>JAHFGK010000243.1:2166-3058 GCA_023247475.1 Candidatus Omnitrophota bacterium
CTCAAGGATTGAGAACCTGAAGAAACGCTCCGGATTAAACCTTTCGCATCAAAGTCACTGTTGCCAGCATATGCCGTCGTTGACCGAAAAACATTATCGAGGACGCCGGCTACTTTGCTGGCGACATCCATTGCCCTCGACAGCTGAGAAGCAACGTCGGCAACTTTCATGGCGACGGCGGCAGAGCCTGCGGAAAATAATCCGCCTCCGCCTGCCGCTGCACCGCCTCCACCCAGCGCCCCTGCACCGGCGCCAGCCGCCATACCGCCCGCCGCAACGCTGTCAATACCTACCGGCCGCTCCCATGGTGACGCCAGCCCCTGCCGGTAAAGCTCCGGCTGATGTAAACGCGCTAATTGCGAATGAAGCCGCAGCGTAAACAATAGCAGCAATCGCAATGGCTGCCAGTACAATACTGAAAATCTTAAAAAACTTGCGCCAAAATCCTTTTTTCTTATGCCCTGTGGGATCGGTGTATTTTATCGGATTGTTATTGACATAAGAATAACGATTTAGATCTTGAGGATTGGAAGCGTCCGGCACAATCCAATCGGCTGTAATAAATCTCCCCAATTGAGAATCGTAGTATCTCGCATTGTAGTAATGCAGCTTTGTCGAATCGTCCTTCTCCTGACCTGTAAATTTGTGCTTGAGATCGGCTGATCCTGTGAAGGTCGCGGTTTCACCGTAAGGATCATATTCCAAGAGTAAGGACTGATTTCCTGTGTTGTCAGTGACGACGTTCGTGGAATTAATGTGATCCGTGTGAATGAAGAAAATATCCCCGTTGGATTTCTTGGTGGTGATGCGCCGGTCGCCAAAGAAAATGTGTTTGGTTGTCGCGCTTCCTTCGACTTCGTAGTCTTTGCCGAGATAAGTCGTTGTTGTCGAA
>JAHFGK010000244.1 GCA_023247475.1 Candidatus Omnitrophota bacterium
TCAGCACATGTCCCAAAATTTTTGTTTGCGATTGGTGAAGTAATTCTTCTGCCCGATGGACGATGCCGCGTTGGGTACGACCGGCCTGAATCACCATCAAAGCGCCATCTACTTGAGAACCGATAATTCCCGAATCCGTAACAGAGATAATGGGCGGGGTATCTATAATGACATAATCGTACTGATTTTTGACCATCTCCAAAAAGTGTTTGGCGTTTTCCGAGGCCAATAATTCTGCTGGGTTTTCCGGCACTTCACCCGAGGTGATAAAGGTGAGGTTATCAATGTCAATATTAAAGATAGTATCTTCAACGTTTGCTTGTCCTCTAAGGATTTCTGTTAAGCCGGTATGTTGTTCAATGCCCAAATATTTTACCATCGATCCCCGTCTTAAATCAGCATCCACCAGTAAGACCTTAGGTTTATGGATAGAATGTGATAGTGAGATCGCTAAGTTTAAGGAAGTGACTGTTTTTCCTTCCGAATGAATGGAGCTGGTAATAATAAAAATCCGAGGAGGTCTCCCCTTATTCATAGAGAGCAGATTCGTCCTTAAAATTTTAAATTGTTCGCTGATAAGTGCCTTAGGATCAAAATAGGTGACGATGCTGGGATCGATCTTTGACTGACCGATTTTAGTGGCGACCAGCTTTTTTTGTTCTTGAATTTTAGATATTTTTTCAAACCGTGTTAGACGTTCCTCGGCTGCTTTTTTGAGTGCACTAGTGATCTTGCCCATGATTAATAACCCTTTCTAAAACATTATTTTCTTGTTTAATGAGCCGCGAACTCTTCAAGATCTCGCTCATGCTTTTCATACTCCCGTATATTTTTCAATAAAATCTTGCAACTGTTGTATCCATTTTGGAAAGAGACACGATCGATATAATTCCATCTCTTAACCAAATAAAGTCCCTCCACAATCATTTTGAGCATCGCCATGACATCATGAATGGAAGAATAAAATTCTTCATAGGAATCGGTATTGGCGGCATCAGCTACACGATCCACCATCACATTGGCATTAAAAAGTAGGCTTTCTCTTATACCCAGCGGCATAGGACGACCGATTGTCTCCGTTAATTCTGATAACAAACCGAATAAGGACCGGCTCTTCTCCCACAGCATGAACAGATGAGCCTTTTTTTCTTTTGACCACAATAACCGAGGTTCCGTTGCCGAAAGATTCATCTTTACCACCATTTTTTTAAATTCAAAGATTCGTCAAAATTTAGTTTCTCTTCTAACTTCTTTCCTAACTTAATGGGATGTGGCGCTCCTCCGATGCGTATCATCGGTGATTCGCTGATTACTTCTTTAATAATTTCTGTATCAATAATAGTGGCTTCTTTGGTGTACGCAGTTAAAAGAGAACTGTCGCACAGTTGGTTAATCAGGCGCGGTATACCTTTGGAGAATTGATAAACATAATCAATAGCTTCGGCAGTGAAAAATTCCCGCTTGGAATCACTGGCAATTTCTAGTCGGTGAAATATATATTTTTTTGAATCTTCATAATTGAGCGGAGTGAGCTCAAAATAAACGGCAATCCTTTGTCTTAACTGCTCCAGTTTAGGCAAGGCCAATTTTTGTTTTAACTCCGGCTGGCCAAGAAAGATAATCTGTATAAGTTTTTCATTTTCCGTTTCAAGGTTGGATAGCAACCTCACCTCTTCTAAGACCGTGGGAGATAGATTTTGAGCCTCATCGATAATCACGACCACATTGCGATCATGGGTGAGCTGGTCTATAAGATAGTTATTCAATTGGGCATGCAATTTAGCCTTTGAACCAGGTTCATACTTTATTTCCAAGTCATTCATAATGGTTAAAAGCAGGTCTTTTCCGCCAAGCCGGGTATTGGTAATGAGAGCCGTTTGCGTTTTAGGATCGAGTTGATTAAGCAAGGTACGACAAACGGTTGTCTTTCCGCTTCCAATGTCACCGGTGATGACGACAAATCCTTTACGTTCATTAATCGCATAGATGAGCGTGCTTAAGGCCTCCATGTGTTTTTCACTTTGGAAAAAGAATTTGGAGTTGGGTGTCAGGTTAAAAGGCGGTTCTTTAAATCCGTAATATTGATAGTACATTTTTACTCCCTTATTTTAGAAATATAGTTAATGTTTTCGTAACAATGATAAGCACAAATCCAGCAAAAGTCGTTAGACCGTACAGCCAGAATATATTTTCGCGTTCTCGGCGTAAGCTTGCTTCCGTTGTGATCTTTGAAATAGCGCCCAAAAGGGGTTGTCCTAAATAATGTTTTGCGTCTTCTACATCGATAAATGATTTATCCAAAAATTCCATGGATACAACTAATCCAAAGCCTAATACGGCTCCGATCAGTAATCCCAAAAAGGCAACCAGGATTTTGTTGGGTTTAGAAGGTTCAAAGGGCACGCGCGGCGGATCGAGAACAGTATATTTGGTACCTTCTTTTGACGACTGCAGTCTTTGAGTGATTTTAGCCGTCTCCAATCTTTGCAATAGGGTATTGTAAATCTTGTTGTTGACACCGGCATCCCTGGCCATGACCTTATCCAGCTTGTCCATCAACATAACTTTATAGACTTGCTGGTCAGCCACTTGTTCCGGATTGACCATTTTAGATGTTCCTTCAATATTATCTAAGGCAGATTTAATCTGTTCGATAATCGGGTTGTTAGTTGCCCCCAAATTAATGTTTTCAAAGTACTGAAGATTTTCTTTACGAAGCTCGTCTTCTTTTGCAGCCATTTGTTTGCGGAGTTCTTGAACACGGGGATGCTGCTCCGTTGAATCAACCATCAGTGTTTTTAATTGTTCCTTCATGCCGGCGATTTCAGCCGATTTGATTTTACCTCTATACACCTTTAACTGTTCTTCAATAAAGATAATGGCATCCGATGTTTCCTGGTTTTGAGCTTCAAGGTTTCGGCTGATAAAGATATCAGTAATATTTTTAACAACAGCCTGTGTTAAGTGCGGATTTTTTCCTGTGTAGGCTAGGTCGATAATGTTTGTTCCGCGCATTTGGATTTTGACATCTTTGCGGATACCTTCAATC
>JAHFGK010000055.1 GCA_023247475.1 Candidatus Omnitrophota bacterium
CGTATCTCCTTCCTTCTTAACCCGGCTTTATTGCCAGGTTTTTTCTTCTCAAAGGAAGAATACGTCCTTTTTATTCTCTATTCAACTGCTTCCTGTACACAATTTATTTTACGCCATCTTGTGGAAATAAAGAATCCTTAATGTTGCTGGGAAAATTTATTTAGAAGAGGAAACAAATATTCTTGTTCAATCTTTATGCGTGCGATAAGGGCATCAACAAACTCCATAAAATCTTTTGGGAAACTTCTGGCATTGACATCCGCCATCTCTCCCGAATGTCGGTCATAAAATATTAAATATTTTATCTTAATCTCTTTAAAATCATGTACCAAAAATTCCAGCATTTTGCTGGCTTCCCGATCCTCAGAATAGAAGTGGGACAATTGTTGATAGAACCCTTTCCCTTGTCGCTCAAAATGGACTAAAACTTGTGCGTGCAAATCACGAATTTTCGGTTTCACGTGTGTATAGGAACGTGAAAAAGATTGAACTTCCTGAAGGGAAATGAGGATCGTTTGGTGGGCTGCTTTAAAACTCGTTATCAACTCTTGAGACATCAGTTCTAAATCTCTCGAGGACAGCAAAAATGGAAACGGGGATTTTCATTGCTCATACTGCTTTACCGTCACTTCATATCTTCATGTCTTCTAAAATTTTCTCCAGTCCCATGGCCTGAGCACGCGTCTTGGTTAATTCCTTCTGCATCATTTTATCTTTGTCTATTAAAAAGGCATTGTACTCTTTTAATTTTCCCAATTGCTCTTCGAGACGTAACTTCTCCTCAAGCCACTCTGGGGAAACACTACCCGATCCCAATTTTGTAGCTTCCAGTAAAGCGTGATTCTCCTGACGAAGATCCTCGACGGTTTTTCGCATCGTTTCTAATTGATTTTTTAATTCTTCACATAAAATGCGCAATTCCTGTGCTTGTCTTTGATTTTCTTTAATCTGATCCGGGAAAGCCTCTTCTTTCGCGGGAGACTCCGGCTTCACTTCCTTTTGTTGTTGGGATTTCTGTAACGCATCATTTAACTGTGTTTGGAATGATTGCTTCTCTTGGGTTATATGTTCAATCTCTGTCATGGTTTTTGCTAATTGCGTCTCGTTGTGTTGTACCAACTCTTTCAATTTTTCATTTTCTTCTAAAAGATTTTTTATGGCTTGGGCCGCCTCCTCAGCCTGAGTTTCGGCTTTCTTCTTAAAATTCGAAAACTCTTCTTCCATCTGTTTAATCTTCGTCAAACTTTCCTCATGGAGTGGGGTTTCTGCTGGGGTCTTAGTTTGTGTCTTGGCGCTCGCTAATTCTTCTTCTAACTGTTTTACCTTAGCTAAGTGCTCCTCGATTGTCTTTTTTAAGGTTTGGTTCTCCGTGGTCAACTGTTCAATCGATTGACTTAATTCGTTCTGTTTTAAAATCTGGCCCTCATTCTTTTTCAACGTCTCAATCTCTGCTTTAAGATTACTGACAAGTGTTAGGGACTCCTGTGCTTGCTTTTCTGCTTTTTCATTAATTACGCTTATATCCTGCTCTAATTGTTGAATCCGCGCCTTGCAACTCTCCTCATTAGACTGCAAAGTTACGACCAACTGTTCTGCTTTTTTGGCTTGTTCCAAATTTTCTTTCGCTTGGGTCAGTTCTTTCGTTAATGTGTCCAGTTGTACCCGTAGCATCCCCACTTCTTTTTTCGCTAAATCAAAATTGTCTTGTGCTTTCTCGAATTCGACAACAGGGACAAAGCGTTTGGCCTCGGGAAAATTTTTATAACTTTTGAAAATGATCGTAATCCCGATCAGAAAAAAGGTAATCGCTGCAATGGTTAAAATAAATACCACCATCTAATTTTTACCTCATAAGCGGGTTTTTGTGAACTTTCAACACCAACTAAACGAATTATTTGTTCACAATCGTTAATTCTCAGTATAGCGCAAATTTTTTCGGGTGGATCTCTAAATTTCAGAAAATTTAAATAATTAAATGTGCCGGTTTGTCTTAAGGTATCCCACATAGTCGCGGATGGCATCTTCCAAACTGGTGAATGCCTTACGATAATTGTTCTTTCTTAAATTTATAATATCTGCTTGCGTAAAATACTGATAACGCTCCCGTAAATGTTCCGGCATATCAATATATTCAATCACCGCTTTTTTCCCCACGGCGGCGAAAAGCGCTCGGGCTAAATCATTCCAGCTGCGCGCCCGTCCTGTTCCGACATTAAATATCCCGTGAATTTCCGGATGGTCGAAAAAATACATGACAATATCCACCGCATCTTTAACATAAATAAAATCACGCTTTTGCTCCCCATCAGCATATTCGTTTTTATAGGATTTAAAAAGCGCCATCTTCCCTTCTTTAACCACGCGATCGTACGATTTCGCAATCACACTACGCATATCTCCTTTATGATATTCATTAGGACCAAAGACATTGAAAAATTTTAAACCAACCACCTCATCGACAAGTCCTTGATCCAAAACCCATAAATCAAACTTTTGCTTGGATTGCCCATAAAGGTTTAAGGGCCGACAGCGACGCATAGTCTTCTCATCATCCTTATAACCGCACGAGCCATCCCCATACGTTGCCGCCGAACTGGCGTAAATAAATCTTACCTGATGATTTAACGCCCACTGCGCCAACGTGCGCGTATATTCGAAATTATTTTCTTCAAAGTAGCGTGCATCTTGAAGCGTGGTGGAGCTACAAGCTCCCATATGAAGGAGACATTTAACTCTGTCGGGCAATTGATTTTTTTTAATGAGCTCTAAAAAATCCTTTTTATCATGATAAGCAACATATTTTTTATTTTTAAGATTTTCTTTCTTTAATTCCTCATCGAGATGGTCAACAATGAGGATGTCTGTTTGTCCTCGAACATTGAAGGCCGCCAGAAGGCAACTCCCGATAAATCCCGCTGCACCGGTAATAACAATCATGATAATCCTGTCTTAAAATTCATTTTCAATAAAAATTCTTTAATGCGACCTTTGTGCCTCCAAGATCGATTCAGCCAGATCTGAACCAATGCCCAATCCCAGGTCTTCGTAACCCTGACCTTTTGAGAGACTTCTCTTTTGTTGCGAAAAAATCAAGATCTTCTTCCTTGTTTTCTGCTCGATCATATATCCCATCGCTGCTAAAATTTTTTCCTTTTTTCCTAAAGGCCACTTTTTAAGCCCTTGCGGTTCGGTTAATTTTGTAATGTGCCCCTGAATAATAAAGTCGGCGTAATCCTTATTTTCCGCCGATAAGACTCTAAAAGGCGATTGAGATTGATTGATTTGCTCCGCCATTCCCTTAACAATCATCAAGGCAATGCGATCTAATTGCGGTGTTGCCGCGACATTCGGTCCTGCCTTAAAGGGGACGATAAAGATTGTACCTCCCTGCTTCAGTCGGGCGGCATCAATGATTTTGTTACTCTCGTCATGTCGCTGTGTAACAGGAGCATCAGATTTCTCTTTTTTAAACCACGCACAGCCGCCAACCAAGAGACACAAAAATAATAAACTTATAATTTTTTTTCGATTTAACATGATTATAAATCCTGACAGAGCAAAATTCCTCCCTCAATCGGCTTAAAGAACGTTTTAGCGTTTGGACAGCTCAGTTAACTGCGAAACTTTTTTCGAAAGGGATGACGTTATCGCTGCAGGTAAAAGCCGCCACCGCCAATTGCCCGAGGGTGTTCCCGGCAGGTTCATACGGTCCTGTTGCCCTAAACCCAGAACATCTTGCATAGGAATAATAACGGTGTTGGCAACGGATTTCATGAGCAACCCGATCAACTCCCACGGAAGTTCCTCGCGCGGAACTTCCCCTCCGAGATATTCCCATAAATTTCCTTTTTCCCTATCGGTTGCCTCGTGTTCAATCCAACCACGAACCGTGTTATTATCGTGCGTACCGGTATAAGCCACGCAATTTTTAATGTAATTGTCGGGAATATAAGGGTGAGTTTTCAGATCACCGCCAAACGCAAAAAGAAGCACTTTCATTCCCGGGAATTCATAAGTGTTCATCGCCTCACTCACTTCGGCCGTAATAATCCCTAAATCTTCCGCAATGATCGGCAAGGAACCGAATTTTTTCAGTAACGTCGTGAAGAAATCATCGTAAGAAACCTTGACCCAGTCTCCGTTCACTGCGGTTTGTTCCTGTGCGGGAATTTCCCAATAATCCACAAAGCCGCGAAAATGGTCAATCCGCACCACATCAAAAAGTTTCAAATTGTGCTCAATCCGATGTAACCACCACGCATATCTTTCTTTTTTCAATTGATCCCAATCATAGACGGGGTTACCCCAACGCTGTCCTGTTTGGCTAAAATAGTCCGGCGGCACACCCGCCACATAGATTAATCCTTTATCTTCATCTAATTTAAAAATACCAGAATGACTCCACACATCGGCGCTATCGTAATTGACATAGATCGGAATGTCCCCGATAATATTGATCCCATATTGGGAAGCATATTTTTTTAGCCGATGCCACTGACTGTAGAAAATAAATTGGTAGAACTTGGCCTCTTCCATCTGGTCACTTAGTTGAACTTTAAGTTTTTGGAGTGCATTTGTCTTCCGATTTTTAATCTCTTCGGGCCATCGGCTCCACAGCTGATCAGAAAAATATTTTTTAAAAACGACAAATTGGGCAAAGTCCTCCAACCACGAACTCTGTTCGGAACAAAACCGTTCAAACTCCCGAATCTTATTTCTTTGACTTTTAAAACGTTGGTAAGCTAACGAAAATAGTTTTTGCTTATAGGCCTTTACCGCATCGTAGTCTACCTTGTCGGCTGGGAACTGTGGTTTTGTTTGCAGATCCCCTTTTTCTAACCATCCTTCTTCCACCAACCCTTCCGGACTAATAAATAAAATATTACCGGCAAAGGCAGAACTGCTGCTATAAGGAGAATTTCCGTAAATCGAAACCGTTGGGTTTATAGGAAGTATTTGCCAAAAAGATTGTCGGGCAGCTTTTAAAAAATCAACAAAATCATATGCTTTAGAACCCAGATCTCCAATTCCGTAATCCGACGGTAAGGAGGAGATGTGCAAAAGGATACCGCTCCCTCTTTTGTGGATAGACGTTTTCATCTTAAGTCCCTTTCATTTCCTGATTATTGGACAATTTTCACGGCTAACAGATTCCCCAACTGTTTAAAATACTCGTCCCATTTTTTCCATAGATTATTTTCTTGGTCTGTTTCTTTTTTTCGTGCCGCCATGATTTTTTGGGCAGTTAAAAAATACATATTTTGACTCTTCCATAGATAAAACGGAATGAATAAATTGTTAAAAATGTTTATGTAGTTTATGAGACACTGTATTGATTCTATATCCTTCGGATTTTGCGCCCATTTTTCCATTAAACTTTCTAATTTGTTACTGGCGGCGCGACTTAAGATCTCTTTGTCCGTGAGTAAGGGTAATCGTTTAGTTTCCACCGACCATTTTTCTAATTGGGCTAAATCCAAAGGTTCCTGGGCCAAAATTTTTATAAGGTCTTGTTGGAAAATGTACTCAATGGTCATGGATAAAGCCCGCGGCAGGGACAAACTTAAATTTCTTCCCTCTTGCACCAACAAATACCGCTCATAGATTTGACGACACAACGCTTCAATGTCCTCAATGGCATCTTGAAAGACACGATTGAGAACTTTTGTCCGTTCATTACGGAACAAATTCTGAAAATAATAAATTCCACCGGCAAATTCCTTTTCCAACGCCTTAACAAATTTTGTCGACTCAAAGTCAGAAAATAATTTGGGTAATTCCTTTTTAATCCGCTCGTAAGAGCGGGCGTTGGACTCGCGGGCAAATCCATAGAAATTGAATTCCTCCAGTTCCAAAGCGACAAAATCAAAATCCTTTTCTTCCCATGTCATTTGCGATTTGATATGAACTTTTCCTAAAATTAATTTTCGTTTTTCTTCTTTTTGTTCTTGATAGTTCACACGCCCAATGGCATAAGAATAAAATTCTGTTGAATCCTCGTAATCCCAAAAAAGCGCACACATGGCGTATTGGGCCACCATATCCTGCAAATTAGTAGCCGATTGTTTAATCGATTGTTCATATATCTTTTTACCGTCTTTTAACTTCGGATCATTGCTCTTGGCAGATTGGAGAATTTTTAAAAACCCCGGTTCTAAATCAGCTGCGGTTACCTCGTTGGCTAATTGAATCGCCCGTGCGGCATACTGCAGAATCTGTTTGGCCTCGATGCCGCCGATGTCATCAAAAAACCATCCGCAACTGGTATAGCTAAACATGGTGTTCTTTTGCAATTCCAATAATTTCAGAATTTTAACCCTTTCATCGGGGGTGACCTTAGAAGGAATATGTTCGGAAAAAAACCGTTCGATATTGGCCGTCGATCGGTCAAGCAAAATCTGGATATAGTCATTACGCAGTTGCCAGGGGTCTTTCACATATTGGGCCAAATGTTTTTCATATAACGGCCCCAGTTCATCACGTAGCCAATCCATGGCCTCCTTTAACGGCGCTCGCCATTTCTGATTCCAGCCGGAGTGTCCGATGTGACAACCGCAGTCTTGCGCCCAGCGTTTCACCCCGTGCGAACAGCTCCACGCCGTATTTTCCATAATCTTAACCTCCTGCGTGGGAGGAAAACTTTCTAAGTATTCTGCGTAGTTAGTGAATTTGGCTAACTGGTCTTTTTCCAAAAATTCCACACAATAGGAAAGCGCCATATTACCAAATTGATAATGATGACCATATGTTTCGCCGTCGGTTGCGATATGAACAAGCCGCGATTCTTCCATATCTCCCGGAAAAACACTTAACAAACGTTTGGCAAGATTCTCCCCATTATATAAAAGACCACCGAACGCAACATCATTCGAAATTTGCCCATCATAAAAAAAAATAGCAATTTCTTTCCCGGACGGAAGCGGACACAAAAAGGGTTGTTGTGAGTCGATTTTACCACCTTGCACATCAACCCACTCTTCCTCTCCTATTTTTTTTATCTCCGCAGCTTGATAAGGAGAAAGAATGGTAAACTTTATCCCGTATTTGACCAAAAGCTCCAACGTTTTTAAATCCACCGCTGTCTCCGGAAGCCACATCCCTTCGGGTTTTCTTCTGAAACGCCATTCAAAATCTTGGATGCCCCAAATAATTTGCGTTTCTTTATCGCGGTCATTCGCCAAAGGCATAATCATATGGTTGTAGGCCTGCGCCATGGCCGAACCATGTCCGGAAAAATTCTTTTGCGATTCTTGGTCGGCCTCCAGAATCTTCTGATACGTGTCCGGGGCATTTTCTTCCACCCACGTCAAAAGGGTTGGGCCAAAATCGAAACTAAACTTGGTATAATTGTTCATGATTTTGACGATTTGGTTCTGGGTATCCATAATCCGCGAGTAGGCGTTGGCAACATAACACTCGTAATCAATCCGTTGATTCCAGTCGGGATAAGGATAAGCCGAATCCTGGATCTCAATGGTGTCCAGCCAGGGATTTTCCCGGGGAGGCTGATAGAAATGACCGTGAATGCAAATATATCGGTTCATAGAAAGTATTACCCTTCTTAGCTTAATAAAAATGAACTTCGAGCTATTAATTTTATTATTGTAACATATTTAAAGTAAAAAAAAACTTAAGATGAGGAAAAATTCTTGCGGCGAAGTGGCAGTGACGGTAGAAAAAGCGAGACTACTGGGAGGTCATTAATTCATTGGCCGATTTTAATTTTTCATAAATTCGGGGAAGCCAGTTCTCTCCCCAAAAAGATAACAACTGGTTTCGGCATCTAAGATCAATTGATGAGCGCGTTCAAGGCGTTGTAGCTTTTCTTTCGTCTCCTTTTCTTTTTTAAAATCCCAGTAGCGTTGACTTGTTTTAAAAAGTTCTTGGATGGCCCGTCTTTGGGACTCGGAACCATTCCACTGGGAAAAATCATAACCGCTGGTGGAACCCACGTTCCAGGCGCCGGCGCGAACAGTCGTTTCTTCTCGCGCAGGATGTGTCTTCAAAAAATCCGATAATTTTGTCATATAAATCGGAGCCGTTTTCGCTTTAATTTTTTCCAAGAGCGGCGCAAAAAAGTAACCAAAAAAACCAGCCATTTCATCCCTCTGCCTAAACCATCCGCCATTTTCTCCGTCCGACCAAGTAGTCACTAGGTAATCTTGCCCCTCTTGCGAACATTCCTTAATCTTGTAATTAACCTCATTCAAAAACCATTCAGGATTTAAACCGCTTTCTTGGGCATTCGATGCCCTCCGATAATTCTCAATCATTGCGGGGATATCGACAAATTGGCGGTATTTTTCGATAATATTCTTATCTTTAAATTGCTCCAGAAGAATCCCCGAAAATCCGACATGAAACTTGGCCACATCTTTGTACTTGTGCGCGTAGCGTGCGGCGCGTTCATAACAACAAATAATCTGCTGCGCCTCCCAGTTGTTACCTTCGAAAAGGAAATCCAAGTTTCCCGGCGGTTGGTGCATATGCAATCCTAAGGCGTAATAGATTTTATTTATTATTCTGGACGTCTCCATTGAAAACGACTCACCTGGCTTTCCTTCCGACAATTTTGATCATTAAGTTTTGGAAAAATGAACGACGTTAATATCTAAACACTTTCTAATCGACTTTATATAAATAGGCTGCTACATGCGGGTTTTTAACTCTACACTCTCGTTTAGCTATTTTATCCATATACCCCAGAATGATTTCATCCTCATTTTCATGAATATGCGAAAAAATTAACCATACCTTTTTATATTGGTTTAATTTCTGGATGTCTTCATTATAACGGTGGGTGTCTTCTCTTGCCCCAATACCGAAAATGCACTCTTCTTCTTTAAATCCAAATCGTTGGGCATAATACTGAAAGGCTGCATTGGCTCCGTAATAAACATAAATTACTTCACCCGGTTGCTTCAATTCTTTAATTTTAGCCAAAACGTGTTTAATCTCCTCATGCGAATTTGTTCCGGTTATCGAATATTTCATTATCCTTAAAGGGAAAAAAAATAAAAGGCTGATAATGCACATAAACACAAGTGGCCTTATATTTCTTGTCCTCTTGATAATCTGCTCAGCTCCGCAGGTAATTATAATAATGAAGATTGGAATGAGGAAGAAAATCAGTCTCTGGTGAAATGGATACTTTTTTAATCCAGCCGCGATCAAAGTCATAATAACTGGACTATATAAAATTAAAAATCTCTTTCCATTTAGAAGAATAAAAGATATTGTACCAATAGCAAATAGCGAAACGGTACTTATTGCTTGATAAGTAGGTAATAAATAAAGGGCCATTCTGAATTCCAAAATAAATTGGTTAATACAAGATACAATCTTCAACGAGGTAATTGGGAATACTGCGAAATAACCCCCTTCCACATCCCAAGGCCAAACTGTAACAGCTATGGTACTTCTCAAAAAATACCTTAAATAACAGAAGTAATAAATCAAAAAACCTATCGCCCATAATAAACAGATCTGAAAGATTTGTGCTACTTTCTTTAAATTTCTTTCCCAGGCGAAAATCATAATCAACGCCATATATCCCCCTGTCCAAACGAAAACAGAAGGAGTTGAAAACCAAATACAAACAGCCCCTACAACTCCCAGTATAGTTATTGCCCTTTTATTCAGATCATTTCCTAAGATGAACTCAATCATCAATAATAAAATTAGACTAATTAATATATCGCTTGAATATGGTCTAACTTCTGAAGAATAATAAATCAATTGGGGGGAAAAAGTCAATAGTCCGAGCCCGATTAGACTGATCTCCGAAGAAAGATAGCATTTGATTAATATGTTAAATAAAATCAAAGAAAAGACCCCCGAAATAAGAGGGAATAATCGAAAAATTAATTCTTGATCCCCTAAGAAATTAACAAGTGATTTTTCTAGAATTAGGAATCCCAGAGGGTAGGGTTGGAATTTTAACTCAGTGCTTGCCCCAGGATGGGATAATTCATAGAAGGATAGATTGTTAATTACTAAGGCGAGTTTCGCCTCATCATGCCACAATGAACGATCGCCGAGATAAAAAATCACGCGAAGAATAATCCCAGTGAGAATAATAATTATAGCCAGCCACTTTGAGGTTTTAAAAGAATTTGAACTTAGGAATCTGTTCATAGAAGTCCTCCTAAGATAAAAATTTGTCAATCAATGCCTAACATTTTGGAAATTATTAGGACACAGTTCTGAATCTCTATTAATTCGGGTTATGGTGTGCTGGTCAAGGGACGATCCTTCGTTTCGCCACTTGCCTGTGTCACTTAACACTGTAGAACTTCTTTAATATTTGAACACATTCTAATCAATTTTATATAAATAAGCCGATACTTCTGGGCCTGTAATTCTAATTAATCCTTTAGCTATCTTGTCCATATAATCTAAGATGATTTCATCCTCATTTTCATGAATATGCGAAAAAATTAACCATACCTTTTTATATTGGTTTAATTTCTGGATGTCTTCATTATAACGGTGGGTGTCTTCTCTTGCCCCAATACCGAAAATGCACTCTTCTTCTTTAAATCCAAATCGTTGGGCATAATACTGAAAGGCTGCATTGGCTCCGTAATAAACATAAATTACTTCACCCGGTTGCTTCAATTCTTTAATTTTAGCCAAAACGTGTTTAATCTCCTCATGCGAATTTGTTCCGGTTATCGAATATTTCATTATCCTTAAAGGGAAAAAAAATAAAAGGCTGATAATGCACATAAACACAAGTGGCCTTATATTTCTTGTCCTCTTGATAATCTGCTCAGCTCCGCAGGTAATTATAATAATGAAGATTGGAATGAGGAAGAAAATCAGTCTCTGGTGAAATGGATACTTTTTTAATCCAGCCGCGATCAAAGTCATAATAACTGGACTATATAAAATTAAAAATCTCTTTCCATTTAGAAGAATAAAAGATATTGTACCAATAGCAAATAGCGAAACGGTACTTATTGCTTGATAAGTAGGTAATAAATAAAGGGCCATTCTGAATTCCAAAATAAATTGGTTAATACAAGATACAATCTTCAACGAGGTAATTGGGAATACTGGGAAATACCCTCCTTCCGAATCCCAATTCCAGACTTGAATAGTTTCCGTATTTCTCACAAAATACCTTAAATAACAGAAATAATAAATCAAAAGGCCCATCGACCATAATAAACAGATCTGAAATATTTGAGCTGTTTTCTTGAAATTTCTTTCCCAGGCGAAAATCATAATCAACGCCATAAATCCCCCTGTCCAAACGAAAACAGAAGGAGTTGAAAACCAAATACAAACAGCCCCTAGAAGTCCGAATGCAATGATCCTCCGTTTATTCAAATCATCTCTTAAAATGAATTCAATCATTAACAATAAAAGTACACTAATTAATACATCGCTTGAATACTGCCTAACTTCGGAAGAATAATAAATCAATTGGGGTAAAACAGCAAACAGCCCGAATCCGATTAAGCGAACGTTAGATGGAATATAAAATTTAATAACTATGCTAAAAAAGACAAGAGAAAGAACTCCAGAAATAAAAGGAAATAATCGCAGAATCAGTTCTCGATCCCCCAGGAAGTTGACAAGTGTTTTTTCTAGGATTAAAAATCCCAAGGGATAGGGTTGGAAACTAACATCTGGCTTCCCTGATGAATTTGTGCCTGGATGGAACAACTCAGAAAAAGTTAGGTTATTGATTGTTAGAGCCAGTTTCGCCTCATCATGCCACAATGAGCAATCCCCCAGATAAAGATTGAGTCGTAAAGCAATTCCAATCGTCAGAATAAATAAAGTTATCCATTCTGAGGTTTTGAGAAAATTTAGATTTAAAGATTTGTTCATAAAAAATCCTTACAGAATAAAAATTTACAGTGAATTACCACTTTTGACCATTAAGTTGGGGAAAAGATCAACGGCGTTGATACCCAAATACATTCTAATCAATCTTATACAGATAGGCCACGGCTAATTGACTTCTAATTCTATATAATCCTTTAGCTATCTTGTCCATATAATCTAAGATGATTTCATCTTCATTATTATGAATATGCGAAAAAATTAACCATACCTTTTTATATTGGTTTAATTTCTGGATGTC
>JAHFGK010000245.1 GCA_023247475.1 Candidatus Omnitrophota bacterium
TTGCATCGCTTTTAAACCAGTGGACTAGAAGAAAGATAAGAAATAACTTTCTTATGGGATATGAAATTAGAAATATTTTGATTAATAAGATTATTGACCGTGAAATGAAACGGTGCATAGCTTTATATTGTCATGGACGGCTGGTTGATATCGGTTGTGGTGAGAAACCGTATGCAAGGTTTGCAGGTAAAAATATCCATGAGTATGTTGGGATAGATCATATCCATACGCTTCATTCCAAATCGAACATCGATATTTTCTCAACGGTATATAAAATTCCATTTCCAAACGACAGTGTTGATTCAGCTCTATGTACTTCTGTTTTAGAACATCTCGAAGAGCCTGAGAAGGCTATCAAAGAATGCTTTAGGGTGTTAAAACA
This sequence comes from Candidatus Omnitrophota bacterium, assembly GCA_023247475.1. GTDB lineage: Bacteria > Omnitrophota > Gorgyraeia > Zapsychrales > JAHFGK01 > JAHFGK01. The sequence continues at coordinate 383 of JAHFGK010000245.1, forward strand.
AAAAGGAATTGTTATTTATACCGTGCCTTTTATCTGGCATTTACATGAGGAGCCGCGCGATTTTTATCGCTATTCCAAATATGGATTAGAATATTTATTTAAAAAAGTTGGATTTGAAATTGTTGAAATGAAAGCCTTAACGGGTTTTTGGGGAACATTTGGACAGCTTTTTGTTTACAATTTGTATCGGTTTAATGTAGGGCCTTTACGATGGTTGCGCATTATTGATTTAGTTGGGCTAATCATTCAAGGATTAACGTTTGCTTTAGATAAAATTGATAAAACAGAACAATGGACTTGCATGTATTTAGTGGTTGTCAGAAAAGGTTAGTATTTGTTAGTTGATCGTAAGTGTTTTTAAAAATGGGTAAGGATCTTTCCTCAATAAATGTTGTTCATTATGTCCATACCTGGTTACCTCAGACGGAAACGTGGATTTACAATCAGTTGCGGCATTTAAAAAGGCCGATACAATCTTCGGTTGTTTGTGAACGTTTAAAAAACTTGGATCAATTTCATCTGCCTGACGTATTTTGTATCTGGCGAGAAAATCCTCTTCGCTACGCTATAGATAAATGTGTACAAAAATCTGGTCTAAGGCGAAATCTTTCTTCGATAATCAGAAAAGTAAAAGATTTAAATGCAGACATATTACATTCACATTTTGCCAATTGGGGGTGGACAAATATACCCGTTACGAAATTAGCTCATCTTAAACATATTGTGGCATTTTATGGTTTTGATGTGAATATGTTACCTATGCAGAAACCGATTTGGTATGAACGATATAAAGAAATGTTTGCTGCTGTTGATTTAATTCTTTGTGAAGGGCCTTTTATGGCTGAATGCATTGTTAAGCTAGGTTGTTCTAAAGAAAAGATTCGTGTCCAGCATTTGGGTGTTTGTGTTGATGAAATACGATATCAACCAAGAGTTTGGAATAAAGATGAGCCATTGCGTATTTTAATTGCTGCTAGTTTTCAGGAAAAAAAAGGCATTCCTTATGCCCTAGAAGCCTTGGGGAGATTAAGGGATCGTCTTTCATTTCAATTAACGATTATTGGTGATGCAAATTTAGAAAGAAGGTCTCAAGAGGAAAAAAGAAGAATCTTAGATGTTATACAAAAATTTAAATTACAGTCTGAGATCCGAATGCTTGGTTGGCAACCGTATCGGGTGCTTCTAGAAGAAGCATATAAACATCACATTTTTTTGGCACCCAGTATGAAAGCCATATCCGGTGATACTGAAGGAGGTGCGCCGGTCATTATTGCTGAAATGATGGCAACGGGCATGGTTGTAATTGCTTCTAATCACTGCGATATCCCCATGTTAATTCAAAGTGAAAATACAGGGTTGTTATTTGAAGAGAAGAACGTTGACCGCCTAATTGAGCAAATCCTTTGGCTAAAGAACCAAGATACTTTAAAATGGAACTTTATAACTGAAAATGCCAGGAATCATGTTGAGAAAAATTTTAATGTTAAGATTCAATCTGCAAAACTTTCTCGTGTTTATAATGATGTATTGTATGCGAGATAAATGAAGAAAATATTAATCATAACTCATTATTTCCCACCGCGTCCTGGGGTTGGATCTATTCGGCCAGAAGGGTTAGCAAAATATTTACCAAACTTTAATTGGCAACCGATAGTACTTACTACTACTTTGCCTAGTTCTGCAGATAAGAGATATCGGGTTGTGGAAACCTTGTACGCCAAAGATTTTTCTTATTATATAAAAAAAGTATTTGGTTTGGATCCTCAACTGAGGTTAGATCAGCAAACTAAGCCGGTTGTTATTAAAACAGGAAAGAATTCATTTTTATCTAAGTCGATGGAATTTATTTACGGTATTCTAAATTATCCTGATGAAATGAAAGGATGGGTACCTTACGCTGTAACGGCTGGGAGAGAGATCATTAAAAAAGAAAAAGTTAATGCAATTATAAGTAGTTCCCATCCTGTAACGTGCCATATTATTGCTCAGACATTAAAAAAATCTTATTCGATTCCATGGATTGCTGATTTAAGAGATCTGTGGACTCAAAATCCTTATTATCAGTACGGTTCTTTTAGAAAATACTTTGAGCGACGTTTGGAAAGAAAAATTTTTTCCTCAGCGGATGCTCTTGTAACAACTTCCGAACCTTGGGCTGAACAATTAAGACGAATTCATAGAGTAAAACATATTTATTCAATTGTAAGTGGATTTGATCCAGAGATAATGAACGATTCTAAGGTAACAGAGGATTTTACAATAACCCATACTGGACGCTTTTATGATGGTAAGCGCGATCCGTCTTTATTATTTAAAGCTTTAAGAGACTTAATTGATGCTAAATTAATCGATTTTCATTCAATAAGGGTACGCTTTTGGGGATCTACTAATCATTGGCTTGAAAAGGAAATAAAGCGATTTAATTTAGAAGGAGTGGTTAAACAATATGGTATGGTTTCAAGGGAGGAGTCATTAAGGCACCAACGCGAATCACAAATTTTATTGTTACTTAGTTGGAATAACCCGGAAGAAGTTGGAACTTATACGGGAAAGATCTTCGAATATTTGGCATCCAAAAGACCTATTTTGGCAATAGGACCTGAAGGTGTGATTTCTGATTTGCTTAAAGAAACAAGA
>JAHFGK010000056.1 GCA_023247475.1 Candidatus Omnitrophota bacterium
TATGAATTATCCTCGCTTGTTACTATTGGGATGACCACCCTTCCGAATGACCGGAAAGTCCTAGAACGTCGTATTAAATTATCAGTAAGAAGTTTCGAGTCAAAACCGGATAAACCCGGCGGTGAAATTTTTTTCTTTGTCATCGAAGATATAGATAAGAAAAAAATTGTAGGGACATGTGCTGTTTTCTCTAAGGTTGGTGGCTTTCAGCCATTTTACACCTACAAAATCGAGACGATGAGTACTGCCTCAAAATTGTTGGGTGTCCGTAAAGAAATCAAATACCTTCAACTGATGATGGATCATGACGGACCATCTGAGATTGCAACACTTTTTCTTTCCCCAGAGCACCAAAAAAGCGGGTTAGGTAGACTGCTTTCTTTGAGTCGTTTTCTTTTTATTGCACAGTATCCCGAATGCTTTGAACCCGTTGTCATTTCGGAAATGCGGGGAGTTATTGATAAAGATGGTGGCACGCCGTTTTGGGAAGCTGTTGGTAAGCATTTTTTTGAAATGGATTTTAAAAAGGCCGATCTCATGGTCATGCATGATAAGTCCTTCATCGCGGATTTGATGCCGAAATTTCCCATTTACGTTCCTTTATTACCCAAGGAGGCTCAGGAAGTCATAGGCAAAACCCATGAAGAGACCCATCCCGCCTTGCACGTTTTGGAACAAGAAGGGTTTGTTTTTAAAAATGAAATTGATATTTTCGAGGCAGGACCGGTGATGAGTGCTGTCATCGAGAATATTCGAACCGTTCGCGAAAGCAAAACAGCAACGGTAAAGGAAATTGTGTCTCAACCGATTCCGCCGGAGATTTATATGATAGCTAATGTTAATGATTTCGAAGCGTTTAGAGTGACGCAAGGAGGGCTGTTGATCAATTCGGAGGAGAGTGTGAATCTTACTGAAGAAGTTGCGAAAGTGATTCGTGTGAAGAAAAATGACACTATACGATTTGCTTTATTAAAACCAAGGAAAAATTTGTAATGTCCGAAGAAAGTCTTTATATCAATGGCCAATGGGTTGTTGGGCATGGCCTACGTTTTAAATCGACTAACCCTGCGACTCAAGAAGTCCTTTGGGAAGGGAAAAGCGCTAGTAATAAAGATGTTGAACATGCGGTTGCGGTTGCGAAAAAAGCTTTTCTGCCGTGGTCAATGCTATCCATGGAAAAGCGCAATGGTTATTTAGAAACCTTTGCGCGGTTGTTAAGTCAGAAGAAAGATGAATTTGCCATCTTCATTAGTCAGGAGACGGGAAAACCTTATTGGGAATCACTCACTGAAGTCGATGCGATGGTCAACAAAGTGAATATTTCCTTTAAGGCATTTCAAGAACGCTGTGGAGCAGTTGAGGCGACGATGGGGTCGGCTACTCGGCACACACGTTTTAAACCCTACGGTGTGGTTGCGGTTTTGGGACCATTTAATTTGCCCGGCCATTTACCGAATGGGCATATTATTCCAGCGTTACTCGCTGGAAATACCGTTGTGTTTAAACCCAGTGAACTGACACCGTACGTCGGCCAACGGAAGATGGAAATTTGGCAGGAAGTTGGTTTACCACCCGGTGTGTTGAATTTGGTTCAAGGAGGAAAAGATACAGGGACATCCCTGATCAATCATTCGGATATTGACGGCATTTTCTTTACCGGCAGTGCAGAAACGGGCAAAGCGATTCACAAAAAATTTGCCGGTCATCCGGAAAAGATTTTAGCGTTGGAAATGGGCGGGAATAATCCATTCATCGTTTGGGAAGTCAATGACTTCGATGCCGCAGCGTATTTAACCGTTCAATCGGCGTTTATTACCGCAGGTCAGCGATGCACCTGTGCCCGTCGATTAATTGTTGAAAGTAATAAAAATGGAGAAAATTTTCTTACCCGACTTTTGGTTTTGACCCAAAAAATTCGTATCGGCGCCTTTACCGAACGGCCGGAACCGTTTATGGGACCGGTGATTTCAAAAGGAGCAGCAAAGCGATTATTAGCGGAGCAGGAAAGACTAGTTAAACAAGGGGGAAAAACACTATTGGATATGACTCCCGTGAACGGCCATCCGGTTTTCCTAACGCCGGGAATCATCGATGTTACCGCTGTCAAAAACCGGCCAGACACGGAAATTTTCGGTCCGTTTTTGCAAGTAATCAAAGTTAAAAATTTTGACGAAGCGCTCGAAGAAGCCAACCGCACCGATTATGGGTTAGCGGCGGGATTGCTAAGCGATAATCGTCAATTATACGAAAAATTTTTTAAATTAAGCCGGGCCGGTGTGGTGAATTGGAACCGTCCATTAACCGGTGCGAGTTCCGAAGCCCCTTTCGGCGGCATTGGGCAAAGCGGAAATCATCAACCGAGCGCGTATTTTGCCACAGATTATTGTTTTTATCCGGTTGCTTCGATCGAACAGGAAAAAGTGATTATGCCGGATAAATTAACCCCCGGCATATCTCTATAAGTTTGAATTCGAAAGGAGATAATCTATGCAAACCTTAGAAGTGCTTATTAAAAAATTATGGGAGGATTACTCTTCCATGAGTAAACAAGCTGAAAGCATTCATAAACTTCTGATCGCCCGGGGAGAAAAGGTCATTAATGACCACATTGCGTTTCGTACCTTTAATATTCCAAAAGTCGGCCTTGCGACAATCGCCAAAATTTTTATTGGCTTTGGATACAAACCAAATGGGGAATATCATTTTAAAGAGAAAAAGTTATATGCGCGCCATTATGAACATCCAGATCCCAATAATCCCAAAATTTTTATCAGTGAATTGAAATTGGAAGAGTGCTCTGCTGATTTGCAAAAAATCGTTAAAGACTTGGTAGCACAAGTTCCAGATCAATTGACAAAACAATGGGATTTCTGTGCGTGTGGGGTCCCCTGGAAACCAGTTTCTTACCCCACTTATGAAAAATTGTTATCCGAAAGCGAATACGCGGGGTGGATGTCTGCGTTCGGTTTCCGGGCCAATCACTTTACGGTTTATTTTAATCCCCTTAAAACATTTAAAGATTTACAAGAGTTTAATGAGTTTATTAAGAAAAGTGGCTATAAACTCAATACATCCGGTGGTGAAATCAAGGGGAGTCCGCAAGAATTTTTAGAGCAATCCTCCACTTTGGCCCATCCGGTGGAAGTCAAATTTGCCGATTGTACCAGGACTATTCCCGGTTGTTATTACGAATTCGCCCAACGGTATAAGCTGCCTGATGGAAAAATTTTTACCGGATTTGTGGCCCAAAGTGCGGATAAAATTTTTGAAAGTACGGATAATAGACCCAAAAAATAAATTCTAGGATGACGAATGGATAAAGTCCTTGAAGGGGAATACATTTTTTTGCGGTTTACTATACTGTTGTTACTCGAATGGACTGCGTTTTGTTACGGATATTTTATTGAATACCCTGACCTGCAACCGTTTAAATCTAAATTCCTGCTTTTTTCTCCTATTTTTTTCATTTCAATTTCAACTGTCATGTGGCTTAAGCGAAAACGCTGGTGGAAATCTCTTCACAATTATTTGGAAGAGCATACTGATGCTGTGGAGAATTTGGTAAAGAACAAGATTGGTTTGTGGATAGCCTTGGCAGCTGGCTTAGGACTATATACGGAATTAATAATGATTCGTTTACATTCGTCGTTCTTTCAATTATTTGCCTTTTTCAAGAATATAAGCCTCTTGTCATGCTTCCTGGGACTGGGAATTGGTTATGCACGAGGATTTACTCGTCCCCTTATAACCCCTTTAGTCATTCCGTTATTGACTGTTCAGGTTATCATTCTATATTTTCTCCGCCACTCGAATATTGAGGTCTTTTTGCAGAATCCTATCCCTGATCAGATAGCTTTTGGATTAAGCCCAATGAAAAATATAAGTGAAATTCTATCAGTTTATGGGTTTATAAGCTTTATTTTCACGTTTAATGCAATATGTTTTATCCCCTTGGGTCATTTAACCTCTTATCTCATGACTCACTATCACAAGTTGCCAGCATATAACTGGAATTTAATCGGTAGCTTAGTCGGGATTATTTTCTTTGCAGTTATTTCATTTTTAAACACCATGCCCCCAGCATGGTTCTTTTTTATGCTTATCGGTCTAATTTTATTCTTTTGGATAGAAAAAAATGCTTTTCCCGTGATGACAATCTTTTCAATAATCCTAGTGACATTAACCGGAAATTCTTGGAAAACTCATCAGTTAGATGTTTATTCACCATACCAAATCTTAAGTTTACAGATTACCAATTCACGTGATTTTCCGATTCAACTAAAAGTTAGCAATACCTTTTATCAAAATATTTTAGATTTAAGCCCCACCAGTATTATTCATAAACCTTTTTTAATGGAGATATCCCAATATTACGCTCTTCCGTATATCTATAAACCAAACCCAGCAAATGTACTTATCGTTGGAAGTGGCACCGGAAATGACGTTGCTTCAGCCTTAAGACATGGTGCCAATAATATTGATGCTGTAGAAATTGATCCATTGATTTATCAATTTGGTAAAGATTTGCATCCGGAAAATCCTTATCAAGCCAAGAATGTTAATGTCATCATTAATGACGCTAGATCAGTAATCAGGTCCACGCACACTAAATATGACCTTATTGTTTATGGATTACTTGATTCACATTCTTCTTTGTTTGGTAATTCAAACGTTCGTTTAGATAATTACGTGTATACCCAGGAGGCTTTTCAAGAGGCACGAAATAAATTAAAAGACGACGGCGTGATCTGCATGGCTGTTAGTCTTGGCAAAGGTAAAGCTGTCAACAAATTCGTTAAAAAATTATTGTTAATGCTCAAATCAACATTCAATGGTAGAAATCCACTAATCTATAAGACAAATTATGACGAAGGATATACTTTCATTATAGGAAACCATCTTGAAGAAGGGGATTATAGAGATATCATCCCTTTTAACGAAATTTCCAATGAAATTCTCCAGAATAATGATACGGTGGATATCTCAACGGATGATTGGCCTTTTCTTTATATGCCCATTAGGAAATATCCTTTTTCCTATATATTCCTTATCGGAATTTTGCTTATAATCTCTTATTTCTTTATTCGAAACTTAATCGGCATATCTAAGAATAACTTTTCATTCCCAAGCTTTTTTTTAGGAGCCGGGTTCATGCTTTTAGAAACAAAAGCAATAACAGAATTAGGGCTTAATTTTGGTAATACACTGCTTGTAGTAAGTGTTACAATTTTTTTCATACTTGTCATGGCTTATGGGGCCAATTTCATAGTTCTTCGAAGAGGGGCACCAATTCCTCTTTTAACTTATTCACTTTTGTGTATTTCATTGATTGTAGGTATGAAATTAACAACTATAGACTTGACCGCATATGGTTTATGGCTTAACAAGATTTGTATGCCAATCATTTTGACTCTTCCAATTTTTTTCTCTGGTTTCGCTTTTTCAACAGAATTAAAAAATCGCTTTTCAGTACCCGTGGCAATGTCTTCAAATTTGTTAGGCGCCATGATGGGAGGATTTCTTGAATACAATACAATGTATTTTGGTTTTCATTTTTTGTATTTAGTTGCATTAATGATGTATTTCTTGGCGTTTGGTAGTTCAGTTTTAAAAAAGATTTAAAAAATGAAAACTTATATTTTGGTGGCATGAATTTAAATAAGAAGATTACTAACGTCTTAATAAATTTTGGTCATTGTAAATAATTTTGGCCCCAATAACTGTATTTTAAAGTGAATAACATTCAAAGAGCTACTGAATATAATTTTGATAGTCTTGTTGGTCCCACTCACAATTACTCTGGCTTAGCGTATGGGAACATTGCTTCCCAACGTCATCGCTATTCGATTGCCAACCCCAAAGCGGCCGCCCTCCAAGGTCTTAAGAAAATGAAATTGTTGCACAAGTTGGGCGTCAAGCAAGGGCTGATCCCCCCGCAGGACCGCCCCAATATTCTTGCATTAAGAGAATGTGGATACACGGGCAGCGAAAGAAATATTTTAGAGAGTGTAAGTCATACCGATTTTGAACTGCTCTTGCTTTGCAGTAGCGCTTCGGCCATGTGGGCGGCGAATGCGGCTACCGTTTCACCTTCAGCAGATACAAAGGATAAACGCCTTCATATAACACCCGCCAATCTTGTTACCCAACAGCATCGTGCGATTGAATCACCGCAGACGGCATTATTTCTTAAAAATATTTTTGAAGATCACCAAATATTTTCCCATCATCCGCCTTTAGTCAATAATAGTATTTTTTATGATGAAGGCGCTGCCAATCATATGCGTTTGACCACGGCACACGGAAGCCGAGGCATAGAAATTTTTGTTTACGGAAAAAATGGTACTCAGAATATCCCTAAAGTTTTTCCGGCGCGTCAAAGCCTAGCGGCCTCTAAAGAAATAACCAGGCAGCATAAACTCGATGACAATCACATTTTTTTTATTCAGCAGAATCCGGAGGCCATTGATTATGGTATTTTTCATAACGATGTTATCGCCGTTGCCAATGAAAATGTCTTAATATACCATGAACAAGCCTTTGTGAATTCAAAAGATGTCGTGAAGGATATTCAGGCGAAATTCGAAAATATTTTTAATAAAAAATTGTATATAATCGAAATCTCTCAAGAGCAAATGGCCATTGAAGAAGCTGTAAGTTCCTACTTTTTCAACAGCCAAATTGTAACGTTACGTAATGGTCATATGGCCCTGATTGTTGAGCAAGAGTGCCGAGAGAATAGAAAAATAGGAAAGTTAATCTCTGAAATTTTGAAAGCCAAGAATCCCATATCCGAAGTTCATTTTGTTGATTTACGACAAAGTATGCGTAACGGAGGAGGCCCGGCGTGTTTACGATTGCGAGTCGTTTTAACCGAAGAAGAACAAAAAGGAGTCCACCCGGGATATTTGTTGACTGATGAACGTCTGGAAGTGCTGGAACAATGGATTCAAAAGCATTATCGTAATAAACTCGCAATCGATGACCTTCGTGATTATCAACTCCTTAAGGAATCTTACGCTGCCTTGGATGAGCTGACGCAAATCCTGCAGATTGGTTCAATCTATCCCTTTCAAAAGTAATATTGACCCCGTCTATAATGTTTGACAAATAAAATAATATCCTGTAATATCGCCTGTGTGTTTTCTTTGTCGTTAAATTCTACCGATTAGAAATGATGTATTCAAATAGGAGGTACCTATGAAATTGTCATCCTGGATTCCGGAAGATTGGTCTAAACAACAACAGGAAGTATGGAATAACCTTGAACGACATTGGGAATGTCTGATCGAAGGCAAAATTGATGAATTTTTAAAATATATTCACCCGGATTTTGTCGGTTATGGCCACGAGAGTCCTTTGCCGGTGGATCGGCCTTGGTTAGAAAAATGGGTCGGCTTTTGGGCGAAAACAACCAAAATTCTTATTTGTGAATTACGCCCTGTTCATTTAAAAATTCATGGTGATATCGCCATCTTGCAGTATCTCATCTTTACGATTGAGAAAAATGATGTCGAGCAAGGCAAACGAATTATTCGTCGCTACACGATGACATGGAAAAAGCAACCTGATCGCTGGGTGGTGATTGGCAGTCAAAATAATCTTATGAATGATACAATCGGCGTTAATCCTCGTTAAATAACCGCAGGCTGCTATGAAAGCCATTCGTGTTCACCAATTGGGCGAACCGGACGTGATGCAATTAGAGGAAACTCCGGAATTGCTTCCTGGCCCCATCCAGGTTGTCGTTGAAGTCAAAGCCATTGGCGTAAATCCAGTTGACACGTATATTCGCGCGGGAATTCATTACAAGCCGCAGTTACCATATACACCTGGTTTCGACTGTGCTGGTATTATTAAAGCAATTGGCACTGAAGTTAAGAGTTTTAAAGTCGGTGATCGAGTTTATACCGCGGGAACATTAAGCGGTTCCTACGCTCAAGCGGCCCTTTGTTTCGAATCGCAAGTTCACCCTTTGCCGAATCGAGTGACTTTCGAACAGGGCGCTGCAGTGGGTATGCCTTACGCAACGGCTTACCGTGCTTTATTTGATAAGGCCAACGCAAAGAAAGAGGATACTGTACTTATTCATGGTGCTAGTGGTGGCGTCGGCATTGCGGCTGTACAATTAGCAAAATATTTCGGAATGAACATCATTGCTACGGTAGGTACAGAAAAAGGAAAAGAAATTGTCAAGAAGCAAGCCGCTCACCATGTTTTAAATCATAAAGAAAATGATTATCTTAGTAAAGTAATGACCATCACGAATAGTCGTGGTGTCGACATTATCCTAGAAATGTTGGCCGATCAGAATCTTGGCAAGGATCTTGGAGTTATCGCTCAGGGCGGACGAGTCATTGTGATTGGCTGTCGGGGGAAAGTTGAAATTAATCCCCGTGATACCATGAGTAAGGAAGCTGCCATTATTGGTATGACCATTATGCGTGCTTCACCAGAAGATACCGTACGAATTCATAACGAATTGGTGCATCTTCTTACGGAGGGTGCGCTAAATCCAAGTATCAGAGAAAAATTGCCTCTTAAAGAAGCTCCTTTAGCCCACAAAAAAGTTATGGAACCTGGGGCGTATGGTAAAATCGTTTTGATTCCATAACTCAACCAATTTCGGAAGAAATTTCAACCCTTTCGCCTTTCTTAACATTCAATTTCTTAGCCGCTGAACCTTGATTTACGGAAATTTCCAAATATCCTGCACTCCCTATAATGGATAATACGGAACCACGTTTAACTTCCACATATGAATGACACAAACCTCGGATCACAGAATTCTTTATATTGAGATGGAAACGATCAGAGAAGCCTTTCAGATCTCTTTCTTCAATATTGGTAATTAAATTTCCAAAATGATCGATATGCATAACTTGACCAACAATTTTACGATTTTTTCTGTTAACGACGGGTATGGGTAGTTCCAACCGTTTAATTGACTTTAACCGCGGACCAAATCGGGAAGGCAATAATCCTTTCGAAAGATAAGCTGCCACTGGGGAAAAGATGTCGCGGCCATGGAAGGTGTGAGAAACAGGTTTAATTAAATATCGGTCATTTTTGATTTCAAAAATTTTGTATGTCCTTTCTTGGTCGATAATGGGAGTTAAAACCCCATTGTCGGGTGCAAGAAAAAGATAATCCTTCGTCGCTACAAGAATTGGCTTTCGTTTTGAACCGACTCCCGGGTCAACAACACAAACAAAAATTGAGTACTTGGGGAAATAGGTATAAGCTGTTTTTAAAGTCAATGCACCTTCGAGAACATCGTGAGGCTTGATGGAGTGACTAAGATCGACGATATGGGCGTGGGGCTGAATGGCTAGAATAACACCCTTCATCACTCCAACATAATTGTCATTAAGTCCAAAATCTGTTAACAAGACAATGTTCGATGGCATGACTTTATTATACTTATGTATTAAGAAATTTCTAATTGAAAGTAAATTTTATAATGGAGTTCGCCAAGGGGGGCGGACATTTTTCTTTTGATTTTTTAAGGAGTGTGATATACTACAGATAGCCACGGGGGAGAGTGCTAACTTAACGTCGTGGCTTTTTTAATGTCTAGTTGAGGTATAAAATTCGACTTATGACTACAATGAATTTAAAAAAATTTTTGCGAATCCTTGTGATCGAAAATAACGAAATTGATTGTAAAATATTAAAGGGTATGCTTTCTGAATCATCTGTAGGGACATTTCAATTGGACTTCACGGATTCTTTGCACAAGGCGTTTGAATATTTGCAGAAACATAATTTTGATGTGGTCTTATTGGATTTAAATCTGCCGGATTGCAAGGGACTTGAGACGTTAAAAAGAGTTAATGACGAATTTCCCGATATCGCTATTGTGATTAATACTGGAGCCTATGAAGATGATCTTGGTCTCAAAGCAGTTAGCCATGGAGCCCAAGATTATTTGATTAAAGGAAAATATACCTCCTATGCTCTTAGCAAGGCATTATATTATGCGGTTGAACGTAAACGAGTGGAAGAAGAATTAAAGTCGGCTTATACACGACTCAAAGAAGCCCAATCCCAGTTAATTCAAATCGAAAAAATGAACGTTATTGGAGGTCTAGCCAGTGGAGTAGCACATGAGGTAAAAAACCCTCTAGCGACCATTCTGTATGGCATCGAATATCTTACCCAAAAAATTCAAACGGAGGATGAGAAGATAGGGCTGACACTAAAGACAATGAAGGAATCGGCCCAAAAGGCCAATAATATTGTGAAGGATCTATTGGATTTTGCCCATTCTTCAAAACTGGATAGAAAACCAGAAAATTTAAATGACATTATCGAAAAATCTTTACAATTAACTAAAGTGCTTTTAGATAAACATCGCGTCCAAGCCATTAAACAATTTGGAGTTATTCCCTCAATTTCTGTTGATGCTAATCGGATAGAACAAGTTATTGTGGATTTGATTCTTAATGCTGCCTATGTCATGCCGGAGGGAGGAGCGTTAGTATTCAGAACACTAACACGCAAACTAACAAAAAATTATAATGATGTCATTTTTTATATTGATAAAAAGTTTAGCGTGGGAGATTCAATCGTGCTAGTAGAAATTGAAGATACAGGACCTGGCATCCCTGCGGAAATCAAAGACAAGATATTTGATCCATTTTTTACAACCCGTCGAGCATCGGGTGGTGTTGGGCTAGGATTGTCGGTGGCAAAAAATATTATTCAAAGTCATGGTGGTGAGATCATGCTCGAAAATAGAAAAGAAGGAGGTGCGAGGGTAAAAATATGCCTTAAAGTCTGAGTGAAGGGGGGACGCATGCTATGACAAAAAGAAAAATATTGATCATTGATGACGAGCCACATTTTACCCGGATGGTTAAATTTAACCTAGAAGAAACAGGAGAGTATGAAGTGGCGGTCGAAAATGAAGCATCGCATGGAGTCGAGGCAGCCATGGACTATAACCCGGATGTTATTTTGCTAGATGTGATTATGCCAGGGATGGAAGGTCCGGATGTCATTTTTCAACTCAAAAATACAGAAAGTGTTAAGCACATCCCAGTTATATTTTTAACAGCTACGGTAACTAAAGATGAGGTAGAAGCAAATCACGGAACGATTGCCGGTTATTCATTTTTGGCAAAACCAACAAGTCTGACAGAGTTAATTGATTGTATTGAAAGAAAAACCCAACCGCAATATTGAAGAGTTTGGCCTTTTAATTTGAATTGAACAAGTTGATTGAGTTAATTTTGTCAAGATACTCATGCGCGATTCGGTTTTGGGGATCAAACTTTAGAATTTAGTGAAATATTTGTTGAGCCCGATCGAATTGCTCCTGGTTAAAATAGATTCGACCCAAACTTGCCCAATAGCCAATTTGCGCAGCGGAATACGGTTTGACAATGGAAGGAGTGTCAACCGCTTTTTGATAGTAATAAATTGCGTTTTGTAACAGTTCGCCTCTCGGAGCGGAGGCGAGTTTTTTATTTTCCCGAATATAGCTAAACTCGTAAGCTGCTGCCATGTTACCATAGTCAATGTCGCGAATGCGGGAACCAAAATATGTTTGGATAATTTGATCATCGGTTTTAGTATACAAGGCAACAAAAAATAGAAATAAACTGGCCAAAGTCCATTGGACAACATTTTTTTGAGTTATTAATGTATCAAAAAGCCAATAAATGCTGTAGGCGGCAAAAAGGATAAAAAATGGCACAGCCGCTAATCGATAGCGTCCTTGAATATGAAACGCGATTACTGAAAAGCTTAAGATCGCCCAAAAAAGATACAACAAGCCTGCCCGACGATATTTCCCTCTTACTAAAAACAACCCCAAGATCGCTAACGGACTGATAATTTGGAAATCCACAAATGCTACTTTCAATATAATTGAGTTATCCCGAAAAAGATCAAAACTCAAATTCGAAGGAATATCATATGCATTAAAAAACATTTTGATTTTCCTTGTGTACAAACTTTTGTATTCGAAAGGATGCTGCTTTATTTCTCGAAATAATACCTCTACTGTTTTTATGATGCTTCCATGTGTTTCTTGAGTTAATATTTTTTGATAAGGATAAAT
>JAHFGK010000246.1 GCA_023247475.1 Candidatus Omnitrophota bacterium
CAGGGTCAAGAGAATAGTATTAGTAATACTAATTAAACGGAGTGAATTATACATGATGAGGTTGGGGATGTCAATCATTCGGGGGGGAACCGCATTGCCTCACATTAAATGTTACCGAGGCGCAATAAAATCTGATTCGTTGACTCATAATTAATGTTACCGTCCTTAGAGGAGGTAACTTATGAGCCCACGGTCCAAAAAGGAATACCTGCAGAATGTATTTCCACGGTATAAACAAGCCAAATCAAAAGAACAAAAGTCTAAAATCCTAACCGAATTCTGCGAAGTCTGCGGTTATCACCGCAAACACGCCATCCGACTGTTGACCAAATTCAAACGCTTCACCAAGCCCAAAATACGTAAACGGGGCAAACCATCCGTTTATAACCAACCGCCTGTCCTTGCCGCCTTGGAACGCATCTGGCTCGATGCCAGAATGCCTTGCTCAAAACGTTTTGTGGTCATCATCCCACTCTGGCTGCCGCATTACCCAGGAGGTCTTGACTTAAACGTCATCAAGGCTATCAAAAAAATCTCTGCTTCAACCATCGACCGTGTATTAAAACACATTCGTAAAAAATACAAACACGTTAATATCTCAACGACCAAACCAGGAACTCTCCTGCGCAAACAAATCCCCATCAAAACCAACCAATGGGAAGAATTCAGACCCGGATTCCTCGAAGCAGACACGGTCGCTCACTGCGGCGGCTCTCCTGAAGGCGAATATGTCAACACCGTCGACTTCGTTGACATCGCAACCGCCTGGACTGAGCAGCGCGCCGTCTGGGGCAAAGGCGAAACCGCAGTCCTTGAACAAATCAAAGATGTTGAACAATCCCTGCCCTTTGCCTTGCTAGGCTTCGACTCCGACAATGGCGGTGAATTCTTAAATCATCACCTCTTGCGCCACTTTACCGACAACCCTAAACGCAAGAATCAAATTCAATTCACTCGCTCTCGCGCTTACAAGAAAGATGATAATGCTCACATCGAACAAAAAAATTACACTCATGTCCGCCAATGCCTCGGTTATCGACGATTCGATCATCCCAAAATCGTTGATCTTCTTAACGACCTTTATAAAAACGAATGGCGTTTATATCACAACTTTTTCTTGCCTTCCGTTAAACTTATTGAGAAAGAACGTATCCGTTCAAAAATTATCAAAAAACATGATCAACCTAAGACACCTTATCAGCGCGTTATAGATACCAATTCATTCGATGTCCAAAATCCTATGAAACAAAAATTGACTCAACAATTGGAATATCTAAACCCTTTTACACTCAAAAAATCATCGACAAAAAAATCGAAAAAATTTTACAACTTGCTTCATGAAAACTCTTGTGCTAAAACTCTCCCTGGGTAACATTCTTTAATGAGTCAACGGGTACACGCATTCTTAAAAGAAATAAATGGACTGGTCGGAATTATTGTATTTCTAAAGGAGGACGTGTCAGGCAGATTGAAGCAGGCGGTACATCCGCTGAATCTTCATCAGATCAACTTTGTGAAACTGGATTCCAACATCCCAAAGCTGCGTACCCTTATCAACTGTCCAAACAACCTGGCCATTGAGCACCATGGGAGAGAATCCATCCGGTAGTTTGACTTCCAGAGAAATACTGTCGTGGAAAAATAAACGCTCTTTAGTGCAGATTTTCAGACCGGATGCTGAAGCATCCCGGAGGAATACATCCATCCCGAATTCATTGCGGCTGTGGCGGAATTTGGTGGGAAAGCGCACGGGAAATCGTTCAAATAAACGATTTTCTTGGTCAACTGTAACCATTACTATCCTTTCTCCGTGGCCCTTATATTATACACAAAAATGTAATTTAAGGAAATAATTTTTTAACGGAAAAACCGGCGAAGCCGCTGGCGATCACCCCGAAAAAGAGCTTTTTTGAACTTTAGACCAACAAAATATCGCCGCGCTACAGGATCTGAACTAACCCAGCGAACCTGTCCTTGCACCAAAATAGGGTCACCAGAGGCACTTGTTGCCAATTCGATAGCAACTTCCTTTTTGAGTGGGATGGGCCGCAAGGAAATAAGCCCTATTCCGCCCCGACTGATGTTAAAAGTTTTGGTATTCCCAAAAATGGAACGCCTTGTTCCGTCAACCGGAACTAAACAACGTATGCGCCGATCTCTGCGGCGATTATTACATTTTCGCATATTTATTTGGCAATTAAAGTGTTATAAAAAATCAATCCTTCTGCCTCCTCTATTCATATTGTATAAATCCTTATGAATAAATCAATAAGAAATATTACCATCTTAAATGGGACGCCAAATCTTATTGACCATACAATTAAAATTATCAGAACATCAATATTTTGAAGCACTTATTATTTTCTTGATTTAATTTGCCGGTCATATATTCCCATGTTATAATTACACCGGAGAATGATACCATGAACGACGAAGGTCAAGAAGAATTACAAAAACTGGAACAGGAAAAAATCAAGGCTGAACAGGACCGCCTACAAAACGTTTATCGTGATAAAGGATTTCAAAAAATAAGCTATAAGGAATATGAAGCCCTACGCAATAAGAAAAAGACCCCAAAAAAAATTCCCGCTCATATTCAATTCATTTTAGGAACCCCGTTTTTAATCCTATTCTGCTTTGGCATCTTTTTTATACCCTATATGCTCTTTGTCATCGCAACGGGAAAAGATGCCTCCGCACAAAAAAGCTCCCCTAGCTCGATCACAAAATCATCCTCAGAAGCCAAGCCAGCCTCTGTAAAAGGTTCTAAAGCAAAATAGATTCCCGCTCTCCTTGTACAATCTCTCTCGCCACACCCCATTTATCGATAACTGAATTGACGATTTACCATTTGATCCCTTTTTGTCCGGGCTTTATAATTCAAAAAAGCCTCGGGCATCATCTAACGACTTGCTACAAACAGAAATCTACTGCCTTATCAAGCATGACCAAATCAATAATAAAACACCTCTATCACGCTGCCGGATTCTGGT
>JAHFGK010000247.1 GCA_023247475.1 Candidatus Omnitrophota bacterium
CATAATCTTACAGGTTTTAAAACAGGGGATAAAAGTGTGGGTTCTGATCCCGAGAATGCGATCCGAATTTTAGAAAATTTTAAAGTTTCTTGTTTGTCGCCCTTGACAAACAAATCAACAGCCGTGTATACTTACAGCTATCGAAAGCAAATGAAAAGGAGAATCAAAAGATGACCCAAAAAATATGTGTTCGCGTGTTAATGATGACAGCTTTGTTGATGTGTTTTTCCGTCGATAAAATCGTGATTGCAGCTACCGATGAGGATTTACAAGATAAAAAAAAGAAATGTGAGGATCTCATCAAGAATTCCAAGGACGCTTCCCCAGATTTATATACCGCGGTTTTAAATTGTGAATTAAATGTCAATGATGAAACGTTTGCTGCGGCAGCGGATTTCGGAGCGGGGACTGATTTATCCAGAGAATTTATTACAGGAGGCGATTTAGCCTTGACCACTGATTTGGTTGGGAGTGGTTCGGGAACGGGAACCACGGATGGGAGCACGGGATCGACTGCAGGAACGGGTGATACGGGCGGAGTTGGTGATACAGGCGGTAGTAGTGGTGACACGGGCGGAGTTGGCGATACTGGTGGAGCTGGCGACACAGGTGGAGTAGGGGGCACTGATGGAGGAACAGGTGGTTGTGTTCCAGCCCCAGGACATCCTTGTGGTGGGCCAATTCCATAAAAAGACAAATTTGATCATGGATTATAATAGAAAAGGCCGAGTAAAATCGGTCTTTTCTATTTTATGCCTTGACGAAAAGTTATCGTCTTGTTAAGATGGGACCACATTTTTAAAAAATTATAATTATGTCGAAAAAGAATTTTTTCATTTTTATTATATGCTGTCTAAGCATGATCATGAGCTGGCCCTTCATGGGAAATGCCGCGGAAAATAATACGTCAGCTACCCCCGCCGTTGTGGCTACAACGAATACCAAGCCATTCCTTAACTTCCTTCAGGCAATCGAATACACAAGCCGTTTGAGTTTACAGTTTGATGATAATATTTTCTTGACGGAAGATCTGGAAGATTCTGATGTCAAAGAAATTTTTACACAAGGCTTAGAATATAATGGTTCTGAAGGTGACAACTTTTTTCATTGGGCGTACGTGGGGGATTATGATTATTATGACCAAGAAAGTTTAGGTGTTTTAAGTCATTCCGCGAATGTCCTTTATTCCTATCGGCCGGTTGATCATTTTTCATTTGGGATTGGCAGCAACTATTATTGGTTAAGTGACAGCCGGATTACGGCGGCCATCGGCGACCGTCTTTTAGCGTTGGGGTATGCACAAGCCTCGCCTTACCTTGAGTTTAAGTATGAACTGAATCCGCGAACAACATTGCAGACCGATCTCAAATATCAAAAATTAGATGCTCGTAATGGGACCAATGATGATTATATCGATAACAAACGCTTGACCGCGATTCAACAATTGAATTATTCGCTAACGGAAGATGACCTCTTGGTTAGTTTTTTTGGTTATCAATATGATCAAATTGCTTTTCCACAAATATCAGAAAAATCTGCCGCGAGCAATCGTGTTTATTTGGGCGCGACCCAAAAATTCCCTGGAGTCGTTGACATGACGTATGGGATCGGGTTTGAACAAGTTGATATGGATGATGAAGCCAATAGTGATGATCATAATGTGGATCAGTATGTCGGCTTTGAGACAACATTTTCAGTTTATACAAAATTTAAAGCTTCTTACAGCCATAATTATAAACACCCTTCGCTGCGCCGAGAATACACGCAATACGCGTCAAATCTTTTTAAGATCAACTTAGATCACACGCTTGATCCTAAGACATCGATTTTATGGAATTATTCCTATGAGAAACAAGGCTTCAGCTCCGCGGATATATTGGCGGGACAAACCAGTGAAGGGAAGAAAACCGATATTCAAACTATCGGTCTTACGTTAAATCGGAAATTAAATCCTTTGCTTACATTGGGACTCAATTACGATTATACAAAACGCGATACCGAATTTGTCGGAGAAGGGTATACCGATAATCGATACACAATTAATTTAACCGCACGCTATTGATATGAAAAAGATACTATTATCTACTCTCGTAACGATGTTTTTTGTGGCTCAAGGCCTTTACGCACAAGAGCTAGCGCTAGAAGAGCGTTTAACACAGGAACAGTTCGCGGTGGAGTTGGTTAAAATCATGAAGCTTGAATATCGCTTGCCGCCGGCAGCTCTGCCCAGAGATTCCGTTAATCTCTTAAATCGTTTTGGGATCAGTCCTTTGTCAGGCTGGCGTAATAAGGATTTTCTTAACCAAGAGAATTATCTGGTTATTATTGGCAAGGCTCAAGGCAAAGAACGCCTGGTTCATAAACGAGCCTTAGACATTGAGCATAAAAATATCGATGTGATTAATCAAAAGTGGCAAGAGTCCTATGAGGCGACAAAAACGTGGATGCCGCTTCAAGCCCTGTTGAATGACCGAATGTATTTTCCCAATGGCGCTCCTAAAAGTCCGTATGGCACGGCCTATGCCGATGTAAACGGTGACCACAAAGTTGATCCCTACTTTTCACCGATTGCTTCCCTTGAAAAACTTCGCGAATCGTTAACCTTACCCCAATAATCAGTTTTTTATCCGATTGTATAATAATTTTCTAGTGGAATAATGTTTGCTTTATGTTATTCTAATAAACCAAAAAACAGGAGAGGTAGCGTACTTTGACTTAGCGCTTTTAGAAAAGTACGTCCCGCGAATGAAATGAGCAGGGACTACCATAAGAATTAATGGGGTAGGTGGCTGCCTTGGCTTTTCTGAATTGTTTATTTGAAGCCAAGACTGCACCTCTCCGTGGGATTTTTTAAATTTGAAAACCACGTCCCGCGAATGAAATGAGCAGGGACTACCATAAGAATTAATGGGGTAGGTGGCTGCCTTGGCTTTTCTGAATTGTTTATTTGAAGCCAAGACTGCACCTCTCCTTTTCTTAA
>JAHFGK010000057.1 GCA_023247475.1 Candidatus Omnitrophota bacterium
GAGGTTATATTCTTCCCAAGGATCACATTTGGCGGATTGGTTTTAAGTTAAAAGGAAGTTTAAAAAACTAGGACATTTTTATTTTGGTAGAACTAGGACATTTTAATTTTGGCTTGACATTCTCATAAAATTTTATTGACAAAATATTTTTTTTTGCGATAATGGATGAACTTTAGATCATCACAGTAGAGAATTTAGAATCAAAACGGTCTAAAGAATATCTTTTTAGAGAAAGAGGATGCATTCCATGCCAGAAGATAAAAATGCATTAATGTCAGAAATGTATGCGAGTACCTTAAAAGACATCAAGGAAGGACAGATTGTCTCGGGTGTCATTATGACTATTACAGAAAAGGAAGTGATTGTTGATATTGGATTTAAATCCGAAGGATTTGTCTCGATTGATGAATTCCGCAATCGCGATGACATTGCCGTCGGTCAATCCATAGATGTTTTGATGGAGACTTCCGAGAATGATGATGGCCGTGTGGTTCTCTCCTTTGCCAAGGCAGAGAAAATCAAAGGCTGGTCACGTTTCTCCGACGATATGAACGAGGGCGAGATTGTGGAAGGAAAAGTGGTTCGTCAAGTCAAAGGCGGCTATATGGTGGATGTGCGGGGGATTGAAGCGTTTTTACCCATGTCTCTTTCCGCATTCAAAGGAGTTTCCCCCCACGAAATCATGGCAAAAAAATATAAATTCCAGGTCGCCAAAATCAATAAACAACGACGCAATTTGATTCTTTCCCGCCGAGATGTGGTTCAAAAAGAAAAAGAACTTATACGTGAAAAAACCTGGGCCGAGCTAGAAAAGGGCCAGAGACGAATGGGGACCGTTAAAGGGATCACGGATTTCGGCGCCTTTATCGATCTGGGAGGTGTCGATGGATTGTTACACATCACTGATATGAGTTGGTCTCGTATTAACCATCCTTCGGAAGTTGTTTCCCTCAGCGATAAAGTTGAGGTTTTAATTTTAGATTTTGATAAAGAGAATGCCAAAGTTTCTTTGGGGTTAAAACAAATTGCCCCCAATCCCTGGGATCATATCTACGAGAAATATCCAACGGGAACAAGAGTAAAGGGCAGGGTCGTTAATATTATGCCGTACGGCGTTTTCGTTGAAGTCGATAAGGGAATTGAAGGTTTGCTGCACTCTTCCGAAATTACTTGGCAAAAAAAATTGGTTAATCCTCAAGAGATGTTTAAACTCGGGGACATTATAGAAGTTCAGATTATCAATGTCGATAAGGATTCCAAGAGAATTTCTTTAAGTACAAAACAATTAGAAGCTAATCCTTGGCTGGAAGCGGACAAACGCTATCCTGTTGGTTCCAAGGTAAAAGGGATTGTCCGCGGATTTACGGATTACGGGGCTTTTGTGGAATTGGATTCTGGTCTCGAGGGGATGATTCATGTTTCCGATATGTCCTGGACGAAAAAGATTAATCATCCTCAGGATGTGGTTAAAAAAGGACAAGAGATTGAGGTGATTGTCTTGGGGGTTGACGCCGAGAATCGAAAGATTACTTTAGGGTTAAAACAGTTAACTCCAAATCCTTGGCCGCAGATTGCGGAAAAATATTCCGTGGGAATGGAACTGGAAGCAGAAGTTGTTTTAAATTCGAATTTTGGCGTTTTTGTCAAGTTAGGAGAAGAGGTTGAGGCCTTAGTTTATTCATCGGAAATCGACAAAGAGAAAGCGGCTGCCTTAAAACCCGGTGATAAATTAAAAGTGAAGATTATTAAAGTTGATGTCGAGCAGATGAAAATCGGTGTTAGTGCGCGAATATAATTTTTATTACCACGGCTTTCTTAAATTAAAATCCATTAGATCCTTCGTAATTTTTCAGCTCCTCAACAGTAACTACTCATAATATAAATAGGAATCTCCTTTTTAAAATATCCTAGATAAATTTTTATCGATGATCGTTCATTTTAAATAAGTTTTAAAGTTTGCCAATATTGATTATTGTATATGCACATCGAAGAAACCATTGCCAAAATAACCCGCGGTACGACGGAAATTGTTAATGTCGAAAGTTTACGTCAGAAATTAGAAAAGAGTCAAAAGAGTAAAAAACCGCTGCGTGTTAAAGCAGGCTTTGATCCTACCACACCGGATATCCACCTGGGGCACGTTGTCCTTTTAAGAAAATTGCGACAATTTCAAGATTTAGGTCATCAAGTTTTTTTTCTCATTGGAGATTTTACGGCTCAAGTAGGCGATCCTTCTGGCCGAGATCAATTGCGCCCGAAGATGGATATTAAGGACATTAAAAGAAATGCACAAACCTATAAAAAACAAGTTTTTAAAATCCTCGATCCAGAAAAAACCGAAATTATTTTTAACAGTGCTTGGTTAGGGAAATTAACTGCACAGCAACTTCTGGAGTTAACAGCCCTCTCAACGGTAGCGCAGATGTTAGCCCGAGCCGATTTTAAAAAACGGTTTGACGAAAATAAAGAAATAAGTATTCTAGAATTTATTTATCCTTTATTGCAAGGATTTGATTCTGTGCATTTAAAGGCGGACATCGAATTGGGTGGCTCCGATCAAAAGTTTAATTTGTTGATGGGGCGACAACTGCAAGAATCCTTCGGGCAGGAACCACAGGTCGTCATTATGACACCACTCTTGGAAGGAGCGGATGGTGTCAAAAAGATGAGCAAATCTTTAGGAAATTATATAGGTATCAATGAACCGTCGGACGAAATTTTTGGCAAGGTGATGTCCATTAGTGATGAGCTTATGTATCGCTATTATGAAATTTTAACGGATTTTAATTTAGAGAAGATTAAATTGCTGCATCCTAAGGAGGCGAAACTTCAATTAGCACAGGAAATTGTTAAGCAACTTTATAATGAAAGGGAATCCCAACAGGCACGAACAAATTTTGAGAACGTATTTAGCCAAGGACAAGTTCCGGCAGATCTTTTAGAATATAATTTAAAACACAATGCTGAGAAGAAAATCATCGACGTTTTGGTGAATTCCCAATTGGTCAAATCCAAAAACGAAGGAAGACGCCTCCTAAAAGAGGGGGCGATTACGCATGACGGTTTAAAGATTGACGATGAAAATTGGAGGGTGAAACCAGGGGTTATTAAGGTGGGTAAACGACGTTTCCTTAAGCTTCTTTAAGTCTATTTTTTCATTGAATCATGTTTTTAAAGTTAACTTGTAACCCTATCATTAAGAATCAATTATAAACCAAATTTAATATAAAAGTTCTTGACAAAAAAGTGCTCGATAGTTATACTTGAACAACTTTACACTTACCGTATTTTTGTGAACTTAATTGCGAAATATAATGATTAAGATTTATCATTATAGATTGTAATTTTTTGTCTTTTTTTATTTAAAAGTAAATATTGTTAATTGACTTACCAAATTTCGTAATCATTGCCCCTGTAGCTCAGCCGGTAGAGCACGTCCTTGGTAAGGACGGGGCCACCGGTTCAATTCCGGTCGGGGGCTTTAAAAAATATGAAAGAGTTTTGAAGCGATGCGAGAAAATATCCATTTTGAGTGCACGGAGTGTCGTCATATTAATTATGACAGCACGAAAGACAAAAAGCAACATCCCGAGCGGTTGGAATTAAAAAAGTATTGTCGGTTTTGTCGAAAACATACGGTGCACAAAGAACTGAAAAAATAATTGCGTTGCTTTTTAACAGTATAATTTTCGTAGGTTAGGTGCATTGATCATTTTTATTAGGCCTGTAGCTCTAACTGGTAGAGCAACGGTCTCCAAAACCGTGGGTTGTAGGTTCGAATCCTACCAGGCCTGGATGAGTCAAAAACATAATGTTTGGGAAAATAAAGAAATTTTTCAACGAAATCGCCGGGGAATTAAAAAAAGTATCTTGGTCAACGCGTGAGGAGTTAATTTATTCGACATGGGTGATTATTATAAGTTCATCGATCCTAGGAGTTTTTATCGGAATTATTGACTTTATGCTCTCCAGATTATTAGCACTAATCGTAAAATAGAAATGAGAAGAATTTTTTTAGGATTTTTTTAGAAGAATGGAGAATCCTCAGGAAATTATTGCGGATGAGTCCGGGAAGAAAACGATGAAATGGTATGTTGTTCATACGCAGACGGGTGCAGAAGAAAAAGCTAGAGCTGGTTTAGAAAGTCGCATGGCCACAACCGCTTTAAAAGATTTTATCGGTGAGATTATTGTTCCTACCGAACAAGTTTCGGAAATTCGCAGTGGGAAAAAGCGAATTTCGACACGGAAATTTTTTCCGGGATACATCATCATCAAGATGGAAATGACCAAAGAAAGCTGGTACTTGGTCAAAACAACACCGGGGATTACTGGTTTTATTGGGCCTGGCCGAAAGCCAACGCCATTAACTGATGAAGAAGTACAAGCTATTTTACGACGGACTCAAGATACCGAGACAAAGCCAAGTCCCAAGACTGTTTTTGAAATTGGTGAATCGGTGAGAATCTCCGAAGGTCCTTTTGCGAATTTTAATGGGGCCGTTATGGAGGTTTACCCTGATCGGGGAAAATTAAAGGTCAGTGTTTCCATTTTCGGTCGAGGCACATTGGTGGAATTAGAATATTGGCAGGTAGAAAAACTATAATTTCAATTTTAAAAAAAGATTTCCATGGCTAAAGAAGTTATCGCACAAATAAAATTGTATGTCCCGGCCGGGCAAGCGAATCCCGCACCACCAGTTGGGCCAGCGTTAGGGCAGCACGGGGTTAATATCATGGGTTTTTGTAAAGCCTTTAATGAGCAAACCAAAGGTAGAGAAGGTTTAATTCTCCCAGCCATTATTACCGTCTATAAAGATAAATCCTTTGAATTTGTTATCAAATCGCCACCGAGTACAGTATTGATTAAGAAGGCAGCCAATTTAGCTAAGGCCTCCGGTACAGCGGGAAAAGAAAAGATTGCTACAATAACCAGAAAACAGATTGAAGAGATTGCCAAGACCAAGATGGAAGATTTGAACACTTCCGATTTAACCAAAGCCATTAAAACCGTGGAAGGCACTGCCCGCAGTATGGGTATTGAAGTGGTAGGTTAACAAAAATCAAAAATTTAGGAATTGGGGTGGTAAGGAAATGGTCAAAGTCAGCAAAAGAATGAAACAAGCCTATGGTCAGTTCGATCGCCTCAAGGTTTACTCCTTAGAGGAAGCTGTTTCGAATCTTATTAAGTTTCCTAAAACAAAATTTGACGAGACGGTGGAACTGCATGTGCATCTTAATGTTGATCCGAAGAATACAGATCAATTAGTTCGAGGAACAGTTGTTCTTCCCCACGGGACGGGTAAAAAGATCCGCATCATTGTTTTTTGTAAAGGGGAATTAATGCAGAAGGCCAAAGAATTGGGTGTCGATTATGTGGGAGCGGAAGATTTGATTGAGAAGATCAATCAAGGTTTTTTAGATTTCGATTGTGTGATTGCCACACCCGACATGATGCGTGACTTAAGTAAGTTAGGTAAGATTTTAGGGCCCCGCGGATTGATGCCTTCGCCCAAAGCTGGAACAGTTACGATGGACATTGAACGGGCCGTTAAGGAAGTGAAAGCAGGAAAAATTGAATTTAAAACCGATAAGCAATCTGGCATTCACGTAGGGATTGGCAAGAGATCTTTTCTTCAGGAACATCTTCTCGAAAATGCTCAACATATTGTTGAAGCGATCAATAATGCCAAGCCAGCTTCGGTTAAAGGCAATTTAATTAAGAGTCTTAGTTTAACGACAACCATGGGACCGGGAATCAACGTGGCCGTTTAAAAATAGGTGGCTTATGAACAAAGTTGGAAGGTTTATTCGCGAAAATTTGGTGCAGCATATTAAGGAAGGCTGCGAAAAGAATAATAACACTTTTGTCGTTAGTTATACGAAAGTTTCTGGCCCGAAGATGAATACGTTAAGGCGAAACCTTAAACAAGTCGGCGCTCGGGTATTTGTTTCTAAGAATAAACTCGCTCAGAAAGCATTACAAGAATTAAAACAGGAACGGATCGCTAATCGTTTGAAAGGACAGACAGCTTTGGTGTGGAGTAATGCGGATGCTGTTGAGATTTCCAAGGCATTGATGAAATTTGTCAAAGGCACGGAAGGGGTTCTTATCGAAGTGGGTTTTGTTGACGGATCTTTACTGGAGAAATCGGACGTTGAACGGTTATCGAATTTACCATCGAAAGATGTTTTACAAGTAAAACTATTACAGACTATGTTAGCTCCAGCAACACGATTAGCATATGCCTTAAATGCAAAGACAAGAGACTTGTTATCCATATTGAAACAATTAAGCGAAAAAAAGGGGGGTAATTAAAATGTCTGAGAATACACAAACCGTTCAGCTTTCTCCAAAATTGGAAGGGCTGGCTAAAACAATTGAGGGGTTAACGGTCCTCGAATTAGCTGATTTGGTTAAAGGCCTTGAGGTGAGACTGGGCATTCAAGCTGCCGTTCCCATGGCTGCTGGAGTTGCTATGTCGGGTGGAGCCGCTGGTGCGCCCGCCGCCAAAGCCGAAGAGAAAACGAGTTTTGATGTGGTTTTGGTCAATGCCGGACCGAACAAAATTAATGTGATTAAGGAAGTTCGGGCGGCCACAAGTTTAGGTCTCAAAGAAGCTAAGGATTTAGTCGAATCTGCTCCCAAGACCGTAAAAGAAGGCGCCACCAAACAAGAAGCGGAAGAATTGAAGAAGAAACTCGAAGAGGTCGGAGCCAAAGTTGAGCTCAAATAAATCTATTCGTTCGAGTTCATCATTCAATTCATTTTTCACAATTATTAATAACTCCATGGAGTTATTATTCACTCCCTGCGTAGGACGTCAGACCAATATTCTTTGTAGGATACCCATCTTAGGTAAAGTCAGCTGGAATTCGTGGTGTTCCTGAATTGATTGATGTATTTATGAGTTGGAGAAAGTGGATTGTAAATTGAAGTATAACTGGAGCTAATCTAAATAAAGATGTTCAACTATAAAACTTAAGAAGGGTTTATAAAAAATATGGGAAAGATAAAAACCAGGGATTTTAGTAAGTATAAAGATACTTTTGAATTACCACAATTATTAGAAATCCAACTTAAGGCCTATGAAGATTTTTTACAGAAAGATGCAGAATCAGAAAAGCGCAAAGACCAAGGATTAGAAGAAGTTTTCCGAGAGGTGTTCCCTTTAGAAAGTTATGATGGCCAGATTAGACTTGAGTATGTCAGTTATTATTTAGGGAAGGAGAAGTATTCCAGCCAAGAATGTCAGAGAAGGAGCATGACATATTCGGCTCCTTTGAAAGTCAAGTTACGTTTAATTACCCCTGTCGATATTAAAGAACAAGAAGTTTATTTTGGTGATTTTCCCCTCATGACCGATACGGGAACCTTCATCATCAATGGTGATGAACGCGTTGTCGTCTCGCAGATTCAGCGACCACCCGGAGTTTCCTTTGAAGAAGAGACCCATCCCACTGGAAAAAGTATTTATCATGGCAGAATCATTCCCTCTCGTGGGGCATGGTTTGAAGTTAAATACGACTTAAATGATGTTTTGTTGGCCTATGTAGATCGCCGACGAAATTTTCCCGCCACCCAAATCCTCCGGATCATGGGATTATCCTCATTGGAGGATATTCAAAAGATATTTAGCGATGATTTTGAAAAAATAAAACACACCATTGAACGCGATCATACCAAATCCAAAGAAGAAGCTCTATTAGATTTTTACCGCAAAATGCGTCCCACCGAACCCGCGACCGTTGAAGTCGCTGAAACCTTATTTTTCCGACTATTTTTTGATCCGAAACGATACGATTTAAGCAAAGTTGGTCGACATATTATCAATCGAAAATTAGGAACCGATCTTCCCCTCGATAACCGTATCCTAGATATTACCACTGTTGTGGCTGTTATCCGTTATCTTCTGGGTTTAAGAGATGACCGAGGTGAAACAGATGATATTGATCATTTAGGTAACCGACGCATTAAAACAGTAGGAGAGTTAATTCAAAATCAAGTACGCATTGGGTTGGCACGTTTGGAGCGTTCAATTAAGGAGCGCTTGGTTGTGATGAGTTCCTTTGAGAACCTGACCGCTCATCATCTCATTAATTCCCGATTATTTTCTAATCAAATTCATGACTTTTTTGCCCGCAGTCAATTGTCACAGTTTCTGGATCAAGTGAATCCTTTATCGGAGATGACCCATAAGCGTCGTTTAAGCGCACTTGGTCCCGGTGGTCTTTCACGAGAACGGGCAGGTTTTGAAGTGCGCGACGTTCATCCCACCCATTATGGTCGTGTGTGTCCTATTGAAACGCCCGAAGGTCCGAATATCGGCCTTATCGCTTCTTTGACAAACTGTGCCCGTGTTAATGAACTTGGGTTTATTGAGACGCCTTATCGTAAAGTAGAAGATGGTCGCGTTACCAGAAAAGTTGAGTATTTAACCGCAGATGTGGATCAGACCAAATACATTGCGCAAGCCAATGCTCCCATTGACAAAGACGGTAATTTTTTAGAGAAAGAAGTGGTGTGTCGATACAAAACCGATTTCCCTCGCGTCAAATTGGAAAAGATTGATTACATGGATGTTTCTCCTAAACAATTGGTTTCCGTGGCTACTTCTTTGATTCCTTTCCTTGAGCATGATGATGCCAATCGCGCATTGATGGGATCAAATATGCAGCGGCAAGCAGTTCCCTTAATGATTACCGACGTCCCATATGTGGGGACGGGAATGGAGGAAAAAGTAGCGCGTGATTCGGGTGTTGTTGTGATTGCGAAGAAAGCAGGTAAGGTTAACAAAGTCGATGCCGGCGAGATTGTTATCGGAGATACAGTTTATAAATTAAAAAAATATATGCGCTCGAATGCCAATACCTGCGTCAATCAAACGCCACTCGTTAAACCAGGAGAACATGTGGAAGAAGGTCAGATTATTGCTGATGGTATTGCCACTAAGGATGGACGTTTAGCTTTAGGGGGTAATGTTTTGGTTGCATTTATGCCGTGGCGGGGATATAACTTTGAGGATGCCATTATTATTAATGAACACATTGTTCGCGAAGATGTTTTCACGTCTATTCATATTGAAAAATTTGAAGTGGAAGCTCGCGAAACACGACTCGGTAATGAGGAGCTTACCCGGGATATTCCTAATGTCGGAGAGGATGCGTTAAAAGATTTAACGGAAGATGGGATCGTGCGTATTGGTGCGGAAGTGAAAGCTGGTGATATCCTCGTTGGGAAAGTTACCCCGAAAAGCGAAAAAGAACTTTCTCCCGAAGAGCGATTGTTACGAGCGATCTTTGGGGAAAAAGCTGCGGATATCCGGGATACTTCTTTGACTTTACCACCAGGCATTGAAGGAGTCATTGTTAACGTCGAGGTTTTTCAGCGTAGTGAACGAGGACGGAAGGCCAAGACGGAAAAAGATAAGGAGCAAGATGCTGTTGTGAAAATAAAGGCCTATTATAAACAAGAGATTGAGTTTTTGGAAGCAGAAAAGGAAAGTAAACTTTGTAAGATCCTTGGTGTCGATAAGAAAAAGTTAAGAAAAATGGATTTAGACGATATTCAGGATGAGGAAGCACGCGAAGTGATTAATTTTATTAATGATAAGTTAGCTGAGCTGATCGCGGAAGAAACGCAAGAAGTTGACCGTCTCAAACGAGGCGATGAACTTCCCGCCGGTGTTATAAAACGAGTTGTCGTTTATATCGCTACAAAGCGCAAATTATCCGAAGGAGATAAGATGGCTGGTCGGCACGGGAATAAGGGAATCGTCTCCCGGATTTTACCTGAGGAGGATATGCCTTTCTTAGCGGATGGTCACGCGGTGGATATCGTCCTTAATCCGTTAGGTGTTCCTTCGCGTATGAATGTAGGACAGCTTTTGGAAACTCATTTAGGATGGGCGGCACAAGCTTTAGGGTTCTATGCAGTCTCACCTATTTTTAATGGAGCAACCGAGGAAGAGATTCGTACATTATTAAAAGAGGCAGGTTTACCGGAAAACGGGAAAACGGTTGTTTATGATGGGCATACGGGAGAGCAATTTGATCAAGAAATAACCGTCGGCTACATCTATATGATGAAACTAAATCACTTGGTGGATGAAAAGATTCACGCTCGTTCCATTGGACCATATTCATTAGTGACCCAGCAACCATTAGGCGGTAAGGCTCATTTTGGTGGCCAAAGATTTGGGGAAATGGAAGTGTGGGCATTAGAGGCTTATGGGGCCGCTTTCACGCTGCAGGAAATGATGACAGTCAAAAGTGATGACGTTGTTGGCCGAAGCCGTATCTATGAGGCTATTGTCAAAGGAGAACATAAATTAACACCCGGCACTCCAGAATCATTCAATGTTCTGGTCAAAGAGTTGCAGGGATTGTGTCTCGATATAAGGATGGAGAAAGCCAACTCAGAACCGGTTAAAGAAAAATTAGCCAAGGAGAAGAGAAAACAAGATGGCCAAACTAACTGAAAAAGATATCAAAAACCAAGATAGAATTTCAATTAAGATTGCTTCTTCGGAAGTGATTCACTCTTGGTCTCAAGGTGCGGTTAAAAAAGCAGAAACCCTTAATTACCGGACTTTAAAGCCGGAAAAGGACGGGCTTTTCTGTGAGCGTATCTTTGGCCCAGTGAAGGATTGGGAATGTAACTGCGGTAAATATCGAGGTATTAAGTTTAAAGGAATCACCTGCGATCGCTGCGGGGTTTTAGTGACGCGTTCTTCTGTGCGTCGAGAACGGATGGGACATATTGAATTGGCTTGTCCAGTGACACATATATGGTTTTATAAAGCGGTTCCGAGTCGTCTGTCAGCTATTATACAGACCGGGTTAAGGGACTTGGAAAAGTTAATCTATTATGAAGAATACGTAGTTATTGACCCGGGCGAGACCCCTCTTAAGAAAAAGCAGTTCCTAACCGAGGATGAATATCAGGACGCCTTGGTCAAGTACGGTGGGGCTTTTAAAGCCAAAATTGGCGCGGAGGCGGTCAAAGATCTTTTAAAAGAAGTAGACTTAAGTGTCTTGTGTAAGAAATTACGTAAAGATCTGGAAAAGGCCAATCCCGCTGGGACAAATGCAAAGAAGATTGCTAAGACATTAAAGATTGTCGAAGATTTTGATAGCTCGGATAATGCACCCGACTGGATGGTTTTGGATGTCTTACCTGTTATCCCACCAGATTTAAGACCTCTGGTTCCCTTGGAAGGGGGTCGTTTCGCCACATCCGACCTTAATGATCTTTATCGTCGGGTGATTAACCGCAATAATCGTTTGAAGAAATTACAAGATTTAAATGCTCCGGAAATTATTATCCGTAATGAAAAACGGATGCTGCAAGAAGCCGTCGATGCCCTTTTGGATAATGGTCGTCATGGCCGTCCGGTTTTAGGTTCGGGAAATCGTCCGCTCAAATCTCTTTCCGATATGCTTAAAGGCAAACAAGGGCGATTCCGTATGAATCTTTTAGGCAAGCGCGTTGACTATTCTGGTCGTTCGGTCATTGTGGTGGGGCCGAATCTTAAACTACATGAATGTGGGCTTCCCAAGAAGATGGCACTGGAACTCTTTGAACCATTTATCATTCGTAAACTCCGTGAAAAAGGTTTTGTTCATACGATCAAAGGTGCCAAGCGAATGGTGGAACGCGCCAAGATTGAGGTTTGGGATATCTTGGATGAAGTGATTCAAGATCATCCCATCATGCTTAATCGTGCGCCGACTCTTCACCGTTTGAGTATTCAAGCCTTTCAGCCGATCCTGATTGAGGGCAAGGCGATTAAATTGCATCCTTTGGTCTGTGCTGCCTTTAATGCTGACTTCGATGGTGACCAAATGGCTGTGCACAT
>JAHFGK010000058.1 GCA_023247475.1 Candidatus Omnitrophota bacterium
AGACACTTTATTGACGAGACCAGCCCGCTGTTTGGCATGGACGCCGACAAAATGCGCGAGACACAAGTCGCTATCTTTGCGTCCCTGACCGGGATAGATGATACGTTCTCCCAAACCATCACCGCGCGCAGCGTCTATCGCTATGATGAGATCGTTTATGACAAACGATTTAAGGACATTCTTTTGTGGAAGAACAATAAAATGCATATTGACCTTAAAGGGATCCATGATATGCAGTAACCCGATTGGCGTCATTGCGAGGACCCCTCTGCTTGTCTGCGACAAACAGACGGCGGGGGACGAAGCAATCCCAAATAAAAAATAAATAGGCGTGACCCCTTTTCTTCAATGAAAAAGATTGTAACATTTATACTTATTTTACAAACCATATCAGCTGGTTTGTCATTTGCATGTTCGTGTACTCCAAAATCTGTTCAAGAATACTTTACTCAAGCCGATATTGTATTTACAGGAGAAGTGTTGGAGCTATCAAAGGAGGGGGAATATGGCCTCAAAGCGACGCTTAAGCCTTTGAAGCTCTATAAAGGGATGTATAATAAAATACTTACTGTAATGACAATTGATCGAACAAAGGCTCCAGGTCTCTGTGGATATTCATTTGCTAAAAATGAGAAGGTTTTGGTTTATGGCAATGGGAATGTCAATACTGACGCATTTAGTACGGATATTTGTCGTGGCACAAAATCATTATCTGATGCTCAAGAAGATTTGAAGGAGCTAGAAAAGGGTTTTGAGGTCTTAAAAGACAAATAGCGTTGGGACAGAAACTATTTTTCTTAACAAGATTCCGCGCGCACTATTACAAGAGGAGTCGTTTAATGATTGAACTATTTAGAAAGCACAATAATAGCGAGAAGCCGCCCTACCTCGAGCGTATTGACGAACTGGAAAAGGTAAGCGTTGTCCGGCTAAAGGGTAAGATCGACCAAACCATGATCCCCGTCATTAATTCGCGGATTCAGGAGAACCGCCGCGCGGGAAGCAGGATCGATAAAAACGTCGTCCTTGATTTTTCCAAAGTCGAGCATGTCGACAGCGCCACAATCGCTTTTCATTTGATTCGCTTAAGAGAGTATCAGGAGAAAGGATTTAAAGTTGGATTTATTAACATTACCAACGAATTGAAAGCTTTGTTAGACATATTTAAGGAAAATGAAATATTTAAGGTCTTTGCCTCTGAAGAGGAAGCGGTCAAAGAATTGAACCGTTGAGTCCCGCAACTGGTCGGGGCGTGAGCGGGAAAGGTGCGTTGATTTCGATTCTTAGGAGAAAAAAGACAGGTTATTACCCCGAATGAATTGCGCGGGTTTGTTATTAAATGAACACGTTACTTTAGAGAAATGTGGAAGGAGAGCGATAATGAGTGAGGAAGAACGCAATATCAAAATTATCAGTGTGGACAAAAATGCGATCAAGGAAAGCCCCGATCATAAGGAGATTTGGGTACTTCCGTTTAAGCTTTCCAGAAAGCCGGACGAATCATGGGAAAGGAATTTCTACGATGTTTATAAAAAGAATCCCAACGACGTGAAAAGAAAAGTGAACATTGCTGAGGATTACATCATGGTCAGCATCACCGCAACGGACGATCTGCAAAAAGTACTTGATGCCCTGAAGATCGATGTGGTGAAAACCAACACGATCTGTGAAGTCAATTTTCAAAAGAAGTTGCAGCTCCAGCAGGAATTGGAGGCTCTGAAGAAAAAACAGCTTGAAATCATGACGAAGTTCAAAGACGACTCCGACCATTTGCAATTTTAATAAACGCGAAATGAACCCAAACACTTCTTGCGGAATCTGATGCAATGTAATAGGATAATTAGAAACGTTTTAAATCGTTCGCATAAATTTCAAATAATGATGATTTAAGGAGATTCTCACTGCAATGGATAAAAGAAAATTGCTATTAATCGCGTTTATGAGTTTAAGCTTTCCTTTGTTGGTCATTGACGCTTTCCGGGCAGAAAAAGGGGAGGCTGCCGGCCCCTGGGAATCTCAGGAAAAGCCCGGAGCAGAGGCGCAGGAATTCAAAAAGAACATCCAGGAACTCAAGAACAAACGGGACGCCGAGATCGCCGCTTTAATAAAAGAGAGGAATGCTAAGATCCAGGCGCTTGTCGATGGGTTGAAACAAATAAAGCAAGCAGACGTTGCCCAGATCAAAAAAGACAAACAATACATCCAGCAAAAAATACACCTGGGCCAGGACATGACAGGGGCGCAAACAATGCTTCTAAAGGAAGAACAGGCCCTGATGCAAAAATCTTTAGCTGTGCAACAGCAAGTCAACAATACCAAAGCCATCTATGACCAGCAAATCCGCAATTTAACCCAGGCTTATGCACAGCAGTTTTCCATCCTTCACCAACAAATGGGAAACCCAGAACGTTTCTAAATAACCCTTTCGCCACAAAGGGTAATGCGAAGGGAACAGTCCCCAGAGAGGGACAGAGGATGAATTCCGACTGCGCAGTCGAAATTCCAAGTGGAATTCCAGTGCCACCCTTCGACAAGCTCAGGGCAAGCACGACGTAACCCGAATTAATCAAAGCCCAGGTATATGTCCCCATATTTTTTGATATTTTCAGATTTTTGGAAAAATAAAAGAGAATCGGTAAGAAAAATTACTTAACCCAAAGGAGGTCAGATGGCTAAGGCGAACGCGAGGCATATTTTAGTTAAGACGGAAGAAGAATGTTTGCGATTAAAAACAGAGATTGAAGGCGGCAAGGACTTTGTCGGGGTTGCGAGGCAGCATTCCCTGTGTCCCTCAGGCAAAAGCGGCGGGGACTTGGGCGAGTTTTTCCGCGGGCAAATGGTTCCGGAGTTTGACCGCGTGGTTTTTACGGAAGCGGTCGGTCAAGTCCACGGGCCGGTCAAGACGCAGTTCGGCTATCATTTGATTGAAATTACGAAACGGGTCGATTAAACGCATCGGAAGAGTTTTCAAATTTTTAACAGGAAAGGACAAACACATGGGCTTAAACAGTGTCAATATTATGGGGAATCTGACGAGGGATCCGGAATTAAAGTACACCGCTTCCGGAAAGGCTGTGTGCAATCTGTCGATTGCAACCAATCGTATTTATACGAGCAATGGCCAGAAAGTCACGGAAGTTTCTTATTTTGATGTGGAGGTGTGGGGTGTGGTGGCGGAAAATTGTTCGAAATATTTAGCAAAGGGGCGCGGGATCATTGTGGAAGGCCGGCTCAAGCAGGACCGCTGGGAAAAAGACGGAAAGACGCAAAGTCGTGTCAGGATATCGGCCAATAATGTCCATTTTTTACCGGGCAAAAAAGATGATTCTTCCGGCCAGCCGCCGATGCAGCAGCCAATGTCTGAGGCGGATAGTGGTACTCCGGCCGAGGCCGAAGATCAATCTTCAACCGCCGTTGCCTGGGATGAGTAGAGCTTGACCGTGGCTCGTGGCTCGTGGTTCGTGAAGGGTGACTTAAAAATTCAGGGAAAAATAAGTCTAGGGTAGTTACAGAAGGGATCAATGTTTAGCCTAATTTTTTGGGGATTCATTATTTATCTCATTGTTCGAAGCTGGGGAAAACCTAAAAAGGTTTATCGCTGGCTGCAGGAAGAACTGCC
The DNA here is from genome assembly GCA_023247475.1 of Candidatus Omnitrophota bacterium. Classification (GTDB taxonomy): domain Bacteria; phylum Omnitrophota; class Gorgyraeia; order Zapsychrales; family JAHFGK01; genus JAHFGK01. The sequence continues at coordinate 3,620 of JAHFGK010000058.1, forward strand.
CCGCTGGGAAGAAAAAATGCTCATCAGCCGGGAGCAGGGGGATACTATCCTCAAGTTTTATAACCTTAAGAGGATTGACCCGGCGATGAAGTCGGACTTGACCAAAACTTTATCTTTGATCGGGGCGATCTTTTTGGGATTGGGCGTGCTTTTTTTGGTGGGTGCAAACTGGCAAAAAATTCCCGGCCTCACCAAAACCGTTTTGCTTTTGACGGTGACGATTTCCACCTTGTATGCCGGGTATCTGTTTACCTATATCAAAGAGGGGTATCCGCAGTTGGGGAAGAGTCTCTTTTTGCTGGCCTCGCTCTTTTGGGGAGCGACGGTAGCGCTCATCGGGCAGATTTATCATATCCCGGTTTCGGAGAACTGGTATATTTTCCTACTGTGGTCGTTTCCTATTCTGCCGGTCGCCATCTTTTTCGAAAATCTTTATACCCACCTGCTGGCCTCGGTTTTGTTGATCATCTGGAATTTCCTTTATTTGTCCACTAACCAAGCCCCGAACTATTTTTACCCGTTAATTGTTTTTGCCGTCATGCTGTCCACGGCCAAAGGTTCTTGGCCCGTCCGCTATATCAATGTGATGGGTTTGGTCAGCACGAGTGTCTATTGTCCGTTTTATAGTTACGAATGGCTGGCGCTTCTGATCGGTGCGGGGCTGTTGGTTTATTATTTGCGGAATCCCGCCGAACGGATTTTTCTTTATAGTGCAAATGTTGCGTTGATCTTCTGGACCATTACCTTCACAACCGTCCGCGATGTGCCCAATTTTCTTTTTCTGCCGGTGTTGGTTTTGCTCACCGGGCTTTCTTATAAAGACAATTTATCTAAGAATATGCTGCTGTGTCTGCTAGCGTTAGTGTTGTGGCTCAATTTAACCCTGCATTCTTTTTCTAAAATTTTGGATTATAAATTTGAATTTTCGGTGAGCTTGATTGTTCTGCATTCGTTATTGGGGATTGTTTTTTATATCATAGGGATTATGTCCAAAAACAGGGGGCGGCTATTTTTTGAGCTTTACAAGATTTTCGGTTATTTACTGACCTTTGCGTGTGTTTATCTTTTAAGCTTTCCCGATGTATTGAAAGGGGCCGCTTCATTGGTGAATCCGCTGTACTTAAACGGCTGTCTTGTTTTGGCCGGGGCTATCATTCTATTGCTCTTTTACGAATTCCGACAAGGCGGATTCAAAAATAAATTGATTCAGATGGAACTGGGCACGCTCTTGGCGGCTTTTGCGGGACACATGCTGGTGCTGGTGAACCCATCGGCGGTGATCCTCAATACCCTCATTGGTAATACGGTCCTGGTCATTTTCGCCCTCTGTAATATTACCTTGGGCGTGGAATTGAAAAAGACGTATGTCTTTAATTTAGGGGTGGCCATTTTTGTTTTGTTTATTCTGACGCGCTTTATTGATGTCACCTGGAAGTTAAAGGAAAAATCCCTGTTTTTTATTATCGGCGGAATCCTCATTTTGGTCCTCGGCAGTTATCTGGAGAAGCAGAGACGAAAATTTGTAGAAAGGATAAGCCGGAATGAATAAAAAAGTTGTCCTTTTGCTGATCTCTCTTTTATGGATTACGCTGGCCGTGGGTCTGGTCAAGTCGAAAGAGTTTTTGTTAAAGAACGGGAAAAGCGTGCTTTTAGAGACGCTTCCGGCCGATCCCCGGGATTTATTGCGGGGGGACTATGTCATTTTGAATTATAAAATTAACACGCTGGATTTAAATCTGGTCAGAAGCGAGAAAAGCAGTTATAACCCGGGAGAAAAAGTTTTTGTCAGGCTGGAGCCGAGGGGGAGATATTGGGGGGCGGTGGCGGTCCAGACGAAGCAGGATTTTCAGAAACAAGGTGATCCAGCCGTGTATATTAAAGGCCGGGTTAAGTATTATTCTCATTTTAAGGAGAACAGCAAAATGACCGTGGATTACGGTATCGGCAGCTATTTTGTCCCGGAAGGAGAAGGCAAAGAGATTGAAAGAAATATCGGGAGAACGAAAAGCGCGGTTGATGTGGAAGTCGTGGTGGGCGATTCCGGTTTAGCGGTGATTAAAGATGTGGTTGTGAATAGGAGATCAATAAAATAGATGAAGGAAAAGTAAAGACAGGCATTACTTTTCGATATTGAACTCAATATGGGCTATCTTTAGTTAGGCGGGACAAAACGAAAATGGGGACAACTGTCAGTTATCAGCTAATCCGTGACCAGCAAAGATAATTTTTTACGAACAGGAAGGAGGGCGTTATGCCGAAGTATGTGATCGAACGGGAAATCCCCGGGGCTGGGGAACTGACCGCCGAACAGCTACAGGGGATTTCGGCTAAGTCGTGTGGGGTCTTAAAAAAAATGGGATCGCAAATCCAGTGGCTGCACAGCTACGTCACCGACGATAAAATCTACTGCGTGTACATTGCACCGAACGAGACACTCGTGTGCGAACACGCTAAGCAGGGCGGTTTCCCGGCCAACAAGGTTTCGAAGGTCTGCGAGGAAATCGACCCGACCACCGCCGAATAAAGCCTTTAAGACGATTTATACGGAAATTGAATTCTGTCCATGGGGACAAAATTCAATTCTTGTGAACAGGATCAAGCGTGAGATGAAAATATGCGAACATTATTTTTTTTAATATTGGTTCTCTATTTATTGGCGCAAACCCCTTTGGGAAAGAAATATGTAAGTCGATATTATAAAAAAACCGAAGTTTATGTGCAAAGATTCTTGCAATCCGATTCATTGCCATTAATGAAAAAGCTCCCGAGCTATAAAAATAAGACAATTCAATATTCGAAACAAAGAAGAGCGGAGTCGCCTCATAATAATCCTATCAAAAGTAGGACAACTCAATATTCTGGGGAAAGAAAATCAGAGGAATCTCAGAATAATTCTGCTGATGATAAGACAACTTTTGATTTTTCTCATATGGGGAGTTCTACGGATTCAGGTCAGTATTCCCATTATTAAAAGACGTAAAAGGGAAACAGTCCCCAGCGTAAGGGACAGAAAAGAAGTTCTGGAGAGAAAAATGAAAATATTGATCATCCTGATTTCCATTCTTTTTATCTCATCTCCTGCTTATGCTCAAGGAAAATCGAGCGGGCCGAAGCAGGATTCGTATTCGAAAAGACAATTGACCCCGGCGCAATTGGAGCGCGTCAAGGTCTGTAAACTCATTTTGCAGGACGTTGATAAAAAATCTTTACAGCAAACGAACGAGGAACTGTCCCGTTTATCCTATCCGGAAGAGAATCTGCAAATTTTGGAAGCCATGGCCAAAACCTACGCAGATATCGTGCGCGAAGTAAAGGTAGAAAAGCAAACGCAAAAAGAATGGCTCTACAGCATGATTGAACTCAACATGGGTTATCTTCAATTGGGCGGTGTGAAAGGCGGGGACGGCGGCCAAGATGAGCCGTTAAACCGGAGGATCCGCTACAAATTGAGGACGTATTTACCGTCGGAACTTTTGAACCATCCGGCGCTTTTTCATTCGCTGGAGTAAATGTTATCAGGACCCGGTCCTGATTTATGAGCTTGGATCCGGTCCCGGAACAGGAAAAGGAAGGGGCGGCGGTTTACCACCGCGGTATAAATATTCCAAAAGGTAAATGGCGTCGGAAAGGTTGGTGGTGCCATCATCATTGGTATCCGCAGCAAGTGATGATTCAATGGATTTATCAAGAAAAAGATGAAGAAGAATTTTTATAGCGTCCACAAGATCAATTTCCCCGTCGTTATTGACATCCCCGCGTAGGAACCAGGGCTGAGGAGGGCTGTAAGCATTGGAACCCTTGGGGTCATGTCGATACATTGGCCATTCTAATTTTTCCGGTTTAAACGGAACATTTAAATTTACCATATACAATTTTTCTTTATCTGCAAAGCTCAAATCCAAGAGCCCATCTTTATTCACATCCGCTAACAGGGGTGAACCTTGAAGAGGAACTTGTGGTATAAAATCCGATAACGGTTGTGAGGTCCCATTCAATGTTTTAGAAATCGTGTAACCAAAAAGATTGGTCGCCTCGTCACAACGAAGAACGATTTTCATGCTGGGCCCGGGAACCGAGGCACTCCATCCACGGTAATAACCGGTGATTTCTTGAACGGAGTCAAAATCTTTATTATTCAATCCCAAGTCAAAATCGTCGCCATTATCGGGCAAGGAAACATCCCCTGGGAAAATGTAGACATAATCAACACCGTCCTCTAATTCCAGACGGTCAAAAAACACGGCGATATTAGAGTAGCCGGGTTTAGCGATTTCGATCACCTTGTAGGCATTATTCGAAGATTTTTGGGTGGTGGTGTATGGTTCTTGTTGGCCGTTAACAATAGCATAGCTGCTGCCATCGAGGTGAAATGCCTGGATGCCCTGATTAGTGCTGACAACGATCTCCTGGGTTCCATCACCATCAATGTTTCCAACAACAGGTTGACCGGTAACACACGCCCCTTCCGCAACGACGATCGGCCAGGGGGAAGATAATTCTTGGATATTACCGCCATTAGTGTCAGCTAGAAAGGCATGAATCCGGGAACAAGTTCCAATTTTATTAAATTCGTCTAAACCAGAAACACCCTCAACGACCAAAATTTCGGGACGATCGATGGTGGGATCGACCTTAGCGATGATTGGGGGGAAGTCAATGGAGGCATTCTTTACGCCGAACCACTCAAAATTCTTTACTAGCCCATTATTGGTTTGTCGGTACACTTGTATCCCCGGAGAGCTGTCAAAATCATTAATTTGCTTGTCGATGCCGACAACGACATGTCCTTGTTTTGCTGCCGTACTTAGTTTCCCAATGGTGACCGTGTCCAAAGATATTAAATCATCTGGAAGTGGGCTGCTCAGGCTGGTTGTTCCGTCATGATGGACGGTCAGTAAGGCCCGTCGGTTTTTATCAAGAACACTAAGAATGATTTCCTTTTTTCCATCAGAATCTAAATCCCCGATGGCAAAGGCGTCGTCACCGGTCCGTGCTAACAAACCACCTTGTACAGTCTGAAGATCGACTGAAGGGGTAAGTCTTTCTCCTTTTTTGTTAAGGACATTAAGATCCGCATACCCAGCTAAAAAAAGGAAAATAGGAACGGGACGGCTCAAGTAAATATATTCGTCAACAGCATCTCCATTAAGATCGGCCATCACCGTAGCGTTGCTTTTTCCGTTAGTTTGAGGCCAGCCGGGAAGATTTTCCAATGATTGGCTATTGGGATTGAATTTGAGGAGATTTTGTTGAGGATTTCCATTGACTGCGACTTCATGAAGTTCTCCGAAAGGATTCATTGTCGCGAACGAAGGAATTCCATTGGCGAACAAGATTCCCTTATTGTCCGATCCCATGAATGTGCCGTCTAAATGATAAATGTATAATCTCGTATCATTTTCAATCCCTTGATTTCGATCTCTGCGCGCCCCCCCACTTATGAGCAACTCATTGAAGCCATCAAAATCCACATCTAAAAAGCGGGGCCCGGATACCGTATTAAATTTTTGAGTAGTATCTATGGGGCTGGTTTCTAATATTAGAGAAGGCTTAGGGGTCGTGATTTGCTGAGCGTAGATTGTTAGCGGCCAAAAAAGAAATGAGCACAAACCAATGATAGCAAAGGAAAATAGTGTTAATATCTTAGAGTTGGATTTTTTCATAGTATTCTTAATATAATTTTTTAAAAAGATTCCGACAACACAATTTTAGTTACATTCTAAGTATAAATTATTAATATTGAGAAAACAATGGCGACAATTAAAAATACAATTTCATTTTGTTAATGGCCAAACGGTTCCAATGGTTGAAAAGGAAATAATTACGAGGACAGCTATTCTGGGTAAAAAACTAGGGGGATGTATAATTTTCACAAGTTATCCCGTCATTTAGGGTGAGATCAACCCCTTTTTCAGGATATGGAGCTGGTAATTCCGGGCCACCTCGGAAGAGATGGGATAAAAGATAAATCGCATCTGACAGGTTAACTGTATTTTTATCTTGATCATTAAAATCAGCCGCATCTAAACAGGAAGGAGCTGGCCCTCCCAGGAAAAGATGATTGAGAATAAAAACAGCATCGGATATATCAACTTTCCCATCATCATTGGCATCGCCACGACGAAACTGCTTCCCGAATATTAACACCTGGTGATTGCTGATCTCAGTAATATAGATAGAACCATCTCCCGCGACTTTGATCCCCTGAGGTCTAAGGAGAGCAATGTGCTCATTTTTTAGATCAAAGAAGTGTGGAGCGATTTCTTGTCCCTTAGGATCAATCACTGCAACATACCCTGACCCAAATGCATTGGAGCTTTCTAAAGTGGCATAAACAAACCCACTTTTATCAATGGAAATTCCATTAATATAAGCCGACTGAGACTTAGGTACCTTCCAAAACTCATTCGCGATACCCATTGAATCTAATTTGAGAATTTTTACACCATTACTAATAACATAAACATTATCAGATTCATCTACGACAATTCCCGTTGGGCTTTCCCTGTCCCACTTCCCCAAAAGATTACCACTTGAGTCAAATTTTTTAATAGAGTTACCTTTAGTATCAGAAACATAAACATTGCCAGTTTTATCGACAGCAATTCCCCTAGGCCCAACGAGATCTTCCCATGTTAAAACATAATCTCCTTGAACATTGAACTTTTGGATCACTCGGGCTTTATAATCGACAACGTATACAAAACCTTCTTTGTCTACAGCAATATCTTCGGGAAAAGCAAATAATCCTGGACCAACGGGCACAAACTGATCCTCCGGATCGCATTCTTGACCCCATTGTTCCAGAAAAGCCCCGGCTATAACAAACCTTTGAACAAGACAATTCCTCGAATCAGCCACATAAATAAAATTGGAATTCTCATCAATCCCAATTCCAAGTGGCCTATGAAACCATCCTTCTCCATCACCGAACGAACCCCATTTTAAGATATCCTTCCCGGAAGCATCGAACTTTCTAATGATTGGCGTTGCAGTCTGACCCAAAGGATTATCACTGACATAGATAAACCCTAAACTGTCGACAGCAATCCCCTGGGGTCTTATGTTTCCCCATTCGAGGAGTATATCTCCATTTGGGCTATATTTTCTGATGCTTCCCGAAACTCCATCAACCGCCGCCACATAAACATTCCCGTCCTTATCTGTGGTTAAAGCAGGCGTATTGCTGAAGGGAGAAAACCATTTTGCGATCCAATCGCCGTTATTATTAAATTTTTGAATAATACCTTGGCTGGCGACATAAATGTTTCCGCTTGCGTCAACGTCTATGTCCTTGGGCTCAGTGAATTGGCCATTTCCAAACCCCTTTTCCCCAAATTTTTTTATAAAATTACCGTTAGAATCAAATTTTTGAACTCTATGATTATATCGATCGGTCACATAGACATTCCCCTCTTGGTCAATTGCAATACCAGATGCCCAATCAAACTGACCGTCGCCATTGCCATATTTTCCCCATTGCAGGATAAAATTACCGTTTGCATCAAATTTCATTACAGAATTGCTCTTTGTTGCAATATAAAAAAATCCTTCCTGGGAGACATCCAAATCATTTGCTGATTGATTGATTTCCCACTTTTTAATTAAATGGCCTCCGGTATCATAGATTAATATGTCCCTGTCATTAAGAACATAAAGCCTATCTTTGTTATCAATTAAAATTTTTCCGGGCAATGTAAGTTGTTCTTTGGGTATCTTCATAATTAAATGATACTCAGGATTTTGAGCAAAACTTGGGGAGGTAAAAAAACATAAAAAAATTAATAAATAAAATGTTATTACTTTTTTCATTTTACTGTTTCTCTTTTTAACATATTCTCTATTCTTTACTACCCTTTATACTGTTACTACCGCATTACTGAGCATTAACGTCTGTTTCCTATCTGGTTGCCGCCAGTTTAATAACAACCCAAAGTATCGGGAGTCGGGTCATTACCCCGCTGCGGATAAGGTTGCGCAATTTTGGCATTGCCAATAAAGAGTTGGCCTAGGACGACAATGGGGTCTGTGATGTTAATCCTCCCATCGTCATTCGCATCCGCTGCTTTAGGACAGGGTATGGAAGCATTGGCGTTAAGAAAGAGTTTTTCTAAAATACGCTGGACATCGCTGATGTCTACCTGTCCATCGTCATTGGCGTCCCCGCGCAGGAAGAGAGGTGCAGTCACATTGGCACATTGGGGAAT
>JAHFGK010000248.1 GCA_023247475.1 Candidatus Omnitrophota bacterium
GCTCTTATTTTGACCTTAGATTGTGTCATTTGACTATGTGCAGGGGTAATTTTGATTCGAAAATGCGACCGACTCTGATAGTTGGAAGATCCGACCGGAATTCTTAACGCTTGCTTTAAAAGTATAACATCCACCTTCGACGAGAACAAGGGTACCGAAAATTTATTTGAGTTGTATGTTTATGAAATATAATAAGTTGTAATCCTAATAAAAAATTTTTATAATAAATTGTTAATTTTTTCTAGGAAGGGTGTCTTTTACAAAATTTGCTCTAATTAAGGTGCTTTTTCCGATGGGTATTCCTTTGAGTGACATGGGCTAAGAAGAAGCGTTACTCCCAAATTCTTTCTAATTTTAAGAGCAAGCTAGGCTTACAGAATTGAGAATATTTAGCCAAATCCTTTTAAATTTGCGTCTGCGGGAGTTTGTTTTTAGAAATTTTACTTTGTTGACAATTAGGTTCGGCAAGGAAATTGGTTATTATTTTTACAGATTGGACATTAATTGATATAGTTTGGACATTTATGTGAATGGACATTTAACTGAAGATCATTTCTACCAACATTTTTTACCGCAGATTTCGTTCAATAAAGGAAATGCTAATTGCCCATTTTATAGACGATGATCCTTAAAAAGGGTCAACATAAACAACTCTTACTTTCCTTAAATAATTCCGCACTGACTTACCTTTAAGGATTTGTGGTCGCCAGCACCAACTTAATAAATTTTAGGGTAGCTGGGACACCGCGAAGCAGTGCCGCTACGCAGGCAGTCCTTGACTTTTTCTAAATTTTATTGTTGAAGTCAAAGGTAGTGCAGGACCAACCACCATAACTTTTGATTAAAGTAAATTGGGCCGTGATATTCTTTACCAGCGACTACTGGCCAAAGGGATTATATTCTATAAATTGGAGGAATATTGGTCCAGCGACTAACACACCCACGACGGGGAATATAAAAAATAACAGCGGAACCAACATTTTGATAGGAGCCTTAAGGGCATATTGTTCTCCTCTGCGAAATCGCGCTAACCGCATATCTTCGGAGATAATACTTAAGGCCTCGGAAACTGAGGTCCCCATTTTATCAGCTTGAACAAGGGTTCTTGTAAATGAAGATAAGTCAGGCAAATCGTACCTACCAGCTAAATCTCTTAAAGCATCTCGCCGGGTTTTCCCTACACTTATTTCTTGAAGAACAATATTTAATTCTTCCATTATCACAGAGGGGGGTGATTTTTCAACAACCCATTTTAACGCCAACATAAAATCCAGTCCTGCATTGACACAGAGGCCTAATAGATCGATAGCATCGGGGAGTTCCTTCATAATAGCTGTTTTAACCTTTTTAATTCTCCCTTTTAACCAAAATTCCGGTAACATATAACCAATAGCCACCCCCATACCTACCCAAAAAAACATCGCTTCGGGATCAATAAAAGGATATGTCGAGACTAAAGTGACAATAACGCCAATCTCCTTTAATAAGAGAAATTCCTCGGCAGACATGTAGACATGACCCATCGCTAAATCTTTCGCGATTCTCTTTCGTAGTCCCATAGAAACCAAGGGTTTATTAATTATGGCAATGGCCTTAAACAAGACAAAAATTTTTTTCTTTTTCTTGCTGGTAGCGAGCGCAAATCCTAATGGTTGTAATCTCGGCCGGCTCTCCCATTCAAAGGGAAAAAGGCCTAAAACAAAGCTAAATCCCGATAGAAAACATAAGGTTAAAATAAAATGGAGCATCATATTAGTTCCCCCAATTTTAAAAATTTTTATTTTTATCCACCTAAAAATCCTTTAAACTACTTATCTTCCAAACTAAAAATGCCCCGATAGTCCAAGAGATCACCGAATAAATCAATAATCCCCGACCTATGTCCGAAGTTAACATTTGATCAAAAAAGGACCGATTGGTTGAAGTAACAATCGAAATAAAACCAAACGGTAACATCGACATGATTACTCCCTGAATTCTTCCTTGCAGGGTCAAGGTTTTAAGATTTTGCAAAACTTTATTAGTTTCTCGAATGCTCGTTACAATACGGTTAAAAATGACCGGCAAATTCCCACCCGTTTCCCGGGCAAGCAAAATAGCCGTGATCATTTGTTGCAAAGCGGGTGAAGCCATTCGATTATAAAGATGGTTTAAAGCCTCATCTAAAGTGACTCCCATCTTATTTTCTCCTAAAACAATGGCAAATTCTTGAGCAATAGGATCGGGCATTTCTTCGACAACGGCTTCCATCGCTTGCACTAAACTTAAACCTCCTCTAAAAGAGCTCGACATAATCATTAAGGCATCGATGAGTTGTGTATTAAATTTTTGTCTATTTTGCGTAATGAGTACCTGTGTATAAATACCGGGTAATAAAAATCCACCAATAAATCCAACGGCCACGCCTGCTAATTTCATTTCCCCAGGAGGGAAAACAATATAACACGCCACCGCTGTCGCCACAGGGGCCATCATATAAAGACTAGTAATTTTCTTAATATTGTGCCGGGGCAGAACTCGCTCCATTTTATTCTTTAATTCCTGGGCGCGTCGTTCATTAAATTCCAAAGTTTTCTGATAAAGCATTGGAACAATGAAATAACAAAGAAAGCTAACTGCACAAAAGATAAAAAATAGACCAATAGCCATATTTTTCCTCTAAGCTCTTTTTATACACAAACTTTTGATTATTTTAATTCTCCTCCTAACTTCCACAACTACTGGTACATCCCAAAATACAATCTCTACATATGGCGTTGCTAGAACGAAAACACTGACACGTTGGATCATAATCCGTATGCAAACAATCACACCCTTTGGAAATAAAACATTTTTCATCATACCACATATTATGATAAACGGAATCATAGGCACAGTTTCTTGTTGTCTGCGGGTCAAATTCTCGTCCATGATCAAACGAGTCGCCAACCGTTTTCCAACGTCCTT
>JAHFGK010000059.1 GCA_023247475.1 Candidatus Omnitrophota bacterium
TTCGGCCACGAAATTTCATCTCGAAGAAAATTGTCGAAACGGCTATCGCTATTAAAAATAAGTTTAAGGAGGAATTGGTTCTTGGTAATTTAAATGCTGAGATCGATTGGGGATATGCCTCGGATTATGTTGAAGCGATGGTGAGAATTTTACAGCTGTCTTTCTCTGATGATTTTATTATTTCGAGTGGAATGACGCACAGTGTTCGTGATTTCGTAAGTGGCGTATTTGAATGCCTGGATTTAGATTGGACGAAATATGTTAAAGAAGATTCCAGCTTGATAACAAAAAAAATCAAAAGCAATTTACGTGGGAACAATCAAAAATTGAAATCACTCACCGGATGGGAGCCGACAGTGAGTTTCAATGAATTAATTAGAATCATGGTTAGGGAGGGCCTCACCTATAGTGACGTTAAATAAGACGCTTATTTTAATTCCTACCTACAATGAAGCAGAAAATGTAGAAGCGATATTTAATGAGATTCATAGGTTGAATCTGGACGCTGATATTTTATTTATCGACGATCATTCCCCGGATGGAACAGGAGACATTATTGATCGTCTGGTAGGCCGCTATTCTCATCTAAGCGTTATTCACCGTTCCGGGAAGCTGGGCATCGGCAGTGCACATTTGGAGGGCATTCGCTGGGCCTATAAGAATAATTACACCATATTGATTACCATGGATTGTGATTTTTCTCATTCTCCTAGATATCTGTCTGATTTTATCCGATATTCCACCAATTATGATATTGTTATCGGATCTCGATATATCGAACAAGGTAGTCTTCCGGGTTGGAATTGGTATCGGAAATCCTTAACCTATATTGGGCATTATCTCATATCTAAAATTTTGAAAATGCCTTATGATGCAACCGGGGCTTTTCGCCTTTACCGTTTAGATAAGATCCCGGCAGGGATTTTTGATATGATCGAGTCGCGAACGTATTCATTTTTTTTCGAAAGTTTGTATATTCTCCATCGTAATGGTTTTAGGGTTAAGGAATTTCCAATAAAATTGCCCAATCGTACTTATGGTCATTCTAAAATGACGTTAAGATTGGCAGCACATAGTTTAACTCGGTTGATTCGTATCTACTTTAAGACGCTGACCCATAAAGGGTTATTTTTATATTTCCATCCTCAAGCTTTCGATTCTCGTGGTTGTAGTACGAGCACAGAGCCAACTCGGTTGAATACTACTCAAGCTGATTGGAATGACTATTGGTCTGTAAATAAAAGGACCACCTCTAGGGTGTATGATCTGATTGCGGCTTTCTATCGCAAGTTCGTTATTAAAAGAACGTTAAATCATTTTGTTAAAAAGTATTTTGAAGGCGGTAGCGAAATATTACATGCTGGATGTGGAAGTGGCATGGTCGATAGGGATGTCGCTAATTGGGTCAATTTATCAGCTTTGGATATTTCCATCTCAGCTTTGAACATTTATCGAAAGCATAACATGAATGTCCATAAATTAATTCATGGTGATATTTCCGATATTCCGGTCAAGAATGAATCCTTTGATGGGATTTATAGTCTTGGGGTTATGGAACATTTCTCTGAGGAAGGAATACATAAAATCCTGCGAGAATTTCATCGTGTCCTTAAGCCTAAGAAGAAAATGATTATATTTTGGGCACCGGAATTGGGATTAAGCGTCCTTTTCCTCAAAGCGGTCCATTATACTCTTAATAACTTTTTTAATAAAAACATTAAATTGCATCCGGATGAAATTACGCGAGCAAGATCTAAGGAGCAGGTTAAAAGTATCTTGGCTAAGGCGGATTTAAAAATGATCGATTATTATTTCGGTATAAAAGATTTTTTTACTCACGCCATAATCGTTATTGAAAAAGATTAACTATCCCTTATATAAATAACGACAATGTACCCAAATTTTTTTACGACTAGCAAGAATAATTTCCAAATATGCTCGTGTTGTGTCATGGATACGACGATTCCCAATATCCAATTTAATGAGCATGGCGTATGTCAGTATTGTAAAATTCATGATGAATTGGAAAAAGAATATCCTCTTGATGAAACAGGGTGGCAGAAACTTTTACGTTTAGTTGAAAAAATCAAAAAGGATGGTCGCGGGAAATCCTCTGACATTATTGTAGGTGTCAGTGGTGGACGCGATAGCACCTTTGCGCTCTATACAGCGGTAAAGTTAGGATTAAGGCCATTGGCGGTTCATTTTGACAATGGATGGGACTCCGAAATTGCCGTCACCAATATTAAAAGAGCCACCGAGAAACTCAATGTCGACCTGCATACCTTTGTTATCGAATGGGATGAATTTAAAGATCTGCAGATTTCTTTTTTAAAAGCTTCGGTACCGGATGCGGAGATCCCCACCGATGTGGCCATTCACGGTGTTTTACTTCGCGTAGCGGCACAGGAGGGAATTAAATATGTCGTTTTTGCCCACTCTTTTCGCACGGAAGGATTCTCACCGATCGGGTGGACTTATATGGATGGTCGGTATATTGAACAGGTTCAAAAAGAATTTGGGAAAAAGCCGCTAAAGACTTTCCCTAATGTGACATTAAAAGATTTGCTTTATTACCGCTTGGTAAAACGAATTCAAGTAATCCCTCTGTTAGCGTATGTTCGATATCATCAAAAGGAGGTGGAAGAGCTTTTAGCACGAGAATTAGGCTGGGCATATTACGGGGGACATCATCACGAGTCGTATTATACACATTTTTTTCAATCTTTTTACCTGCCGCAGAAATTTAATATTGATAAACGAAAATTAGAATACTCAGCCCTGATTCGTTCGGGTCAAATGATTCGTGAGGAAGCACTTAAAGAAATTACAGAACAAGTTTATCCCTATGATGAAGATTTAGTGAGTTATACGATTCACAAGCTGGGCATAACAAAAGAAGAATTTGAGCAAATCATGACTGCTCCACCTAAGACCTTTCGCGATTATTCAACGTATTATCCACTCATCAAAGCGTTTAAAATTCCGATTCGATTGGCCACACAATTTAATCTATTCCCCAAACATTTATATTCGAAATATCTTGGTTGACTTGATATGGTTATCATAACGTTCATTCAATATAGCAAAGATAAGATTCAAAATAAAATCTGAACAGGGACTCCCTTTGTTATGCTAAAAACAAGAGTATTACCTTGCCTTTTGCTAGAAGGCATACGTTTAGTCAAGACAGTCCAATTTAAAAATCCTACTTATATTGGTGACCCTATGAATGCGGTAAAAATTTTTAATACCAAAGAAGTGCATGAGCTGGTGCTTTTGGATATCTTGGCCACCAAACAAAAGAGAAACCCGGAGTTTAATTTTATTGCTCAGATTTCGGAAGAATGTACTATGCCGGTCACAGCCGGTGGGGGGATTAAAAGTTTAGAGGATATTAAAGAAATGTTGCGGGCGGGGGTGGAAAAGGTGGTTATTAATACACAGGCTGTTCAAAATCCGGAATTAATTCAAGAAGCCTCCCAAACTTTCGGCAGTCAGGCCATTGTTGTTTCCATAGATGTAAAGCAACAGCGCGATGGTTCTTATGAAATTTTTACGAATGGAGGCAATCAATCCACCCGGTTAAATCCCATTGATCATGCCAGGCACATGGAGAAGATGGGTGCTGGGGAAATATTTCTCAATTCCATTGATCGAGATGGCACCATGTCGGGTTATGATATCACTCTTATTAAAAGAGTAACTCAAGCAGTCAATATTCCGGTAATTGTTTGCGGAGGTGCGGGAAAACTCGAAGATTTGAAAGCCGCCGTTGTTGAAGGCGGGGCCTCAGCCGTGGCAGCAGGGAGCTTCTTTGTCTTTCATGGTCGCAGACGAGCTGTTCTTATCAATTTTCCTACCCCAGAAGAACTTGAAAAATTATTTGGCAGGGAAAAATCAGACGAATGAGAAATAATCATCGTTATGCTATTTAATTCACTGCAATTTTTTATATTTTTTGTCATTGTTTATAGTTTATATCTCTGTCTGAATCATAAGTGGCAGAATCGAATGCTTCTGGTGGCGAGCTGTATATTTTATGGATCATGGGACTGGCGATTTTTATCCTTGATTTTCATTTCCACAACGATTGATTATTTTTGTGGCATCAAGATCAGTCAATCGGATGCCCCCCGAAGGAGAAAAAGATTTCTACTGCTGAGCATAGTGAGCAATTTATCCATCCTCGGATTCTTCAAATATTTCAATTTTTTTGTTTCTAATCTACAAACTTTTTTAAAGTCTTTTGGCTTTCCCATTAATCCCCATTTTTTACATATCATACTTCCCGTTGGGATTTCTTTCTATACCTTTGAAGCAATGAGCTACACAATCGATGTCTATCGAAATAAGATGAAACCCACCCAAAAATTTTTGGATTATGTCCTATTTGTGATCTATTTTCCACACTTGGTGGCCGGGCCGATCATGAAGGCAAAGGATCTTTTACCACAAGTAATTTCTCCTAGGAAATTATCGCTCGATCAATTCTACGAAGGGTGCTATTTGATATTTTGGGGAATTTTTCAGAAAATTTTTATTGCCGATAATCTGGCGAAAATCGTCGATCCTATTTTTGCATCAGAACCCCCGTATAATGGATGGGATGTTTTATTGGCTTTATATGCTTTTGCTTTTCAGATTTTGTGCGATTTTAGCGGATATTCGAACATTGCACGTGGATTGGGAAAGTGCATGGGATTTGATATCATGATTAACTTTAATTTGCCTTATTTCGCCACTAATCCAAGGGAATTTTGGCAACGATGGCATATTAGTTTATCAACCTTTTTACGCGATTACCTGTATATCCCTTTAGGCGGGAATCAAAAGGGAACATTCAATACTTATCGTAATTTAGTCATCACCATGCTTTTAGGTGGGCTTTGGCATGGCGCGCAGTGGACGTTCGTTGTATGGGGTGCGTATCAAGGAATGTTACTCGTAATCCAGCGCTTACTGATGCCGTTATGGGAAAAGATGCCATCCCTACAAAATATTTTCATGCGAAGAATATGGTTTTTGATTCGGGTTATATTTTTTTTTCATCTCGTTTGTTTAGGATGGCTCAGTTTCCGAGCTCAATCGCTAAGCCAGGTTTGTCTAATGCTGCAAGCGTTATTATTTAATTTTCAATTTGGTCCCGAGACTAGTTTTACGATTTTCCAAATTGTATTTTTCACATGGATTTTAATGATCGTTCAATCAGCGCAGTTTTTGACAAATGATCTTATGTGTGTTTTTAAGGCTAATCCCGTCATAAAAACATTATTTTATGTTATCTGCTACTACTTAGTAACAATTTATGGAGTTGCCAGTGGAAAAGAGTTTATTTATTTTCAATTTTAAAAGGATCCCTTGGGCCTTTTTAAGTAGTGTGTTCCTATTTTCTATCATCCAAGCAGCACTGGTGCATACAAATACTTTTTGGCGCTTTTGTTATTTTTATAGTACGCCATCAGGATGTGATTCTATTCGACTGGAGGCCCAGTTAAGGACAATCCCTCCTTATGATCCGCACATAAAAATATTTTTAATTGGATCTAGCCAAACACGGGAAGATTTTAATGTCGAATTCTTGAATGAGTATTTTAAAGAAATGAATATGGTTTTTTACAATTTAGGAATATCTGGCTATGGTTCCCCTATGGAGATGTTTGCCCTGAAAGACAAATTTTTATCTAAATCCCCGGATGTGATGATTTATGTTACTTTTGTCGGTAGTTTTTATCCCGATGACCAAATCAGTCTATCGAATACCCTCAAGTATTATTTTACACCCGAGGTTGTTCCTTATGTGGTGAAGCATATCGGGATCGCTAGTTTAATGACGAAAGACGTCCGCGCTATAATGATCGATTATTTTTTGGGAGAAATTTCAGTTTTGTTTAAATACCGGGATCAACTCCGACAAATTTTCTTTACGCCGGTCATATCTTATTTAGGCACAGAAAAATGGACAAAGCCCATGAAGTATGCTTACAGTAAAAATCAGCACCCAACGTATTTTGCTGCCGAGATCATAAGAAACAAAGGGGACCGATATAAAATCAGCCCTTATACCGCATTAAACGAAGAGTTGTTTTCTTTGTTCACCCGTGATGTTGTGACAAAAAAAGTAAAATTAATTGTGATCAGTGGCCCAACTCACCCACTTATTAAAGAAACTTATAAAGCAGAGATGGATGGGCTTTTTAATCATTTTCTTTTACAGCAGGCAAGCGAAACAGGCTTTCTTTATTTGGCCCAAAAACAATTACCGTCTTTTGATCAGCGGGAATTTATTGATTTTACTCATTTGAACGCTTTAGGGCGGGGGAAGTTCTCTTTATTTATTCGAAATTTTCTAATGTATCTGAACCAGAAAAACGATATTAAGTTTTATCCTAAAGGTAATTAAGAGTCAACCCAGAAGTTTACCGAGGAACAAGTTGAATAAAATTTTAAAAGAAAAATTTTCTTATATAAACATCATTGGCTATATTTTGACGCTAAGTTCGATTTTTTATTTAGTGAGAACTTTTCTGAAGTTAGATTTTGCCGTATTACCTCTGAATCATCAAAGGATTATTTTTTACTGCCCGATGTTTTTAATTGTGTACTTACTATCCCTTGGAGCGCTGAGTTATTCTTGGGAATTGATATTGGAATTCGTCAGTCAGAAACCAATCCGCACCAAAGACATTTGGCCGGTTTTTGTTCAATCGAATATTGCTAAATATCTTCCCGGGAATGTCCTACAATATGCGGCAAGAAATTTTTTAGGCAATCGGTTGGGTTGGAAACATTCGGATATAGCGTTAAGTAGTATACTCGAAATCATTTTAAATGTTGTGATATTGGGGATTGCTTTAATCATCATTGTATTTTTGGGTGGAATAGCCCTACCGGTAGGATCTCTATTCGATGCAAATTTAAGGAAATGGGTTTTGTTTCTTATCATTATGGTTATCATGGCTGTGATATGTCTAGGGTTGCTGTGTGTGTGGAAGAAAAAAGAAACAGGGGAGAAGTTAAAGCTTTTTTGCTCTAAGAAATTCCCAATATTGTTTGTTAAACTCCTTTTAATCTATATTATAATTTTTGGTGGATTAGGGGTGATGCTAGCTCTTATTTATTTTTTCATTTTCAATTATCCATTGCAATGGCATGATGTTATTTTTATCATGGGTGTTTTTATTTTTTCTTTTCTGGCAGGGTACATTATCCCCGGTTCTCCAGGCGGGCTAGGTATCCGAGAATATTTCTTGCTGTCATTACTTTCTTCTTCCTATGGTCAGACATTGACCTTAATGGCGTCATTAGTTCATAGAGTTATTTCTATTATAGGAGATTTACTAGCTTTTTTCTTGGGTCCAAGATCGCCCAATCAATATGAACAGTAAATTGAATATAAAAAATTTCCCCTCGTTATGGCCTACACTTAAATTTTCTCTCCCAATTCTTTTATGGGTTTACACTTTCCATGGCTATTTTTTAGGTACGCCAGCGATGACCCATCACGGAGTAGACTATTACCACATTATCAAATATCAGATGGATAATTTAATGCGCGGTGTTCTTCCATTATGGGATCCTTTTGGTGCGTGGGGAAGACCGGACAATATTGATGCTCGTTTTATCGGTGAATTTAATCCATTTTTATGGCTTTATCCCACTCTAGTTTTGTTAGGATTCTCACGCCCCTTAAGTTTCCTTTTATATGCTACAGTTTATCATTTTGTTGGCTTAATTGGTTTCTACCTTCTAGCTAAACGTTTTTTCAAAGATACTGACTTGGCCTTGATATCGTTTGTTCTTTTAATGTTTTCTTCACTTTTAATCAACATCTTTAACAATTTCTGTGTCACACTCCTTTTTGTCCCCGCCATATGGTTTTTTTATTTTTTCTTCTCTTTTGCTGGAAATCCGAAAAAAGAATTTTTTTTAGGTCTTACGTTTTCCCTAATGCTTATTGCCATAACTTATATGCCGTATTATTTTCTGACCATATTTTTTTCTGTTTTGTTTTTTTCAATTTTACTTTTTCCTAAGGAATGTATCATTATTATTCAGAATTGGCTTAAATTTATTAAATGGCACAAAATTTTGGTTGCGGTTTGTTTGTTAGCGATTCTGATTTCTTTAATTCCCGGTCTTATGTGGTATTCGGCCGCTAACCGAGGAGAATATGTCCTTTCGTGGAGGCATGAAGGGGCATCCGATATCCATACGGCCAGTATGCCTATTAGCACGATTAACGCAGGGGGGATTGTCGGGCCTGTAACTGTACGGACTCAATTCTCGGGCTTATCTCGGTCAAAGCATCTTTTGTTCTATATTTCGATATTTATTTATATTATCCTTGGGCTTTCGATAATTAACAGGCTTAATAAAAGATCACTTTTATTGTTTATTGTTAGCTTTTTTATTTTTTTGATTACTTTAACTGATCTAACACCGGTCCACCATTTTCTTTACGAAAGGATTTATTGCTTTAGGTTATTTCGAAACATCGTTTATTTCCTTTACCTATCCCTACCGATTCTTATTTTATTTTGTGTGGAACAACTGCGGTTATTCCTAAATTATCCCATCCAGTCCGCAAAGGGAAAGCGATGGATAATAATCTTTGTTTTCTTGATCCATTTTTTACTTCTTGCCTTTTTGATTAAACAAGGAGATGTCATTATTTCTTCTTATCTAACAATTGGTCTTAGCCTTATATTTTTTGTTTTTTATTTTTCTGGGATTTTTTATTCTAGGGAATTTTTAACAACTTTATTTTTATTGATCATTATTTTGGTGCAACCACTCGAAGTGTTTTATCACTACACTAGAAATGCCTTGTCTGTCGTTGCGTGGTTTCCGAAAGATCGATTTTATCCTAAATTCTCCTTTCTTCGACCGGCGCGCAATGAGAATCCGCCGGATTATGTTTATAAGGGGATGAGTCCACGTTTTGTTCAGGACAGTTCTGGTTTTATCGATTGGAAATACACGGGATTGACAAACTCATTTAAGCTTCATGAAAATGTTGATCATGATATTTTGGAAGAGTATGTTCGACACAAATTTGTTGTCTATGATGAAATTGAGCACATGGACGACGCCAAGATAGATTTTGCACGAATAGAAAAGACTTTAGCCCAGAAGGAGAATAAAGCCTTTGTTATGGATCCAGCGGAAAGTAAAATTGAGACAAATGGATCTCCTCATCTTGCTCAATTGCAGTTTATTGTTGAGAATTCTGATCAATTTCGTGTTTTATCCTTTGATTTAAATTTTATTAAATTGAAATCAAATTTTAATGACAAAAAATTCCTCGTTTACAATGATGGTTATGACAGGGGGTGGCAGGCTTTTGTGGATGGCCAAAAAACAAAAATCCTTCGTACCAATTTAGCGTTTAAAGGGATCTGGGTACCGGCAGGAGAACATCATATAGAATTTCGTTATGGATCTAGGGAAATTTATATCCTTAACCTGTTTATGTTAGTGTTTTATGGCATCTTTTTTTTGTATCTATTAATTGCCTTAGGCCTGAAAATCAGAGGTATTTGTGAATAAATTATGCGATCAGTAGAGGAGAAAAGTAAAAATTTTAATATCCCAATACTGTGGTCTTGGCTAATTAAACAAGGAAAGTTCTGGAAGGAACGTTCACTCATTCTTTATTTCTGTTCATATCTTTTTTTACTTTTGATTGTTGACCACCAAAATTACAAGCTTAAAGTTTTCGATTATCTGAAAATGCCTATTGATTATCTTATTTTATTTTCTGAGGGGAAAGAACTCTTTGATCGCTCCAAATTCGAGGAGTATATTGAGTATTACAAAGCTACTATAAACTATTTTCCTGGGTACCCCGAAGCCTACAGTTTGTTAGGTTTTTGCTATTACCATACAGGTAGGCCACAACAAGCCATTGATTTATACGAGAAGGCGGCAGAATTGAAGAAGGATTTTTTTTGGTCCCATTATAATCGCGGATTGCTTTACTTTAAGATGAAAAATTATAAAAAGGCTGTCGAAGCTTTCGAGGAGGCGATTATGTTAGATCCCAATAGAACCATTAAACTTGTTGCCGTACCTAAGTCCCCGCCTGGTGAAGAAAAAGGGAAAATAGCTAAAGATATTCAGAAAGTGGATTTAATAGAGTTCGGAAAAGATTTTGATGTGAGATTAAAATCAGCTAATGAAGATTTCCCGAAATTAATTATTTTAAGTTATTATCACGTGCAAGATTATTCTATGATGAAGACAAAAGCCCTGCAATTTTTAGACTCTAATATACCGGGAAAAGATCTGTTTTATTATTGGATCGGTTTTGCCTCTTACCATTTCGGTCTTTATGAGGATGCTGTTTGGGCATTAACGGAAAGCGGCACCTTAAATCCTAATCGTGCACAAACATTTTATTTTTTGGGATTGGCTTTAAAAGAACTACATAAAGACGAGTTATCTACCATTGCCTTTCGAAAGGCGGATTTACTGAAGACTCCGGGAGAGTCGTGGGAGTCTTTAGAATTTGATATGGAAAAGAATTTAAAGCTGCAAATTTTTTAAAGTCATGGAAAAGAGTAATAAGGCTAAGACATCTTTAATAAATTTGATCAAAAAGGGGAAAACTATTAGTTCTCGAACACTCGTTCTTTATCTGGTCGCCTTTTTTTTGCTATTCCATCTTATTAAACCTCATAGTGTTAAGTCGAGAATTCTTAATTATTTTGAAGTGCCGTTGGATTACCTGATTTTATATTCGGAAGGTAAGGAAGCCTTTAATAAGGAAAAATTTATAGAATATATAGATTATTTTAAAGTTTTGCTGGATTATGTGCCTCAGCTTGCCGAAGCCAATGGAATTTTAGGTTATTGTTTTTATTATCTTGGCCATGAAAAGGAAGCTATTCAATATTATAAAGAAGCCGTTCGATTAAATCCAAATTTTTTTTGGTTTTATTACGATTTAGGAGTGATCTACTTTAAAACCCAGGATTATCAAAAAGCAGTTGAAATCTTACAAACGGCTATTTTGTTAAATCCCAAAGATACAATCAGGCTTATTGGCATGTCGAAAATTCTTGTTAATGTGGGAAGTCGGTCCGCGGATGTGAACCAACCCGTAAATTTATTTAATTTTGCTATGGAACTCGATCACCGCCTCAAAATCGCCTATGAAAAAAGTTACGAACTCATAGTCTTAAGTTATTATCAATTAAAAAATTATGCTAAGTTAAAAGAGGCTATCCTCGAATTTATCCGTTACGATCTTACCGATAAAGAACCTTTTTATTATTATGCTGGAATTGCCTGTTATTATTTAGGGGAGTACGCTGATGCTGTTTTATTTTTTAAAGAAAGTAGCCAGCTTAATCCCAATCGAGCGGACACGTTTTATTATCTGGGATTGACGTTCAAGGAACTTAAAAGAGAACAATTGTCCCAAACGACTCTTGAACGTGCTAGCCTCTTGAAAGAGGTGGATAAAGTTTCTGCAACTGAGAAAAAAGATGGGGAGTTAAAATTAAAAATTTATTAAATGATATTTTTGCGCTATCCGGCTTTTCTCTATTTTTGAGGACAGACATTAAGTATAGTACTTATTAATAAAGTTATTGCAGGATGGCGTAAAATAAATTGTGTACAGGAAGCAGTTGAATAGAGAATAAAAAGGACGTATTCTTCCTTTGAGAAGAAAAAACCTGGCAATAAAGCCGGGTTAAGAAGGAAGGAGATACGTCC
>JAHFGK010000249.1 GCA_023247475.1 Candidatus Omnitrophota bacterium
GATATTTACACCATCTCTGTCAACTTAAGCGGTGTTCCGGCTATTTCGATCCCTTGTGGCTTCTCAAAGGAGGGATTGCCGATTGGTCTACAAATTATCACTAAACCTTTTGCCGAAGAGATGATGTTTCGCATTGCCTATACGTATGAACAGAATACTGACTGGCACAAAAGAAAAGTTCAATTATAAACTTATTTTATTGATCGAGACAAACTTATCAAAATTAAAATATGAAGAATGTTGTCCAACAAGAATTTGAAACCGTTATTGGGCTGGAAGTCCATTTACAGTTACACACAAAAACAAAAATTTTTTGTGGTTGTGTCAATGAATTTGGACAAGAACCCAATAGCCGAACATGCCCCGTCTGTTTAGGACTGCCCGGTACTCTGCCGGTTCTTAACAAAAGCGCTCTTGATCATGCCATCAAAGTTGCCTTTGCCCTCAATTGCCAAATTAACCCCTTTATTAAATTCGACCGCAAAAATTATTATTATCCTGATTTACCAAAAGGATTTCAAATTTCGCAATATAATTTACCCATTGCCCGAAATGGTTTTCTCATGATCCCCACTTCTAATGGCCACAAGAAAATTCATATCAAACGCGCTCATCTAGAGGAAGATGCCGGAAAGCTTATTCATGACACGACCAACAACTGCAGCTTAGTGGACTACAATCGCACCGGCACTCCCTTGATTGAAATTGTCACCGAACCCGACCTTTCTTCTCCTCAAGAGGCCTATGATTATTTGACGATTCTAAAATTAACGCTACAATACCTTAATGTTTCGGACTGCGATATGGAGAAGGGGAGTCTACGCTGCGACGCGAATATTTCCATTCGCGAAAAGGGTGAACAAAAATTAGGAACAAAAGCAGAATTAAAAAATATGAATTCCTTTAGAGCGGTTAAATTGGCTCTCGAACACGAAGCTAATCGTCAACAAACCTTACTCCAAGGAGGGGAAAAAATCATTCAAGAAACCCGCCTCTGGAGTGAAGAAAAACAAATGACAATCCCCATGCGCAGTAAAGAAGAAGCCCACGATTATCGCTATTTCCCGGAACCGGACCTTGTCCCATTTATCATAAAGGAAGCGACCTTAACGGAAATTCGTCAGTCTCTTCCCGAACTGCCGAATGAAAAATTTCAACGATTCTTGTCACAATATAAGATTTCGGAATACGACGCGCGGATTATCATCCAAGACCCAAATTTAGCCAATTTTTTTGAAGAATGCACAAAACTGTATAAAGAGACAAAAAAAATTTGCAACTGGATCATTGGTCCTCTTCAACAAGAATTAAACGCACATAAAATAACATTCCGGCAAATTCAATTAACAGCAAAAAATTTTATAAGTTTAATCCAAAGGGTGGAACAAGGTGTGCTCAGTAATTTAGCAGGAAAAGATGTTCTGCAATGGATGATCAATACCGGTAAAAGCTCTGAGGAAATTATTGCACAAAAAGGATTAGCCCAAGTTTCTGATGAAGGAGCGTTGGACAAAATTGTTAGCGAAGTTATCGAAGAGAATATAAACGTTGCTGTCCAGATTAAACAAGGAAAAGAAAGTGCCATGGGCTTTCTCATTGGTCAAGCGATGAAGAAAAGTCAAGGGAAAGCTAACCCAAAATTAGTTGGTGAGATCATTAAAAGGAGGCTTAAGAATGAGTAGAAAGACTAAAATTTTTATTCTTGCTGCTTTAGTGTTGTTCACGACAGCCACTTTCGCGTTGTCACAGATTGATCGGAAAGATGTCGACGACCTTTACTCCAAAATTGAGCTTTTTAGTTACGCATTGACGACGATTCAATCCGAATATGTGGAAAAACAGGATGCCAAAAACCTCATTTATGGTTCTTTAAGAGGGATGTTGGCCTCCCTTGATCCCCATAGCCAGTTTCTCGATCCAGAGGAATATACCGAATTAAAAACAGAGACCCAAGGAAAATTCGGGGGCCTCGGGATTGAAATATCCATTCGGGATGGTCTGTTGACCGTCATTACCCCCATTGAAGGGACTCCGGCGTGGAAAGCAGGTATTAAAGCTGGAGATCGTATTGTAAAAATCGAGGATCAGTTAACTAAAGATCTCACCCTTGGGGACGCGGTTAAAAAACTACGCGGAAAACCTGGGAGCGAAGTCAATATCACCGTTTTACGCGAAGATGAATTTAAACTTCATGAATTTAAAATCGTGAGAGAAATCATCACGATTGAAGATGTAAAAGATGCCACTTTACTCGATGAGAAAACCGGCTATATTCGCCTCGTTGAATTCCGCGAAGATTCCGCGAAAGAATTTCACGAAGGATTAGCGAAGCTTAAAGAACAAGGGGCCGATAGCCTCATCCTGGATTTACGCAACAACCCCGGGGGGCTACTTAATGTAGCCATAAAAATCACCGAGGAGTTCTTACCCAAAGGGGAAATTATTGTTTCTACCAAAGGCAGACGACCATCCCAAGATGTGGTTACCAAATCAGCGAACACGAATCCTGATTTTTTTGACTGGCCCATGGTTATACTCATTAATGAAGGGAGCGCCTCGGGTAGTGAAATTCTTGCGGGTGCCTTAAAAGATAATAAACGGGCGGTCATTGTGGGCAATAAATCCTTTGGGAAAGGTTCTGTTCAGTCAGTGATTCCACTTCCAGATGGGTCAGGCTTGAGGTTAACGACAAGTAAATATTTTACACCATCAGGCGTATCAATTCATGGCAAAGGTATTATACCAGACGTGGAAGTTAAAAGAATTATACCTAAAGCTGATACTAATGACGAAAAGGAAAAAGAAATCGAGAAGATATTCGAGAATGTCGAATCCCATGAGACTGAAAAGCCAGCAGAGGTTAAAGAGGAAAACAAAGGAAAAGAAGAGAATAAAGAGAGTAAAGAAAATAAAGGAAAGGAAGATAAAAAAGAGGA
>JAHFGK010000060.1 GCA_023247475.1 Candidatus Omnitrophota bacterium
ATAGTAACACCTCGGGAACTTTCATCCCGCGGAAATTGGCTGGACGCGTGTATTGTGGATATTCTAACAAAGAGCCTTCAAAGGATTCGGCGACTAAAGATTCTTGTTTACCTAAAACTCCCGGCACCAACCGCGTGATCGCATCCACCAAAATCATTGCAGCTATTTCCCCACCGGTGAGGACATAATCGCCAATGGAGATACTTTCATCCACACAGCCTTGACGAACGCGTTCATCCACGCCTTCATAGTGACCACAGATAATAACAATATTTTTCAGTTGCGAAAATTTTTTCGCCATTTTCGGGTCGAATTTTCTTCCACTCGGACAGGTCAAAATAACTTTGGCTTTCCGTCGTCTTTTAATTTTTTTAACTGCATCAAAAATGGGTTGCGCCATCATCACCATCCCCGGCCCACCCCCAAAGGGACGGTCATCAACTTTGCGATGTTTATCTAACGTAAAATCCCGCAAGTCATGGGTATAGATACATACTTTTCTTTTCCCTTGAGCCCGTTTAATAATCGATTCATTTAAAAGGGGAGAAAACATCTTAGGGAAAATGGTAATGATATCAAAACGCAACATAATTGTATCCCTGATTATCTTTCTTTGGTAAGGAGACTTTGTTCCTCCTTACTTTCTTCTAACGTTGAACTATATGTAGCTAAAAACTCTTTTTTAAATTCCGGAAATCGGTTTTCTTGAATTGCTTGACGGATTTTTTTCATTAAATTGATATAAAAGTAAACGTTATGATAGGAAAGAAACCGTAACCCCAAAATTTCTTTCGTATTCACTAAATGGCGGATATAACTACGAGTATATTTCTGACAGACAAAACAATCGCATGACTCATCGATCGGCGACATATCTTGGGTGTGCTCAGCGTTTCGAATCACCACTCGTCCCTGTCGGGTAAAGGCTGTTCCATTGCGACCATATCGGGTAGGAATACTCGTATCAAACATATCCACTCCTTCGCCAACGGCTCGAACAATTTGATCCGGCATGCCTATGCCCATAAAATATCGTGGGAAATTTTCCGACAATAATGGCAGGACAAACTTGAGTGTTTCAAACATCAGCTCTACCGGTTCGCCGACACTCACCCCACCAATCGCATAGCCATCGAAACCGATTTCTAGAATATCCTCAGTGGACTTTTCCCGCAAATCTTTATACGTTGCCCCTTGAATAATGCCAAACAATAATTGATTATTTCGGTTAGATGAATTCTCCTGAAAATATTTTTTAGAACGTTTAGCCCAAAGTGTTGTTCGACGGATAGCCCTCTCAGCACCCTTATGATCGCAAGGAAAAGGTGCGCATTCGTCTAAAGGCATAATAATATCGGATCCTAATATTTTTTCAATGGAAATAACATCTTCGGGAGTAAAAAAATGAGATTTCCCATCCAGATGCGATTGGAATTCTACCCCCTCATCGGTCAATTTACGCAGTTTCGCCAAACTAAAAACCTGATACCCACCGCTGTCGGTCAATAGGGGTTTGTCCCAACTCATAAAGGCGTGTAGTCCTCCGGCCTGACGAATCACTTCCATCCCCGGACGAATGAAAAGATGATACGTGTTCGACAAAACTATCTGCGCTCCCATCCCTAAAAGATCTTCGGTCGATAACGTCTTAACAACCGCATTCGTTCCCACCGGCATAAAAAAAGGTGTTTCCATCACACCGTGGGTGGTTGTGAGTATTCCTAATCGCGCTTTCGTTTTTTGATCGACCTGTTTGATTGTAAACATGCAGTTTCTTTTCTAAATCATTATTACAAAATTAGCATCGCATCCCCATAACTAAAAAAACGGTATCGACCTTCAATTGCTTCTTGATAAGCCTTTCGCATCAAATCTATTCCGCCAAAAGCATAAATGAGCATGAGAAGCGTACTAAAGGGTAAATGAAAATTTGTGACTAGAATATCAACCATTTGAAATTGGAATCCCGGATAGATAAATAGGTCGGTCTCTCCTTTCAATACTCGACTTTGTTGAACACTTTCCAAAACACGGCAACTGGTTGTCCCCACCGCAACAATCTTTCTTCCTTCTTTTTTCGCCTTACAAATGGTATCAAAAACCGTTTTGGAAGTCTTATACTCTTCCTTATGCATTTTGTGTTGCGCAATATCATTTTCTTCAACAAGCTTAAAGGTAGCGTAATTGATGTGTAAAGTAACCCGTTTAATGGCGTGACCTTGGTTTTGCAGTTTATTAATCAGCACTTTGGTAATATGTAAACCCGCCGTTGGTGCCGCCACCGACCCCGGATGCCTCGCGTAAACCGTCTGATAATACCGATGATCTAATGGCCTATCTTCTCTTTTAATATAAGGCGGTAAAGGCACGTGGCCAATTTGAGAAAGGTAGCGGTTAATATTTTTTCGATTAAAGCTGACGATATGCCTTTCCTTATCTTTTATTTCAGCAAAAATCCTTCCCCCATTAAAAACGATTCTTTCTTTTTCCTTTAATCTTTTCAGAGGGCGTAACAGCGCCTCATAAGAATACCCATCCGCTAATCGTTTCAAAAGAAATATCTCCACCCGCCCCCCTGTTTTTCTTCTCCCGAAAAGTCGGGCCGGGATCACTTTACTATCATTAATAACCAACATACTGCGTTTCGGTAAATATTGGTCAATGTTTAAGAAGATATCATGATGAATTGTTTTTGTCTTTCGCTCAACGACCATTAACTTCGCTTCCTCTCTTTTGGCGAGCGGCTCTTGGGCAATCAACTGTGAGGGAAGTTCGTAATAAAATTCTTCTCGGTTCATAGAAAATAATTTAAGGAAATTTTACTGTTTGTGGTATTTCTTCGGGCTTATTGAGATTAATAATTCCCACCCCCGGATAATAATACTGCAAAATCTGTGGATACTTATAGTGCCGGTGAGCCATTTCTTGGGCTCCCCACTGACACATCCCCACCCCATGTCCCCAGCCTTTACCAATCACGTCAAAATAATATCCTTTCATGATGATTTCGTAATTATTACTTTTTAGAATATTCGGGCCCACAATATCTCTAAAATCCTTTCCCGCAATAGTCACCGATTGTCCGTCCCGCATGGTAATCAGTAAATTTCTAATCCGTCCACTTTTATTACGTTCTAAAATTTTGATTTCCTTAATGAACCCCACCCGATAACCATTTTTATTCAAAAGATCCTGAATATCCTTAGAACGGAAATTTCTCTTCCAATAATTATGGGGAGAATTCTTACAGAATTCACACACAACTCCTTTGAGAGGTGGTAAATCATTTTTCCAAAGTTCCGAAACATCTTCCGTCATGCCACCACACGCGGCATGGTAATAGGCGGGGAGTACTTTCCCTCGGTAAACCATTACCTCCCCGGTCGTTGCTTTCACAGCCAAATTGGTGCGATAACGTTCTGCCGAACGACCTCCGTAGACTTGAGAATAAATATCACTGGTGACGTCGTAATCCTGAGTTTTATTTTTTTCGATTTGATATAGGACATAAGTCCGTGCGGCAACTGCCTCAACTTTCAAGGCCTCCATGGGCCAGCGATGAGAAACTTCATGGTAAAGAACCCCGCGAATATAATCTTCTAAGCCAACACCATTGACAATCCAAAAATGGTTGTCTGCGTCCTTTATAATATCAATTTTGCCTCGGTAGCGCTTTTCTTTAGAATCATAGGAAATGGCAATGTCCTTAGAAGAAACTATCCGCAATTGCAGGCGATCGTATTTTTTATCTGCTATACTGATTCCATTAAGAATTCCCTCAACTTTTGATTTACGTAAACTCCTCCCCTGCTCAAAACAGGTGTTCGTAATTGGATCGCAGATTTCATAGTGTCCTCGAATCGCGATCGTAAATTCTTCTACATCCTGAAGGACCGCAATGCGTACGTTTTTGTTATTAGAGATATCCGTGCCGAAAGAGATAGAACCTAGCGAAAAGACAACCAACCCTAAGGATAACAAAACGAAAGCAATTTTAAGTCTCATTTTAATTCTAATTGAGTAACTTACTCCCGTTAGCAAAATATTCTATTTGCGATGAAATAATGAGAACAAAATACTTAAAAAAATACTGATTATAATACATGTGGCTAGAGGAAAATAAAAAGAGAAATTTTCTTTTTTGATGATAATATCTCCCGGGAGTTTACCTATGCCCGGAATTTTACCGATCATTGAAAAAGCTCCGGCTAAAATAACAAATAAAATTCCAATCCCAAAAAATATTTTGGCTATTTCATTCATATAACCACCTCCAAACATTCTTACAAAATTCCGATAGCAAGGTATATTTCCTTACCACATATCCTACTTTTTTATACAGCATAATGCAAAATTAACTGAATCGCTAGTTAAAAATTAATCGCTTCAGTAATAAACCTATTGAGTTAAGTGGATGATGAATTAAATGAATTCGTTTTGAAGTTTCAATCGGGGGGAAGAGGAACTATTAATGTGCTTGATGGCTGTCTCTGTTAGTTCTCGCCCTCGGGATGTGCGTTTAAGAAAGCCTGTTTTAAGTAAATAGGGTTCGATAACATCCACGATGGTGTCAATTTCTTCATTGAGCGTAGCCGCTAGAGTTTCTACACCAACCGGACCGCCTTTATAATGCTCATCCATAACTTTTAAGAGCCGGCGGTCGATTTCATCAAGTCCCGCATCATCAATCCCTAAAGAAATCATGGCTTGCTCAACAATTTTTTTATTAATATTGCCGTGAGACGTTTTGACTTGGGCATAATCGCGTACGCGGCGTAAAAGTCGATTGGCGACACGCGGTGTCCCCCGAGAACGTTTGGCAATCTCAATCGCTGCCTCCTGATCGACTATGACATTTAATTTCCTAGCGGAATTCAAAATAATCTGACTTAAATCTTGGGGTTCATAAAATTCCAGATGATGAAAGATTCCAAAACGATCGCGTAAAGGTGATGCTAATAATCCACTTCGAGTGGTGGCTCCAATAATCGTAAAAGGTTTCAGATTAAAATTAATGGTTTTCGCATAAGGGCCTTTATCCACCACAAAATCAATTTTAAAACTTTCCATCGCTGGATAAAGAAATTCTTCTACCGTTTTCGAAAGACGATGAATTTCATCAATAAACAAAATATCCCCCCGTTCAAGATTAGTAAGGATACCAATGAGATCTCCCGCTCGCTCGATGGCTGGCCCTGAGGTAACGGTAATGCGCGCCCTCATTTCATGCGCAATAATATACGCTAATGATGTCTTACCTAATCCCGGAGGGCCCGAAAACAACATATGTTCAATCGGTTCCTTACGTTGTAGAGTAGCTTGTAAGGACACACGCAGGTTTTCCACCAATTCCTTTTGTCCGACAAACTCATCGAGCCGGGAAGGGCGCAGCGACAAACTATAAATCTTATCTTCTTCTGTTTCCTGATTGAGGATTAATCGTTTTCTTTCTTCCATAAGACTCTCTATTTTAAATTCGTGGGGGAATCACATTCTCTTTATTACGAACAACAATGATTTCGTCAAATAATCGCTTCTGCAGAACAACAATTTCCTTAAGACGAATCAATTCCAAAATTGCCATAAAAATAACAATAATTTCTAATTTACTTCGGGCCTTCGCAAATAATTGGGTAAGGATAATCTGTGGTTGCTCCAACAATAGATGCAGTATATCATGAATCTTCCGGTCCACGGTATATTCTTCTTTTTCCACTTCATAGACCGTTTGTTCTTTAACTTTACGCAAGGCCTTGGTAAAAGCGGAGATCAAATCGAAAAGACTCGCTTCAAAATAAATTTCCTTGGCTTCTTCTTTGAGTTCTTCCACTTGTTCTGCATCGATCCTACGGGGGAAAAGATCCTGTCGCGCGGCTTCCCGATTTTTAAGTTGTTCGGCGACCTCTTTAAACATCTGATATTCTTGTAAACGGCGGATAAGTTCTTCGCGCGGATCTTCCGGGGGTTGTTCGACCGTAGGATCGGGTGGCAGAAGCATTCTGGATTTAATTTGCATTAGGGTGGCGGCCATCACTAAAAAATCACCCACCACATCCAAGTCCAGCATCTTCATCATCTCGATGTACTCTAAATACTGCTCCGTAATTTCGGCAATAGGGATATCACAAATGTCGATATCATTTTTCTTGATCAGATAAAGCAAAAGATCTAAAGGCCCTTCAAAAATGTCAAGTTTTAATTTATAGCTCATATTAAGAAAACGGAATCCCTCGTCATGATACTCCTCGGGATAAATTCCGATTACAACTTACGTCACTTTGTTCCGTAAGTTGTATCGTCATTTAAAAACTACTTCTTTAACTTCCTCAATGGTCTTACGAGCGATTTTTTGCGCCTTTTGCCGGCCATCCTCCAAGATATCCCAAATCCGATTCTTGTGTTTGACTAAGGAAGCTCTTTTTTCTTGAATGGGCTTTAACCTTTTCATCAATTGCTCGGATAAAATCTTTTTACATTCGGTACATCCCTTTTGCGCTTTCGTACACCACGTATAAACATCCTCTTTTAAATCGGGGGCAAAAATTTTATAGTAGCTGTACACATTACACTCTTCCGGATGGCCCGGATCGGCCATCTTAATTCTTCGTGGATCCGTAAACATACTTTGTGCTTTTTTTCTTATTTCCTCCTCGGAATCGGATAAATTGATGGCATTCTGATAACTTTTGCTCATCTTACGACCATCAACACCTAACAATCGAGGGGTAGGGGTTAAAATAGGCTCACAATCTAAGAAAAGATTCGTTTTGTAAAGGTGATTAAACCGACGGGCAATTTCCCGCGCCAATTCAAGATGAGGCAGTTGATCCTCGCCAATCGGGACTGCTTGAGCCTTATAAAGAAGAATATCCGCCGCTTGTAAAACGGGGTAACCTAAAAAGGCATACGTTTGCAAATCACGTGTCGTAATTTCTCGGAGTTGTTCTTTATAGGTGGGATTACGTTCTAACCAACCTAAGGGCGTTATACACGAAAGAATCATATTTAATTCCAGATGCTCGGGAACATGCGACTGGACAAAAAGAATTGTTTTCTCCGGGTTAATACCACACGCCATCCAATCCATGGCCATGTCTAGCATATTCTCCTGAATCTCTTTACTCTGCGCATATTCTCCCATAAGCGCATGCCAATCCACAATCCCAAAGATGCAGTTATATTTATCTTGCAAATCGATCCAGTTCTGTAGCGCCCCAACTAGATGTCCCAAATGTAATTTTCCAGTCGGCCGCATGGCACTAAAAATAGTCTTTTTCATAGTGCTCCAACTCTATTCGCGAACTTTCAGGCTTAAGGATCCCAATGATGGTATCGGATCTGCAATTCGGAAACGAGCATTAAATCTCATTTATTCTAATTTTCGGGAAATTTTTTCTAGTTCGTGGGCTTCAATGACATCTCCGACCTGAATCTGATCAAACCCCTCAATCGTGAGTCCGCATTCAAAACCTTCTAACACCTCTCGAACATCGTCTTTAAATCTCTTAAGAGAGCTCAATGTTCCCGAATGAACAATCTGACCATTACGAACCACATCCACCAGGATCTTGCGATTGACCTTTCATTTTTGCACAACGCAACCAGCTCACGTCCCCACTTTACTAAGTTTTAAAACCTGTCGAATCTCAATACGACCAACAAACTTCTTCTTGGTTTTAGGCTCCAGCAACCCCTCGAGAGCTTTTTTTACATCATTGACCGCATCATAAATGATTCTGTAAATTCGTATATCCACAGGCTGCTTTTCCAATTCAACCTTTGCACGCGGTTCAATCTCGACATGAAAACCGATGATAATAGCATCCGAAGCAATGGCTAAAATCACATCAGAGGCATTAATAACTCCAACTCCTGTATGAATGAATTTAAGTTTAACCTCATCACTCGGAATTTTATCCAATGAATCTCGCAAGGCCTCCAAAGATCCTTGCACATCAGCTTTCAGGATCACATTGAGTTCTTTAATGGTCCCTTCCTTGATTCTGGTATATAAATCTTCTAGACTAATTCTTTGTTGTGTTGCCGATAGTTTCTGATTCTTAATCTGTTCTTGTCGACGTAAGGCGATTTCTCGAGCCTGGCGTTCATCCTCGAGGACATAAAAGACATCCCCTGCCTCGGGGACATTGGAAAGACCTAATATTTCAATAGGCATCGAAGGACCAGCTTCTTTAATAGATCGTTCTCGATCATCAAACATGGCTTTGATTTTACCGTAATACGATCCCACCACAACGATATCATTAAATCGTAATATTCCACTTTGAACAATTAATGTCGCCACAACTCCTCTACCACGACTTAAATGCGCGTCGATGACAACGCCGGAAGCTTTTTTCTCATAATTCGTTTTTAACTCCAATAATTCCGCCTCTAATAAAATCATCTCAAGCAATCGGTCAATTCCATCCCCTGTCAAAGCCGATACCCCCACGGTCACCGTTTTGCCCCCCCAATCCTCTGGTAAGAGATTGCGTTCCGACAGCTGTTTTTTGACACGTTCAACATCCGCTGTCTTTCGATCAATTTTATTCAGAGCAACAACGATGGGGACCCCGGCCGCTATAGCATGGTTGATCGCTTCATCCGTTTGCGGCATGATTCCTTCATCCGCAGCAACAACAAGTACAACCAAATCCGTAATATGAGCCCCCCGAGCCCGCATAGCGGTAAACGCCTCGTGGCCAGGCGTATCAAGAAAAGTGATACGACCTTTGGGAAGCTCAACGGAATAAGCACCGATATGCTGCGTAATCCCGCCATGTTCGGTATCGACAATTTTACTTTTTCTAATCCTATCCAATAAAGATGTTTTCCCATGATCAACATGTCCCATAAAAGTCACCACCGGCGCCCTGGATTTTAAAAGGGAGGGATCTTCCTCCTCTTCCAGATGCTTTTCAATCAATTGTTCCTCATCCGTCTTAACCTTGGTGATATTAAAGCCGAACTGATTGGCTAATTTCTTAACAACATCTTCCTCTAAGCTTTGATTGATAGTTGCTAAAAATCCCATTTGCATCAAAGCCTTGAGCACACCACTAGGTTTCTGTTGGACCTTAACCGAAAAATCTTTAACTGAAATCGGCACTTTAATTTCTAGGGTGGGTAATTCTTCCACGGATTCTGGCTCGACTTCCGTGGGTCTCGAAGGAATCGGAATAACACCCGTGGCTTTATGGATAGCTTTCGGTGTTTCTCTTTCCGTTTCAACAAAAGTTGCCATCCCGGATGACTTTGCAGGAATTGATTCCTTAAGAGATTCTCCCGTGAGATGAACATCGCTCACCTTAAGAATATCTCTAGATGATGGTGAACCCTTTTTTCTCCTCTTAGCTAAAGGTTTTAAGGTAACGAAAGGTTCATTACTAATCTTTTGTGTTGGGCCCGGTTTCTCTTGTGGTTTGAAAAAAATTTCTTCTTTAACAACCGAGCGAGTCTTTTTTTTAGAAAAAATGACTTCTTTGACTTTAGCTACGCCTTTACTACCCATGGATTGAGTAATTTCTGTCTTGGCTTTAACAGTTTTGGGGACTGCGGGAACTGGAATTTCGTGTTTTGTTTCTATTTTTACTTTCACATTTTTTTCTTTAGCGGCGTTGACTTCTCCTTGGGTAGCTTGTTGTTCTTGTTTTTCCTTTTCCTTTTTAACTTCAGGCTTAATTTTAGGGACAGAGGCCTTATTGGCCTTACTGATTTCACTGCGGACCACACTCACTACAGCCGAATTTAGTACCTGTTCGTTGTCCTTAGCTTTTAATCTTAAAGACTTTAAAGTCGCTAAGATCACTGCACTGGTGGTATTTAACTCTTTGGCTAATTCCGAGACTTTCATCTTAACACTTCTTTACGGTAAGGATATTCGCAATTTTTTAGACGATAGTGGAAACCTTAATGCCTATTTTTTATCTTTTAATAATTTTTTTGCTTCTTCCATTAATTGTTCGGTCTTGATTTTACCCAAACCTTTAATCTGTGTTAACTCATCGATGTTGGCCTGAGCTATTTTTTCTAAAGAATCATATCCTGATTGCTGTAAATGTGCCAAAAGCTTTTTGCCAACCCCAGGGAGTTGTGCCAGCGGGGATGCTTGGTCAGATTCTTTAGATGCTTTTTGTGCCTGCTTTTCTCCCTCAACTTTAGCGCCCCACTGAGACGGAGTATAAATATTCAACTCCCATCCCACTAATTGACTAGCCAGACGAACATTCTGTCCATGCCGACCAATCGCAAGAGAAAGTTGATCATCGGCTACAATAATATTAGCCTTTTTCTCCACTGAATTTACCTGTATCTGCGAAAGTTCTGCTGGAGAAAGAGCAGCTTGAATATACTCCTTCATATCTTCAGAATAACGGACAATATCTATTTTCTCTCCCTGAAGTTCGGAGACAATATTCTTAACCCGCGACCCTCGCATCCCAACACAAGCGCCAACACAATCGACCTTTTCATCTTTAGAGGAAACGGCAATTTTTGTTCTTTCTCCCACATCTCGAGAAATGGATTTAACTTCCACGATTCCCTCATAGATTTCTGGAACCTCTAACTCAAAAAGACGTTTAACAAAGTTCGGATTGGCTCGGGACAAAATAATTTGAGGACCTTTAGTATCCCGTTTGACATCAAAGATATAAGCGCGAATACGATCTCCTTGCTTAAATTCTTCTTTCGGAGACTGTTCACTTTTGGGAATAAATCCTTCCGTTTTGCCCAAATCGACAATGATGGTTCCTTTTTCAAAACGATAGACGCTACTGGTGATAAGCTGACCAATACGGGCATGGTATTCGGCAAAAACCACATCCTTCTCGGCTTCTCTTATTTTTTGAATAATGACCTGTTTGGCAGTCTGAGCCGCAATACGACCGAATTCATTGGAACGTATCTCTTGATTACCCGCATAAGCGGTCAATTTACCGGTTTTACGGTTAAGAACAACTTTGATTTCTTCATTTTTGTCAACGGTCCACACCTTCTTAGCTGCTGAGGCTACCGCCGCCTCAACCGCCTCAATTAAAATATCTTTGTTGATTCCTTTATCTCGCTCTAATTGTTCTAGTATCGTTAATAATTCCTCCATACGTAGTCCTTCCTATAAAATTTGCCTAGCTTTATTAATTGAACTTAAAGGGATTGTCATCTCTTGGGAAGCCACATCAATAACCACAGAATCGCTTTCAACTCTTTTAACATTTCCTTGCCATTCGATTCTTTCCTGAATAGGAGAAGAAAGATAAAACACAATTTGTCGATTAAGAACTCTTAAAAAATCTTTTCCTGTTTTCAAAGGACGATCCACACCAGGAGAGGAAACCTCCAAGACATAATTTTCCATTATTAACTGTTCTCGTTCCAGTGCTGCGACAATCTTGGTGTTTAAAATGGAACACTCTTGCAGCGTAATACCACCGAACGGTTTATCGGCTAAAATTCCGATATAGATTTGTCCACGGAAGCGTCTTATATGCAAATCCACCAGATCAATGGTGTTCTCCTGAAGAACAGGTATAATTAAATTTTCTATTCTTTGGATCAAAGGATCTTCTATCATGGTATAACTTTCCAATGTTGAATACTCCTTACTGCTATTTACTTTAATTTGGCTTCCGCGGCTTCATAAAGCGACAGTAA
>JAHFGK010000250.1 GCA_023247475.1 Candidatus Omnitrophota bacterium
TATGAAAACTCATATGGACCTATAAGCACTACCGATCCGATCATAAAAAGGTATATAAGAGGAGGTCTTTCAAGATGATAATACAAATGCAGAAAGGGATTTTCTTTTAGTTCGGTTTGTGGAGCTAGAACATTGTTAATAACCCTATCATATGGACTTCCTGTTAACGGAACAAAAAAACTTTTATACTCAAGCATACGTTTTGCATTTTCTGCTCTATGCGCTTCGTCAAACTCATAAAATGGAACACTTACCATCGTAGATAACGATCTATAGAAAAAAAGGGAGAGAAAAGAAAGAAAGATAAAAGCAAGAATGAGGTAGCTCTTATAATTATCTAGCATACATTTTTTTATTATACTCTTAAAAATTCCCTGTTGTAAAACATAATTAAGTAAGATATTATACAAAGAAATAACAAGTATGCCACGTCCCATACATTTGTCTGTATTTTTCCCCTGTTATAACGATGCACAAACGATTGCAGACCTTGTGGAAGATGCTTTGGCAATTCTTAAAAAAATAACCAACAGCTATGAAGTGATTGTTGTGGATGATGGATCAAGAGATACCAGTAAACAAATTCTTAAAGAACTTCTTAAAAAACATACACAATTACGTGTTGTCTCCCATAAAAAAAATCAAGGCTATGGCGGGGCACTCAAAAGCGGTTTTAAAGCAGCAAGAGGAAATTATATATTTTACACAGACGGCGATGGACAATATGATGTAAAGGAACTTCCTCTTTTGTTTAAGGCTTTAAAAAACAATGTAAGTTTTGTAAATGGAGTAAAAATGAATCGCAGTGACCCAATCTATAGAGTTGTTATTGGAAAACTATATAACTTTGTTGTTCGACTACTTTTCCTGCTACCATTAAAAGATATAAATTGTGATTTTAGATTACTAAAAGCAGATTTAATAAAAAATGTCTCGTTTCAAAGTCGGAGCGGCACGATATGCATTGAGCTTGTCAAAAAAGCACAAAAAAATGGGGCTGTATTTGCACAAGTGCCAATTCATCATTACCCTAGACGTTTTGGGAAATCGCAATTTTTTAGGCCAAAGAAAATTTTAAAAACAATGTACGAACTTGTTATCTTGTGGACCGCCTTAATGATTATTGACAATC
The DNA here is from genome assembly GCA_023247475.1 of Candidatus Omnitrophota bacterium. Classification (GTDB taxonomy): domain Bacteria; phylum Omnitrophota; class Gorgyraeia; order Zapsychrales; family JAHFGK01; genus JAHFGK01. The sequence continues at coordinate 1,133 of JAHFGK010000250.1, forward strand.
TTACAAAACTTACATCAGTTTTCCTTGTATAATGTGGGTCGCTTACCAAACGATGTTCGTACACCCAGTCCTTAGCTCACCGCTTTCTTCACGAGCGCGCTGATTCTTACCTCGTTGACGGCGGTCAACTCCTTTAGCGCGAATGCAGTTGGCCACATGGCGCCTTCGTCGAGGTTGGCTGGGTCATTGAAGCCCAACGTCGCATACCTATATTTGAATTTCGCCGCACTTTGAAAAAAACATACAACCTTGCCATCCTTGTTGGCATACGCGGGCATTCCGTACCATAGTTTTGGGATAAGCGTTGGGGCGTTTGCCTTGATAATGGCATGGAGCCGTTGCCCCATGGTGCGATCTGATTGCGGCATTTCTGCGATTTTGGCAAGGAGAGCACTTTCATTGTTTTCCTTATTCAGTTCTTTTATGTGCTCCTTCATCGCGGCTCGTTCCTCGTCTGAGAATCCTTTGAACGCCTTGGCGGCAGTTTTCTTTATCATTATCCATATACTATATCCGTAGTGGATATATGTCAATACACCTTGAGGGTTATTGAGGATGAGTTTCTATAACCGATTGTAGCATAACTTCACAATCTACAATCAAAGTTTATCCAATGTTATTCAAATAAAGTTAATTTTAAGAAACTAGAATGGAGCTTGGAGATTCGATAGCAGGTACTACATCTGGAATAATTTTAAACATCCCCGGCTTAAGCTTTAGAAATTTTTCTAAGTAATCTGTTGCACTAGTTGTAATTGGAAAGTTGATTGAGGCTCCGTCTGCTACTCCTGCAATTGTTACGGCCTGATTTGCAGAGTCAACTTTGGCTATGGGTGTCTTAAAGATTCCATCACTTTGACTAAAAGAGATTCCCTTTTGTGCAGAGTATTTTCCTCGAACAGGACCGTTTACTTCTGCTTTTACTTCTTGTCCATCTCGTAACCGCATATCACTTCCAGATCCAACTGCTTCATATTCCATAACTGCTTTAATCCAGTCTTGTCTCTGTGAATCAAAATTTTGAAATTGTTTTAACACCATTGGTTTTTCTTCCTGATCATTCGCACTAAAGGTTCTAACTTCTGTATAATTTCCTGTGCTACCGGAACGGATATTCTCAGCAATAAGTCTATCGAAGCGCAATTCTCCGTCCTTGTCTGTTTCTACGGTGATGTTATAATCACCATCAGCATGTTTGTATTTTATAATTGCGCGAGTCCAATCATTGCCTTTTACCACAATATACTCAGTTGGAGTTTCACCCAACTTTAGATCGTAACTAAAAAGCTCACCAGCACCACTAGAACTGCGAGGACCCGTTCTAGGCTTATGTGCCATTATTTCGGGCGGAACTCCCTCCAAAGTCCCAAATGTTCCTGGAGCCTCGACAAATTTTGTTTGATACAGCGTTTCTAAAACACTGCCATCAAAATGGGACTGCGCAGCTGCAACTTTATCTACATTTAAGAAAAGTGATCGTCCCCAAAGAGCAACAGCCTCTCTACATGTTTCAACATTTTGTCTTTCTTGGTTGGTAGACGGGGGATCTTGAGGTTTTGAACTAGCTGTTTGTGGGCGACGCAACAAATCTTTGGCTCGTTTAAATAAACCGCCAGAATTAGACTCCATAATTTTACTTTACACAATTATTAACTTTCAGTCAATTCGGATTTAATTGTGGGTGGCTGACGGGTGACGCTCCCGCTACCTCCTGTTCCACAAACAGGCGTTCTACTGTTGAACTACAGCCACCATATTATTGAATCTAACTTGTTCATTATCAAAGTGGTGAACAAG
>JAHFGK010000251.1 GCA_023247475.1 Candidatus Omnitrophota bacterium
AGTCCCGAGGATATCAAGCGCGACAAAGTGGCTGATCTGGGCGTACCACAAAACAGGATCTTCGAACCCGTGCAATTAATGACGCTGTATTTAACAAAGGGGCATATTCCTTGTACCTGTGGATGGATGGTTCGCAGAGACGCTTTGGAACCCGAAGGTGGCTCCGAAGAGAGTTTTAAGGACTTGTATGAGGATCAGGTTTTCTTGGCCAAAATAGTAATGAATTATCCGGTCTATGTGGGAGGAGGTTCGTGGGATAAATATAGGAAACATCCCGATTCGAGTTGTAGTCAGGCGATTCTGACAGGAGTCTACCGTCCTGGCCACCCACATAATTCGGAATCAGCCTACCTCAAATGGCTTTGGGAGTATATCAATCAAAAAGGTATTAATGACCGGGATCTCAAGGCAGCCTTGAAGAAGAAGATGTTTCCTTATGATCATCCGGTTTTGTGGATTATTGCCCAGAGATGGCAAAGTTTGCATGAGAATGGGAAGCCCGATAGGAAGAAAATCAAAGCTTGGCTGACCGATTTTATCTTTAAGCAAAAATGTATACCCTGGTTTATTGTTGTGAAATGGAGGATATTGGTAAATTTTATCCGAGTACAGAGATTTACCAAAACAATTGATTTAGAAAAAACCTATGAAAGTTGTTTTGATGAGAGTTTCACCATCAGCGATATTGTCAAGTCAAAGAATTGCCCGTTTCCGAGCCGCTTATTAAAGGATTCCATGTATGTTCATTTCTTGAAGGATTTCAAGGATAAAGCCGATGTGACCGATGATGAAATTAAAGAGAGCCAATACTTTCGGACGGCGTGGAAACATATCCAAACTTACGGCCCTTTTCAGGGGAAGGATGATGAAGCTGGGTTAGTGCAATACTGCCGAAATTTCCTTGCGCTTTATCAAGTCGTAAAGAAAGAATGCGGCTATAACGATTCGAATTTTTTCAATGGAGACACCGATTTCTATAAATATGGCTATCCTCTGGGGTTTAAAATCGCCAAATCCGATCACTGCATGGTTTGGGATGGACACCATCGTTTGGCCTGCCTATATTTGCTGGGTAAGCGATTTATTAAGGTGCGAATTATGGGAATTAAGAAAAATAGTTTTCAAGCTCGGGAGTTCTGATTGGGAAATAGAAAGGTGAATATCCTTAAGTAAAAATTTAAGCGATTAACTTTAACAATATGCATGCCCGATAAAAATATGTTATCGAAAAATGGGGAAAGAAGATTTTTGTAAATGTAATAAATTAGAGATATTTCACAATGAAAAGAAAATATTTATTTCTAATGCAAACAGAAGATTTTGGAGGAGCGGAACGATTACAGATTGATTATTTTAAGTCCATTGATTTCGATAAGTATTCTGTAACATTCGGGGTAAATAATGATATTTTTCGCCGCATTTTTAATAAAAACAACCTGCCGGTTAAACTTGTGTATCTCCCGGCGCTTAATCAGAAAGACAGTTTTTTTATTAAGTTTGTAAAATATTACAAATTTTTCAACACGATTAAACCTATGTGCATAGTATTTAATCAGTTTTGGCTAAAAAGTTTTTCTTTACCGGAAGTCATTGCCGCTTTTTTAATCACCAAAGGAAACGCATATATGATAGTCCATGACTGTCCTCCTGTTCACTCGAAGGATAAAGATAAACAATATTTTGGGTTTATACCGGGATTAGGGCTATCTTGGAGAAAAGATAGATTGCTCCAGACTTTGCTGGGTTATTTTACAAAATATACAATAGCGGTTTCAAACGCAACGAAAGACTCCCTGATAAAACAACATAAATTCCCCAAATATAATGTCAAAAGAGTTTATCACGGCGTGGATATTCATGATAATGTCCCATCCATGGAAAATAGAATAAGGCTACGCAGAGAAATGAATATACCGAATTCAGATAAGATTATCGTTAGCACTGCAATGCTATATTCGGGAAAACGATTAGATCGCTTAGTGGAGGCATTTGCCATTTTGGCACAGGCAAGAAATGATATTCATTTGATTATCGTTGGAAGCGGCAGTGATTACAACAAATTGACAGGCATGGTTAATTCTTTAGGTGAAGATATAAAAAGCAGAATAAGATTTTTGGGATTTCAAGAAGATATCCCCCCTCTTCTGCAGTTAAGTGATATTTTTGTCTTGCCAAGCGATTCCGAAGGATTACCGTTGGCGTGTTTAGAAGCCATGTCATGCGGATTAATAAGTGTAGTGACCGATTGTGGCGGTCCAGTAGAAATGATTAAAGATGGATATAATGGGTTTCTTGTAGAAAAAAGCACCGAAGGAATAGTGAATGGTTTAGGAAGAAGTTTGAATTTAAGTAGTGAAGAAAGAAGTCAAATATCCTGTAATTCAAGGGAGTTTGTTAAGGAAAAATTCAATTTCAGGAAAAATATTCAATGCGGGTTGAGATTGTTAGAGATTAATACCACATAAATTATTCGGAGTGTGAATGAAAATCTTCAGCTTAGGGTGTCTTAAAAAAATTAAAATACAATTAAATCGGCGAGGGATTATCCTCATGTACCATCGAGTGGCGAAGCTGGAATATGACCCCTGGTGGTTAAATGTTTCCCCGGCTCATTTTGACGAACAGATGCAGGTTCTTAGAAAATACGGCCGGTCTCTCAAGATGCTAGATATGGGAAGAAATCTTAAGCGTTTTTCTCTTGGTCCAAAGGAAATTGTTGTTACTTTTGACGACGGTTATGCCGATAATTTTTTTAATGCCAGGCCGATTCTTGAGAAATATGGTATCCCCGCCACATTCTTTATCACCACGGGCGCCACAAACAGGCGTGAAGAATTTTGGTGGGATGAGATCGGAAGGGTCACTTTGGCGGTCAAGGCGCTGCCTGAGAAATTTGAGTTGACCATTGCCGGAACACG
>JAHFGK010000252.1 GCA_023247475.1 Candidatus Omnitrophota bacterium
TATTATTTCTGGGGGTGCTTTGGTTGAGAACGATAGCATTTTAAAAAATATTGATACATGCGCTGCCAAGGCTCCTCATTTTGGTGTGCCTGAGGAAAATGTTTATAAATAATAAGAAAAGATAGTGTCAAAAGTTTTATGAAAAGTATACGGGGATAGAGATGGCGGCATGAAAACATAGGGATTGAATGTGTGGGGATAAAACGCGCGGCAAGTTGCGATTGGCGAAGAAGTTTACGTAAAGATTTAAGATGGTTCTTTGATAATTGGTTAGCCAGCCATGGAGAGGATTTTAATCCATTTACCTTGGATCGTTGAGATGTCTTGGAGTTCTTGGATATGGACGGGTGTTTTGTAGTTAAGTGAGATGTGAGGACGCAGGAAGTTGTAATGGGTGGCGAAGAGGACGACGAGTGACAGAGCACCGTTGTTGGATTTAAAGCCGCTGGCGGGACGGACGTGGAATTTAAAAGTTCTGTTAAGTCGTTCGATGAGTTGTTTAAAGGCGCGATAGGTTTCCGATTCTTTGTCGAGATTTTGCAGGCCGATAACGGCGTGGTGTTGAATGCGCGGTATTTCTTCCGGGCGTTTTTCATTCATGAAGTGGATGCCGGCAGGATAAGAAGGATTTCCGTCGGAGATTAAAGTGATATGTTGTTCTGGTTGTGCGGTTCTGATGGCTTCGGTCATGGCGATGATGGCGGGTTTAGTTTCGCGGGAATGCGCGAGATGGTAAGAAGAGAGCACAAGGTTTTTGGATGATATGAACAAAAAGACATAAGCCCAGTCTCCGAGGATTTTTATGTAGGTTTCATCTCCGGCGGATGTGTCATCGATTGGACCTTTGTATTTGAGATTGAATTGGTGGCAGTGATAAGCAGCCGCTTCGGCGTAGTTAAGAACGGTCTGGTAAGAGACACGGATATTAAAGACCTGTTGAAGAACGAAGGCGGTTTTGCGGGCAGAGATGGCGAAGGACACGTAAAAGGACAGAATCAGGCCAAGGATGTTTTGAGAGTTGTGAATTTTTTTTAAGTCGACGGTAGGTTTGAGTGGTCCAGGATAAACAAGATCAGCGGCTTGGAATAAATATTCGCGGTAGGTGTAGCAGAGTTTGAATTGAGAGGATTTGGTTTTCTGTAAAAGTTTCTCCGCGGGGTTGAGTCGACTGATGGCATTAAGGCGGTGAGGGCAGTTATCATTGCAGCACTTGTGAATAATGACGTGCAGAAGAGTTTTCCAGCGGAACAAGGCGTGCTGGCAGTAAGGGCAGAAGTATTTGGCTTTGAGTGCTCTTTCAAAACGATGATCGGCCTGGAACAATGATGAGCAGACCTTGCAGAGTATCTGAGAGCATTTTTTGCCGTCGTTGTAGTACATGTATTGATGCGGCGCGTTGCAGAATGGGCATTGCTCGGTTTGGGGCACTTGTTTGCCAGTGCGAATTTTGACGGGCTTAAGAACTCGGCCGTGTTCGGCCTGATAAGCTTCCAGCAGCGTCCGGTAATCTAGATTTTGTTCTTTTTTTTAGCGGGTTGCGTCAACGGCGGATTGGGATCGACGTGGAAATTGCGATAGTTCGGATGTTTTTCGCGGAACGCGTCCCTGGGATTGACGGGAAATTCCTTACGTCCTTGCAGAATATCCGAGAGTTCTTTGACGATAAGTTCAAGTTGTTCGCGGCTGAATTTTGAACACAGCCAGATAACGAATCGAGAGATTTGATCCATGGGCTTGACCCTCCTGATGATTAAAATAATCGATTTTTCAGGGGAGGCAAGCTAAATTATCAAAACTCTTTAAAAGTAAAGAAGATAAAAAGATTTAAACTGAAAATTTTTGACAGAACCAAATTGAAGTAAAGGGGGGAATATGATAATGACAAGACAAGATGAAAGAGTAAGACGCATGACGATCACGGAAGTGGCACAAGCTTTAGGGGTAAGCCCTAAAACGTTGGCGCGTTGGGAAAAGTTCGGCAAAATCAAAAAACCAAAGCGTGATTGGCGCGGATGGCGCGTTTATGATGAAAATGACTTTACACAGATTAAAGATTTTCATGAAGCTTTATTTGAATAAGCCCAAGTTTTAGAAATAGTTTTTAAAGGAGAAGTAATAATGCATATAAGAAATAGGCTAAGTATTTTTTTAATAATCATTTTTAGTTTTATAAATTTAAATTTATACGCCCAGGATCAAGGGGTAGATGTAACGCCTTCGCTAGATTCCCCCAATCGTCCTTCTAAAAGTACTCAACAATCCAAGGAAGTTGCTGCTAAAAATATTGAGCAGGGTGTAAACGAAGGAACCCTTCAAGAAGTTATGACACCTGAAGAATATCAGGGTTTTCTGGGAGCCCAGGCCTATGCTGAAGAAAACAGCAAATATACTTTAGGGGCAACAGATGTTATTGAAATTACAGTAATGCGTCATCCGGAAGTCAGCGGCCAATATGTCATTAATAATGAAGGCAAGATACAATACGAATTTGTCGGAGATGTTTTAGTGGCCGGGCTGACTAAAAAACAACTCCAGCAAGTTATTACCGACAAATTGTCAGAATATATTATTAATCCAGACTTGAATATTAAAATTGTCGGTTATAACAGTAAAATTGTTTATATCATTGGTGAAGTTGGGGCTCCTGGAAAAATTTTCATGCGCGGAGATACAATCACAGTAAGAGAAGCTCTTTTGCAGGCGGGGCTTCCTTTATTAAGCGCGTCTACAAAAAAAGCAAGCATGTTTACTCCAGCTAGCGATGGTAAAGTAAAAAAATTGAATGTGGATGTGCAAAAATTGCTTTATGAAGGTGACCTGCGCGAAAATTATGTTATGAAGCCGGGTGACACATTGTATTTGCCGGCCACTTTTTGGGCCAAAGCTATGCGTGTTATCAAT
>JAHFGK010000253.1 GCA_023247475.1 Candidatus Omnitrophota bacterium
CCAGTAAATCATTACTCCTTGTTTCTGGTTATTATCGCCCTTTCCCTAATACTGGGAGTGATGGTGGTTATTCCCATTGGGGGAGCGGATATGCCGGTGGTTATATCTTTATTAAATAGTTATTCTGGAATGGCTGGTTGTGCAACGGGATTTGTGATTATTAACAGTATGCTTATTGTTGCTGGTTCTTTAGTCGGCGCAAGCGGAATCATTTTAACTCAAATCATGTGTAAGGCCATGAATCGTTCTTTGGCGAATGTCCTTTTCAGTGGTTTCGGTTCGGCTGTAGTCAAAAAAGGTACGGCGGTTAAAGGAGAAGCTAAAGCCATTTCTGTTGAGGATGCGTATCTTGTCTTAGAGGCTGCGCGCTCGGTTGTTTTTGTCCCGGGATATGGATTAGCCGTTGCTCAAGCCCAACATGTCCTGCGAGAATTTGGGGAATTGCTGGAGAAAAATGGGGCGGAAATCCGTTATGCTATTCACCCCGTGGCGGGACGCATGCCGGGACATATGAATATTTTATTGGCAGAGGCAAATGTCCATTACGAACAATTAGTTGAGATGGATGACATTAATCCTACCATGGAATCCGTTGATGTTTGTGTTGTGATTGGCGCCAACGATGTTGTCAATCCAGCGGCACGTCACGATAAAAACAGTCCTATTTATGGCATGCCGATCATTAACGCGGATAAAGCAAAAACGGTGTTTGTATTGAAACGTTCCATGGCCACCGGCTTTGCCGGAATTGAGAATGAACTTTTCTATTATGACAATACACGCATGATCTTTGGCGATGCGAAGGCAACAATTCAAGGATTGATTGCGGAATTCAAAGGAAAGTAAAAATTTAGTAAAATTCCAAAATTTATTTTCGTTTGGCGGTTACCTTGGTCGGGCGGATTTTTCGGCGAGCTTTCAGATCAGAAAATTTTACTGCGACTCTATAAAAAACACCTGTCTTCTTTTTCTCACAACGAACAACGGTCCCATAACCATTAAAAATATCCAAAATCCCTGCCATCACCACATGAAGTTCAAGAATGTCCCCCATTCGATATCCATGTTCGGTCATGAATGCAAGACCGGAAGTACTCATATCTTCAGTCATCGAAAGATGCCAAGATTTGTCAAAATTCCTGATTTTACTTTTGTGAAGACGGTATTCGACGCTTAAAATTCTTTTGGCTCTAACCGCGCCACGACGTTCTTCAAAAACCGGTTTAATCATTACGGATTATTTCCTTTTTTAAAATTTCCGATAGGGTAAATTAAACGTTTCCGCCACTTCTTTAATCACTAATTCCCCTTTAATCATATTCAAGGCACGTTTTAGAGGATAAAAATTTTGCATGCTTCGTTCAAATCCATAATTCGCTAATATTAGAATATAAGGCAAAGTTGCATTCGTCAAGGCATAAGTGCTTGTTCTTGCCACCGCCCCGGGCATATTCGTAACACAGTAATGAACAACCCCATCTATGACATAAGTTGGAACATCGTGGGTGGTGGGCCGGCTCGTCTCAAAAGATCCCCCTTGGTCAATGGCGACATCCACAATCACCGCTCCCGGTTTCATTTGCGCAACTAACTTACGATCGCCAAGGCAAGGTGTTCGTGTACCCCGTTTGAGGACACTGCTAATGACCAAATCAGCCTTCACCACCGCATCACGAATCGTATGAGAATTACTCATCAGTGTATGCACATTCGATGGCATAATTTCATCCAAGTAACGTAAACGATTTAAATTAATATCTAAGATGGTTACATGTGCACCTAAGCCAGCTGCCATACGTGCGGCATTAGAACCAACCACGCCCGCTCCTAAAATGACCACCTCCGCTGGACTGACCCCCGGGACACCACCCAATAAAATTCCCCGCCCCTTCATCGGTTCTTCTAAATACTTGGCTCCTTCATGAACGGACATTCTTCCTGCCACTTCACTCATCGGGATAAGACAAGGCAGATCACCATTTTCATCTTGTAAAGTTTCATAGGCAAACGCAATAATTTGGCGTTTAAGCATCGTCTCTGTCAATTCGCGGCTAGCCGCAAAATGAAAATAAGTAAAAACGATTTGTGCCGGTTTTAAATACTGATATTCTTCCGGCAATGGTTCTTTGATTTTTACAATCATTTCCGCATCCTTATAGACATCAACTGCGGAAGAATAAATCTGGGCTCCAGCTATTCTGTAGTTTTCATCGCTAATACCGCTGCCGAGACCCGCTCCTTTTTCAATTAAGACTTTATGCCCTGCATGCGTTAACATCTCCACTCCAACCGGTAAAAGTGCCACACGGTATTCGTTATTTTTTATCTCTTTTGGAACACCGATAATCATAAAAGAGCTTTCCTTTAGTATTGAATTAAGGAAACTGTTAAAGGTTAAGGTTGGGGGCCGATCATCTTTTCCGGGCGGACAAGCGCATCAAATTTTTCTGCGGTCAGAAATCCTAAAGATACGGCTGCTTCTTTTAAGGTGATATTTTCCTTATAGGCTTTTTGGGCGACTTTGGCTGCCTTGTCATAACCGATGTGTGGATTTAAGGCAGTCACCAGCATAAGGGATTTTTCTAAATGTTCTTGAATGGTTTTGGTATTCGCCTCAATCCCAACAACACAATGGGTGGTGAAACTCTCACAAGCATCGGACATCAATCGTATGGACTGAAGAAGATTGTGTATAATCACCGGTTTATAGACGTTCAATTCAAAGTTTCCACTTGCGCCGGCAAAATTAATAGCCACATCATTACCGAAAATTTGAACACAGACCATGGTTAGAGCTTCGCATTGAGTGGGGTTGACTTTGCCGGGCATAATGGAACTCCCCGGTTCATTTTCTGGTAGAAAAAGTTCACTGATCCCACTTCTGGGGCCGGA
>JAHFGK010000254.1 GCA_023247475.1 Candidatus Omnitrophota bacterium
CTGTTTTTCTAATATAGCCAGTTGTGACCGGATTATTTATGCCATTTTTACGCATTTAAACAACAATTGGAAGGATCGTCTCTTAAAAGACTTTACACAATTTGCTTGACGTAATCTATTATTTTGACACCTTGCCTTTGCATCCAGATACTTGTATAATGTCTGCATTCAAAAAGGAGGAAAAGTTTTTATGGATAATTCCAAGAGATTCGAGAACGAGGTAACAGAGCAGAATGTTAAAATCAGCTGGGACAAAGCCACTGAGGAAAAATTTAAGCAACTCATCGAGAAGATTCCTATTTTCCTGCGCAGTATCGCTGAAGACAAAGTATCTAAAAGAGCGGAACGGATTGTCAGGGAAGAAAACCGCCTGGTCGTTGGTGAGAAAGATATGGTCGATGCCTTCTTTATCGAAACTCCATTTGGCTTTCACGGTCCGATGAAAACTGATATGGAGGCCGTCGGTATTGACTATACAAAATACGGTCATCCAAAATAATTTTATTAATGAAAGCGAGGAGGTATATGGATAATGTGACTCAAGGAAGGATCACCTGGGATAAGGCCACGGAAGAGAAATTTCAAGAGATCTTGAAGCAGATTCCGGATTTAATCCGCGGAATCGCTGAGACGAGAGTATCCAAAAAGGCGGAAAGTATTATCCGTCAGGAAAACCGCTGGGTCATTTCGGAAAAAGATATGGTCGATGCCTTTTTTGCCGAGACCCCGCCAGCCTTTCGCGAAGCCATGAAAAGCGGTATGCAGGAGCTGGGGATTGATTATACGAAATACGGGTATGCGAAATAGTCATATGCGAAATAGTCTGTTGACTGGTTTAGATTTATTTTGTATGATATACTTTCCCTATGAAGAAGGCACACCAAATATCAGTTAGCCTCCCCGTCCAATTTATAAAAGAAGGAAACGTTTTCGTTGCTTATTGTCCTGCTCTAGACATTTCCACACAAGGCGATACTTTTGAAGAAGCCCAAAAAATGTTCGATGAACTCGTCCGAGTTTATATCGCTGAACTGATCAAAATGGGCACTTTGGAAGAAGTTCTATTATCTTGTGGTTGGGTTAAGGAACCAACTAAGAAAACGTGGAAACCGCCGTCTTTTGATTTCATTAAAGAAGATCACCATCAAGTTAATATTCCATGCCCCATCTAGTACCAGTCCATTATGGAAAATTTGCTAAATTTCTAGAGTATATTGGCTGCGAGTTCGTTAGACAAAAAGGTAGTCACCTCATATATAAACGATCTGATTTAAACCGTCCGATTGTTTTTCCCGCCAGTAAACAACTTTCACGAATTGTCATAGCAAACAATTTAAAAACTCTGAATATTTCAAAAGAAAAATATCTCGAGATTATGGGAAAAATTAGATGACTTTAATAAATGGGGTCTCGTGTGAATCAGGACACATCCCATTAATCAAAGATGCCCTTCATTAAAATAAATGGGATGTGTCCTGATTTAATGTCCCGATTTAAAATAAAAAATACTGGACTCATTTGACCCAGTCTTTTTAATGGAAACGACATTATGAATAGTAAGAAAAAATTCTTTGTTTTTCTCTGCGGATTATACCTCCTGCTGCCGTTGGTGATTCTGCACAAATCCGAAACGCCCGAATTTTGGCAATGGTCGCATCTGTACCTTTTTCTCGCTATCTTTTATGCAGCATTTGTCGTCTTATGCACGGTATTGTATCTTTTTTTTCATCAATTAGGCCGCAACTACTGTATTTTTCTAATCATCTTTTATTTTCTATCTTTATTGCTGGTTGATTTTGTCATCGGTTCTAAAAACTTTTACGCGTGCACAAAAATGATTAATCACCCCCTTTATCATCATCAGCTGCTGATTGGTAAGCACAACCTTGCCGTTACCGACAGCACCTTCAAGGATCATCCGTACATTATGCATGTTAACGCGCAGGGCTTAAGGTCGACCGAGAATGTCCCTTATAAAAAGCCGCCCGGCCATTTCCGCATTCTCGCCTTGGGGGATTCGTTCACCGAAGGGAAGGGCGTCAATGACGACGAGACCTTTTGCTATCTGGTCAATCGTCAGTTAAACCAGACGTCTAACAAGGAAGGCGCCACCTATGAGGTTCTGAATTCGGGGGTCGACAGCTACGCGCCTTTGTTGGAGTACCTTTATCTGAAAACAAAAGGCATCAAGTTTGAACCGGATTTTGTCGTGATGTTTTATGATATGAGCGACCTGATACAAACTCGGAGGTATCTCAAGAATGCCGATTTCGACCGCGAGGGACGGGTGATCCGAGTGCGTCCGCAGGCCGATTCCTGGAGCTTCCAGCTTAGTACGTTCATGAAAAGCAGATTTTATTTTCTGTCCATTCTCTATAATTCCCTGAACGATAAAATATTCGGGGACAGGGCGCGAAAAGAGGCGGCCATCGGTAAACCGACGAAAGACTCGTTAAAGTTCAGCCTTTCGGCCGACCAAACCCCCTGGATTAATGACTGGCAGAAAGTTTTTAACGATATCGAAGCGACTGATGTTTTCTGTCGCGAGCGGAACATCGGTTTTGCCGTGGTGATTTATCCCTGGGGACACCAGGTCAACAACGTTGAATGGAATATAGGCCGGAAACAATATGGCATCCCAGTCAATTACACGGCGCCGGCGGCAGTGGCCGATATGCTGGTCGCAAAACTTAACCGTAGGGGCATCGACACTCTCAATCTGTTTCCGGTCTTCCGGAACTATCAGGGAAGCGAGCGGCTGTATTACCGTAAGGACATGCATTGGCGCAAGGAAGGTCATACCCTAGCCGCTGGTCACATCACGACATTTCTCAAATCGCTCATCCAGAAAGAAAAGGTAACAGTTGTAAATGCTCACTAAGTGTGCCT
>JAHFGK010000061.1 GCA_023247475.1 Candidatus Omnitrophota bacterium
AGGAGACGGTGCGTAAACTAGGAGTACCTTTGACTCCGGGTGGGAAAGGTGTGGTGAAGACTCAAGCGGAGGCCTTGGAAGTTGCCAAAAAGATAAAATATCCGGTGATTATTAAAGCTGCCGCTGGTGGTGGTGGTAAGGGTATGCGGGTTTGTCACAATGATGTTTCTCTGACGAGTTCTTTTGCCATGGCGCAAAAAGAAGCGGAGGCAAACTTTGGTAATCCAGATGTGTATATTGAAAAGTATATTTCTAATCCTCGGCATATTGAATTTCAGATTATGGCCGATCATTATGGGCATATCATTTATTTAGGCGAACGTGATTGTAGCATTCAAAGACGGCATCAAAAATTATTGGAAGAGGCCCCTTCGCCAGCCTTAGATAGTAAGTTGCGCAGAAAAATGGGGGAATTGGCTATCAAAACGGCTAAGGCCGTGAATTATCGAAGCGTAGGGACTGTTGAATTCCTTTTAGATTCCGATGGTTCTTTTTATTTTATGGAAATGAACACGCGAATTCAAGTCGAGCACCCCGTTACCGAGATGGTTACGGGTATCGATATCGTCAGAGAACAAATTCGTATTGCCAATGGAGATAAATTAAGAATTAAACAAGATGATGTTAAAATAAATGGAGCAGCCATCGAGTGTCGGATTAATGCCGAGGACCCATCCAATAATTTTATTCCCTCCCCAGGAAAAATTGAAGAGCTTAATTTGCCAGGTGGTTTTGGGGTACGGGTTGATACGCACATATATCCGGGATATGTCATTAGTCCCTTTTATGATTCGATGGTGGCTAAACTCATAACGCATGGCAAAAATCGTCCAGAGGCGATCCGCATTATGCGTCGAGCTTTAGAGGAATTTTATGTCAGTCCTATTAAGACAACGATTGGTTTACATAGGGAAATTGTAAATCATCCCTCATTTTTAGAAGGGAAAGTGACAACGCATTTTTTAGAAAAAATTTTTAAATATGATTCTGAAGGGTAAGTTTATTGTGAGGAATGTGTGTCAATAGGATGGGAGGCTCCATGATGAAAAGAGTCAGTAACGTAGATTTAGGGTCAGTCCAAATCCATAAAAAAGCCATAGCCGACATTGTGTCTTCTGCCATCAGTGATATCGATGGCGTCAAATTAATTCCCAAAGATATAACTTATATTTTATTGGAATTTTTAGGTAAAACGGATCATCCCGGAATTGGGGTGAAGGTCGACACCAATAATCAAGTTTCGATTGAAATTAAAGTATTAGTACGATACGGCCTTAATATTCAAGATCTCGCTCGTCATATTCAAGGTGTGGTACGATCGGCTATTGAAAAGACCGTAGACATTGACTTAAAAGATGTTAACATTAATATCCAGGGGATTGAGAAGGCGGATTCATCCGCAGCTTGATGCCTAGTAAATTTTTTCGTTAATTTCTTAGAGAAGACGATGTTGGTTTAATATGAAAAACAGGAGCATTCTGAATCTTTTGACACGTTGAAATTAAAATGATTTAATATGGAGGGGTTGGGGGTTCCCGACTCCTCGTCAGATTTGAGAGGGGGTTAACATGGGATTTTTGACACGTTTGGCGTTGATGTTTTATATGGTGACATTACTTTTTATGTCCATTTTGACTATTCTATTTGTCCTCAATGTCATTAACCTTGATTATGTTTATCTCGTTTTAGACTTAGCCTATCACGATATGAAACTAAGGTGGATTGCGGGCTTAATTGCTGTTATTTTTATTTTAACGAATTATATGTTCGCCCGGATCATTTCTGGTCAGCAAGCAAAAGAAAGAACGATCGCTTTCGATAACCCCGCTGGGAGAGTCACCGTGGCCCTTTCGGCGATGGATGAGATGATTCGTCGTTTAGTATCGAGACTCAAGGAAGTTAAGGAAGCTAAGCCAAGCATCATCGTCACGAAAAAAGGGTTGAAAATCGATGTGAAATTGATTTTGAAATCGGACGTAAATATCCCAGATATGACGTTGCGCTTACAGGAATTCATCAAACGCAAAGTTCAAGAGACCTTAGGTCTGGAAGGTAATGTCACGGTCCAACTTCATGTTTCGAAGATTGTTCTAGGTGATGATAAAGACAGAGGAGATCCGAAGGAGGGGGAACCATCCCAGGAGACAACGATTCCTTTCCAAGGGTATCGTGCTTGAAAGAATAAGGCGAATTTAAGTTATAGATTGTAAAGTTAGTCACTATGAAAAAATTAGGGATATTAACAGGTGGAGCAGATTGTCCGGGTTTAAACTCCGTGATTCGTGCGGTCGTGCGAAAAGGAATATCAGAGGGATACGTGGTCACAGGGATTAAGAATGGTTGGGCGGGTTTAGTCGATAATGACATGAGAATTTTAGATCTACGGGCCACCTCCGGTATCCTTGACCGAGGTGGGACGATTTTGGGAACAAGTCGCATTAATCCTCTTGAAGATCCTGAGCAAGTGTCTAAGATTCGCGAAAATTATAAACGTAGTGGCATTGATGCTTTGATTGCCGTTGGTGGCGAGGAAACTTTAAAGATCGCGCTTCATCTTTATAAGCAAGGTATTATTCAAGTGGTGGGGGTTCCTAAGTCCATTGACAATGCCCTTTCAGGAACAGATTATGCTTTTGGTTTTGACACCGCTGTTAATGTTGCCACGGAGTGTATTGATCGCCTGCATACCACCGCGGAAAGCCATCATCGTATTATGGTCATCGAAGTCATGGGACGCTATACGGGTTGGATTGCGTTGCAGGCAGGGATCGCCGGTGGTGCGGATATCATTATGGTCCCAGAAATCCCTGTGGATATGGAAGAAGTATGTGATTCCCTCAAGGCTCGTCATCAACGAGGGAGGTCGTTTAGTATTCTGGTGGTCGCGGAAGGAACGAAAATTGAAAAGTTTCCCAAAAGGGGATCGGGAGAATACAAAGAACGTCGCCGTTATGGCAATGTTGGTGAACTGGTTGGCAAGATTATTGAGGAGGAAACTGGTTTTGAAACGCGTGTCAGTGTTTTAGGGCATATCCAACGCGGAGGAACACCCACGGCCTATGATCGTATTTTGGGGACACGGTTTGGTATTAAAGCGGTGGAGTTAGTGAAAGAAAATAAATTAGGGAAGATGGTTAGTCTTCAGGATAATAAGTTGCACTACGTTGATATCGAAGAGGCCGTTAAAAATAGAAAGACCATTGATATGGAATTGTATGAAATGGCAACAGTATTTTTTGCATAGAAAATTTTTAACTATTTAATTTTATTTTATGGAAAAGAGAATAAAAGATATTTTTCAAGAATCCATTAAGGTTAAAGAGGAAACGCTTAAGACCAATTTGACCGGACTTATTCAGGCCGTTTACGCCATTACCGAGACATTAAAGAATAATGGCAAGGTAATTATTTTCGGAAATGGGGGATCAGCGGCTGATAGTCAGCATATGGCGGCGGAATTTGTTGGTCGGTTTCAAAAAGAAAGAAGATCATTAGCTGCTATTGCCTTAACCACGGATACATCGGCATTAACCGCTCTAGGTAATGATTATGGTTTTGAGATTATTTTTAAAAGACAACTCGAAGGGCTTGGGGTCCCGGGCGATGTCGCCATTGGCATTTCCACTAGTGGCAATTCTAAGAATGTTATCGAAGCGATTACCCAGTCAAAAAAAATGGGGATTAAAACTATTACGTTAACTGGATGCGGGGGAGGTAAGCTCGCCCCTTTAAGTGATATCAAGTTAATCGTTCCTTCGAAGGTCACCGCCCGTATCCAAGAAGCCCATATTTGCATGATCCACACGATTTGTGAATTGGTGGAGGATCAATTTGCGGGAAGATAAGTTTGAGGTTGGCTGTTGAATTCGCAAACAAAGATAGTTTCATTAACGACGTTGACAAAAAAGCTTAAGCAACATCGTAAGGACGGGAAAAAGATCGCCTTTACGAATGGATGTTTTGATATTTTGCACTTTGGTCATATCAGTTATTTAGAAAGAGCAAAAAAACGCAATCGTATTCTGGTTGTTGGATTAAATAGTGATTCTTCCATTAAAAAAATCAAAGGCCCTCCGCGGCCCATCCTATCCCAAAAAGAAAGAGCGCACATCTTAGCGGCTTTAGCAGCTGTAGACTATGTCACCATCTTTAATGATTCCACGCCTTATCGATTGATTAAGACAATACAACCGGATATCCTTATCAAGGGTGCGGATTGGGGGGATAAAGAAGTTGTGGGGTCAGATATTGTAGAAAAAAATGACGGGCGAGTAGAGCTAATTCCCTATATTAAAAATTTTTCTACCACGAATATTATTCAAAGGATTATTGAAAAGAGTTTGGTGTGCGCAAAGTAGATGATAAAAAATTATATCGCGTGATTGATGCCAATATTAATCGGGCCAAAGAAGGTTTGAGAGTTTGCGAAGATGTCTGCCGATTTTTACATAATCAAGAAAAAAAAACGCAGCGGTACAAATTGCTTCGCCATAAATTAACAACGGCGCTTTCCGCTTTATCAATTCAGGAAGTTGTGGAGGCACGCGATATTGGTGGCGATGTGGGTAAAAAGTCGTCGGCCACCGAGTTTAGACGAAAGAATGTGGCCGATATCTTTTATGCCAATTCCCAAAGAGTTAAGGAATCGATCCGAGTTTTAGAAGAATTCACAAAGCTTCTTAATGGCCGAATGGCGGAAGACTTAAAGAAGATTCGCTACAAGGTTTATGCCATCGAAAGAGAAGTTATTCAAGAATTATAAAAATTATTGAACGCGTAAGAAACGACTATTGATAAATATTTTGCTCGTATGTCATCGTCTAAGGAATGTTTAAAGCAAGCGCGGTTATACCTTATTTTAGATAGACAGGTTAATGATTATTATCAGTTGTGGAAAATTTTAAAACAATCTGTGAGTGCGGGTGTTGATATGGTTCAATTGCGGGATAAGATAGGGTCACTTCGGGAAATTTTGCAATTCTCGCAAAAAGCCATTAAATTTTTAAAGGGAAAAATTCCCTATATTATTAATGATCGTGTGGATTTAGCGGTGGCCAGTGGAGCCTCGGGTGTGCATTTGGGGCAAAAGGATCTTCCGATACAATATGCGAAAAAAATGCTAGGTAAAAACGCGATCATTGGCATTTCTTGTCAAACTTATCAACACGCTTTCGAGGCTCAGAGGGCCGGTGCCGATTATATTGGATTCGGTTCTGTTTTTAAGACGCAAACGAAACCAGATCGCGATCTTATGGATTTAAAATTATTGGCTGATGTTGTCAAAAAAATTAGAATCCCCCTTTTTGCCATCGGAGGAATCAATCTGGATAATATTTGCGACATTACTGAATTGGGGGTTAGAAGGGTTGCTATTTGTCGGGCGATTTGCTCAGCGCATGACATTGGTGGAATAACAAAGAAATTTAGAGGAATTTTAGACCAGCTGACTTAATACTCGTAACTTAAGGGAAAGAGAATTACCATGCGAGGGTAATTCAATGGTAGAATGTCAGCTTCCCAAGCTGAGCACGCGGGTTCGATTCCCGTCCCTCGCTCCACAATCTATTTATGCAAAGCTTGATTGAGAATTTCCCATTTTCTAAAAATAGGATAACTAGAATTCTTATAGATCAAGGGAAGTGGAATTATATTGGGAAACGATATGGCATATGGCTTGTGCTCATTATCGTTTTTATGGCCGGATGCGCGATGACAACAGAACTTACTCCGACGGCGACCGTTGCCTTAACGAAAAAAGGCATTTACCATAAAGTTCGTAAAGGCGAGACACTCTGGAGGATCGCTAATACTTATCAAGTGAGTATTGATGATATTATTAAAAGTAATAACATCCCCAATGTAGCGCAGATTGAGGAATACCAGCTAATATTTATTCCGGGCGCAGATCAAGCTAGGCAAATTATCCCGGATAAGGCGGATTTGAATGCTAAAGAATTTTATTGGCCACTTAAAGGAAAGATTGCCTTTTATTTCGGTGACCGTAGAGGAACGCGATTTTATAAAGGAATTGGCATTCAAGCGCAAGAAGGGGAAATTGTGTGCGCTGCCCGTAATGGTCATGTCGTCTTTGCCGATTATTTGAGTGGTTATGGCTATACTGTTGTTTTAGATCACTTGGATGGCTATTATTCGGTTTATGCGAACAATGCCACACTTCTGGTGAAATTAGACGATAATGTTTATCGAGGCGACCCCGTCGCTAAGGTAGGGAAAAAAGGAGATTTGGCCCTTCTCCATTTTGAGATTCGAAAAAATGATGTGGCCCAAAATCCGTTATATTATTTGCCGAAATAAAGAATACTATGAGCATCTTCGACGTTGAGAATCATTTTTTTGATCGAAAATCGATCCTCAATTTACTGAATAAACGTGTTTTCGATCTTAAAGAGGGATATAGACAGAATATAGCCTTGTTGGGAAATAGATACATCGGGAAAACGGCTATCCTTTATAAATTTTTAAATGATTTAGAGGACGATGAAATCATTACCATCTATTTGGATTTGGAGGACAAGGACTTCGCCCACGTTCTTTCCAAATTTGTTCGGAGTCTACTTTATAATTTTTTAAAGGCTAAAAAATCTTCCTTTCATACCGATCTAGAAATTCTCAAAGAAAACGCTCGATCGTTTTTACCTAAGACGGTTGAGGAAATAACTAAAATTCAGACTTACTGGCAGCAAGGAAAGATTTCGGAGGCCTACCGTGGTTTAGTATCTCTTCCTGAGAAATTCACCTTTGAAGCCGATAAATTCTGTGTCCTCATCTTTGATGAGTTTCATTATCTTGATGATCTATCGATTCCTGATGTCTACCAAGAATTGGGTAAGAAAATAATGACACATAAGCGGTGTCTCTATATCGTGACGAGTTCTTTCCCAAAGTTAGCGTCTAAAATTTTGTCGGAGAAACTATCTTTGTTATTTGGTAATTTTGAAATGATTAAGATTGGTCCTTTTGATTTGAAAACGAGCCAAGATTTTATTGAGGATCAATTAAAGCAGATTAAGATGGGTGTTCCGCTACGGAATTTTCTAATCGATTTTACTGGAGGACATCCCCTTTATTTGAGTCTGATCCTCCAAGAAATCATCCATCTAAGTTCAATTCATAAACAAGAAGAAGTATTTGTGCCATTATTGGTTCAGGCCATCGAGAATGCAATGTTTAATCAATGGGGGGTGATCAGTCATCATTTCGATATGCTCGTAGAAACTCTTTGTTCCGACAAGGGTAATGGGATAACGCCATCGCTCTTGGTGGCGATAGCCAAGGGCAACCATAAATTAAAAGATTTAGTAGCCACGACTGGATTAAAGCAAAGCGCGGTTCAACAAAGATTGAATCGGCTGATCGATGCTGAAATAGTGATTAAAAACGGTAATCTTTATTATGTTCAAGACAAGTTATTGAAATATTGGCTTAAATGCGTTTTTGAAAAAAGATTAAAGGAACTTGATCATAGCGTTGAAAAATTGAGAAGCGAGTTCCGAGGAGAAATCGAAGGTTCCTTTGAACATCTAAAAATGGTTTCGCAAAAAGATTTATCAGCAATTATTATGGAATTATTAAATTGCTTTGATAATGAAGCCTTTAGTCATAATGGAAGAAGGTATAAGTTGCCCTTATTTAGAAACATCGAGACTTTTAAAATGCACGATGAGGATACGGGTAAGGATCTCGATATAATTAAAGCTTCTTCTCCCGAAGGTCTTTGGTTTATTATGATTAAGAAAGATCCATTTGGTGAAAATGATGTGAATGTTTTCTTGAAAGAATCAAAAAAATTTAAACAGAGACCCCAACGGTGTGTCATCATTTCTTTGTCAGATTTGGACGAAAATTCCCGTATCAAAGCTCTGCAAGAGCGGATATGGATTTGGAATGAAGGAGAGATTAAAATATTATTGGATCTTTATGATAAACCTCACATTGTGCGATAAAAGTTAATTTAAGTTTGTGACTTACCGATAAATTTTGCATTATGAAAATAGGCATTGTTTCTGATACACATTCTCAAGCATTGCCCAAGCAAATGCTTGATGATTTTAAGAAGGTTGATTTCATTGTCCATGCGGGTGACTTTTGCACGGTTCAAGATTTAGATAAATTTGCAAAGCTTAAGGAAGTCAAAGCGGTTTATGGAAACATGGATGATTTAAACATTCGTAAGAAATTTCCCCATCGACAGATTTTCCCTTGTGGAAAATTTTTTATTGGTATATTTCATGGCAGAGGACCTCCTAAAATTTTATTGGAGGTGGTCGAGGCTGAATTTAAAAATGAGAAAGTTGATGTCATCATTTTTGGTCATTCGCATCAGCCTTTAAATGAGACCATTGATGGAGTTCTCTATTTTAATCCGGGCAGTCCCAACGATTTTGTTTCTGCTCCTTATCGTTCCTATGGCATATTGGAAGTCACCGATGATAAAATCGTAGGAAAAATCATTAAGGTCAAAGGTTAAAATGGATAAACTGTGGGCCCCTTGGCGGGTTAAATATGTCACGCAGATTCTCAATAAAAGTAATGGTTGCATATTTTGTCAAATGCTGCGCGAAAAAAAAGATAAAAAAAATTGTATCTTTACGAGAACCAAATATTCGTTTGCGGTCCTCAATATTTATCCTTATAACAATGGGCACGTTCTGATTGTACCTAACCGACATGTTACGGGTTTAACTAAATTGATTAAGGAAGAAAAGTTGGATTTGTTGGAGCTCCTCGAAGCGACCGAGGGGCTTTTGGATAAGACATTAAGACCAGGGGGATACAATATTGGGATTAACATTGGTAGAGTGGCAGGTGCCGGATTTCCCGGGCATCTGCATATCCATCTTGTCCCTCGATGGAAGGGGGATGTCAATTTTATGCCTGTTATAGGTAATATCAAGGTCATATCTCAATCCCTAAAGACGTTGTATCGAAAGTTAATCACTGCCCAGAAAAAATAATTTTAAAAGCTATCATTGTGGTAAGGTTCGATTTAGGCATATCGAATTATACGCAATTTCATAAGATTATGATACGACGAAGAATAGAAATAGAAGAATTAGAAGATCAGATCTTAGCTCCTTTTGCGATGCGTAGCCGTGGTTCAGCCGGCAGAGAATATGATGAACCCCCGCATGAGGTCCGTACCTGTTACCAACGTGATCGAGATCGGATTGTCCATTCGGAGGCATTTCGAAAGCTAGAATACAAGACCCAAGTCTTTGCAATTTTTGAAGGCGATTATTATCGCACGCGACTAACACACACCATTGAGGTTGCTCAAATTGCCAGAACGATAGGCCGTAATCTGCGTCTCAACGAAGATCTGATTGAAGCCATTGCCCTGGCGCATGATCTCGGTCACCCACCTTTTGGGCATGCGGGAGAAGTGGCCCTAGACAATATTTTGAAAAAAGCGAAGTTAACAGGTTTTAATCACAATGAGAGAAGCTATGATATTGTTGCCAAATTCGAAAAACGTTATCCGAATTTCGAGGGGTTAAATCTTTCCTTGGAAGTCTTGGTGGGGATCTTGAAGCATCGTACCATTTATGATGCACCTACTTTTTTGAAGAAATTTGCGGATATGGGGCCAACACTGGAAGCCCAAGTGGTCGATATTGCGGATTCTTTGGCGTATTTAACCCACGATGTTGATGATGGGTTAACCTCCGGATGCATTACCGAGGATGATTTGGTGGAGAGCGATTTATGGCGAAAGGCCTATCATCGGGTCAAAGATGTGGTTTATCAAAATGACCGAGAAATGCTAAAATATCAGATTGTGAAGGAATTAATTGATGCCCAAATCAAGGATTTATTGGCCGCAACAGAAAAAAAGATTAAAAGTTTAGATTTTCAATCGGCTTTAGAAGTTCAAAAATATGAAGGGGTTGCGATTGTTTTTAGTAAAGAAATGGCTAAAGAACGAGATCATCTGCAGCGTTTGCTGAATGAAAAGTTGTATCACCATTACCGTGTTGTGCGGATGACGACGAAAGCGAAGAGGATTATTCAGGATCTCTTTGAGGTTTATTTAAAAGAACCGGCACAATTGCCTTATCGTGTTTATCCGCGCCACAAAACCTATTCGAAGAAAGAAAAATATGAGATCATTTGTAATTATATTGCTTCTATGACGGATCGCTTTGCCTTGCAGGAACATCGGAAACTGTTTAATCCGTACGAAAAAGTGTAGGAATTTTAACCTAAGTGCACCTTGGGTGATAATTTGAAATAATAGAGAGGTCGTTAAGGAAGATGACGGTAAGAACATTTGCACCATCCCGTAAATATCGACGGATTCTTTCAGCCGTTCATATGGTCTATCGGTTGGTGAATTCCACCTATAATGTCAAAGAGCTTTCTTTGCGATTAACGAGATTATTGTGTCAGTTTGTCAAAGCCAGTTCCTCCAGTGTTTATATCCTTGATCCTATTAAAAAGAGAATTCTTTTAATTGCTATTTTTGATAACATGATCAATGTTTTATTGGAGAAGAAAAAGGATATCATAAAAGTCCCTAAAGAAGAGTGGGAAGTGACTCAAGGGAAACTAATCTTTGAGAAACATCTGATTGGTTTACCGCTGGTCGCCGATGAAAACGTTGGTGCCATTTTTATTCGTCGGGAAAGAAACGAGCCTCCCTTTACGGAATTTGATAAAGAACTTTTGTCGGTATTTGCCGAACAATCGGTAACCGCCATTAAAAATTTGCAATTATATGAAAAACAGCAGAAGATTATTTTGGATAGTACAAAATTGATAAAAAAACTTATTGAAAAGCATGGCCATATGGCATCCACCCATACACCGGTTTATACAAAGATTGTTAAATGTTTAGCGGAACAACTGAATATGGGACAGGAGGGCACCGCAAACTTAGAATACGCGTGTTTACTGCATGATGCGGGGTCGGTGGATGTCCCGTATGAAATCTTGGCAAAGACAAGTCAATTGACTCCGGAAGAATTTAAAATTATTCGTGATCATCCCGCCAAAAGTGTTGAACTCATTAAGCCAGTGGATTTTTTAAAACCGATTTTACCCATCATCTTGTATCATCACGAGAAATACAATGGGACGGGGTACCCTTCGGGACTCAAGAAAGAACAGATTCCATTGGGGGCACGGATCATGGCGGTCTTGGATGCTTTTGAGGCGATGACACGAGGGCGACCTTATAAAAAGAAATTATCCGTTGATGAAGCCATTGATGAACTAAAAAGAAATAGTGGAACTCAGTTTGATCCCAAGGTTGTTGATTCCTTATGTGAGCTTGCGCAACAAAAAAAGTTTAGAAATTTCTTGAGTTTAATTAGTAAATAGTCTTAAAATACTCTTGTAAATCCTTTTTCTTTCATTATAATTATATTTATTCT
>JAHFGK010000255.1 GCA_023247475.1 Candidatus Omnitrophota bacterium
TTATAAGGCAAATATAAGCGATTATCATTCGAAATGGGGCGGGGAAGAAATGCTGCTAGGTTTGTAAAAGAATTTAAAGGAATCTGTCCCTCAGGGGAAATAAAATTTAGGTAATTTTATTTCTTTTTAATTTTGGAATGTATTGTGTAACTTTTTATCTTAGCTTGTTTTCATTTTTTTTGTTAAAGTAAAATTTATAGCCTGAGTAGAATTAATTAAATTGGTTTTTCGGGAAGAATAGACTTTAGGTTTAGAAAATAATGTTAATCCTACTGAAAGAAGTCCTAAAAGAAACAAATAGAAAGCAGTCATTTCAACCCAAGTCCTATGGAAACTAAAACGATAGATTCCCGGGCCGTGTTTGAGATCTACGGTCATAAAGCCACTATGAGGGTCCTCTTTTAAGGAGGTCGTTGAGATAGGGATGGGTTTACCGTTTACGGTCGCTGACCATCTCGGGAAAGGAGAAACATGAAGCATTAACCGACCCGTGGCACCAGGGGCGACCGAGAGAATAATTTCCTCATCAGAAAATTTTTTTAGTTCAACAAAAGCATCCCCTTCCAAAATAGAAAAAGGGTTGGGATCCCAATCCTTAAATTCATAAATGAACAAATTATCCTTTTGTGCCGCCAACGTACAGAATGTCTCGGGTAGAGGCTGCAAGGACAACACGTAGCGAACGTTAATGGTTTTTAAAAGAGTGGGATCATCGGAAGTGATCTTATATTTATAAAAATTAGCCGAGGTATATTCGAATGAATACACAGGCACATCCAAGAGTACTTTAAAATCTAAATAGTCATGTTGAATATCCAGCGAGTGGTGTAAGGCTACCCGGAAAAACCGCGAATCTTTTTTTTTCTTGTCATTGATCCATTGTGCTACTTGCTTCCGTATTTGCTGATTGTTGCGGTTTGATAAGTAAATGACTTGTCGTAAAACATTTTTTCGAATAAATTCAGAAATGAACGGATTGAAAACTGGAATGATGAGAAGTCCTACTAAGAAAAGTTTGGCGAATCGTTTTAATATCTTATTCTTGGGATTTATGGAATGAGACGGATCATCAATGACTATTCGTTCCGAAGGTAATAAGGAATAAAATATTTTCCATAGCATATAAGCCGCTCCCAGAAACCAAGCGATCTTAACATACATAGAAAATCGTTGGTACTCTATGCTTTTAAGATAATCAAAAAAAGGATTTGAGAGTAGCCTGTGGGTGAACGTATCTGACCCCAATAAAAGATAAAGAAATGAAATTGATCCAATTAAAAAACGAGTGAGGTCTTTTGAAAAAGTAAATGCTAATACCCCTAACAACCCTAAGACGGATACAAATGGCCACATGCCGGCAAATAAGTTTGCCTCAAGTAATCTCGCTCCCATCTCATTTAAAGGAAGCCAAGGAAGGCCACTGCTGTGGCAATAAGGGAGGACCGAAAAGAAAGGAATAAACCAAAGCCCACCTATCAAGACTGCGATTGCACTGGCAAGAGTTAACCTCATTGTGCTTTTGAACTTCAATGGCGTATTCAACATAAAGAGGTATGCTGTCCATCCTAACGGAATGAATAAACAAAAGTGAATGAGTTGTAGAGGATGACATAAAAGAGCAAGCCCCATGAAAAGTCCAAACAATCCTAACTCTCGACGGCTCTGTCCGGTCAAGACACGCTCAAATTGACTCATCGCTAATAAGGCAAAGGTAAAAGATAAGTTGATTGGCCATACTCCAAATCCAACCATCCAAACCCATCCACCAGCTTCACTACTACCTGTATCGGTCATAAGCAAAATAGCTGCAATCAGCCCAACGGTTCGATTGACGGCTCGTTTCCCCAGAAAATAGATTGAGTACCCGCTTAAAAAGAAAGTTAATCCAAAAGCAACAGCATACGCATTATCCAAAGTTAATTTTCCTAAGAACAGGCAATAGATTCCAATGACCAGCAGATAAGCACCAAAAGGATAAAAGTAATTGAATGGATAACCGGCAAACCACGCTTGGCTCCATCCCCAGAGGCGCCCTTGTTTGAATAGCCATTCCTTGAGTTGCCAGGCTTCCGCATAGTGAACCGTGTGATCACTACTGATGGGACGATCTCCTAAAAAGACTCGTTTAAGCATCAATATCGAGAGAATTCCGATCAGAACAATGGCAAAAATTTCCTTGGCTGGATTTTGGAATAAAATTTGGGTAATTTTATTTCTTTTTAATGTTGGAATGTATTGTGTAATTTTTTCCTGATAGAAAGGGCAAAGCAGTCCTAGGGAAGCAAAAATAAGACCTGTCCCCAACCAAGTTAAAGGCGGGTGATGGAAGGTTAATTTGATACCTAAAATCAGTGTGAAGAGAGATGTAAACAATTGAGTCATTAAATTCTATGCAAAATTATTTTATTCAATTTTTAAAGGAATATTAAGATGCTTTTTAGAATTACTGACATGATAGCATGAAACGGGCTCTTGTTTAATTTCGTATTTCATTTTAAGAAAGGATATCAATGATGAGCTTCATGATCAATTTTCTATTTTTGACACAAATTTTTGATTAATCCCATGAGGAGGATTAACCAAAATAAGGCATTGATGCTAATCAATGTTTGTAAAAATTTTAATAGATTATTTTGAAAATAGAAATGAATATGATTGTTGCCGGGATTAAGCAGAACAGCCTTGTAGGCTAGATTGCTCTGAAAGATAGAAGTGAGTTTTCCATTGATTAAGGCTTTCCATTGCGGATGCCAGACATCACTGTACATCATCCATACAAATCGGTGTTCAGTAGGGATTTGCACTTTAACTTCTAAATGATTGGAATCGTAACGCAGGATTTTATAAGGCAAATATAAGCGACTATCATT
>JAHFGK010000256.1 GCA_023247475.1 Candidatus Omnitrophota bacterium
ACTCTATTCCCTAAGCGAAGCTGATTCCCGCAATCACAACGAGCAGTGATTAAAACAAAATCCTCAACTGTAGGTTTAATTTGGAAATTAATTTTGCCCGATTCACAACATCCAATATCTAAATCATTCAAAAATTTAGCAAGCAAGGGCTCAATTCCACTCCTTGCGTTTTGATGAATTTTTATCAAAATTTTACCGTTTAGAAATTTTCCATAGGAAGCAAAGAAATAGTGCACCTTATCCATTTTATTAGAGAAACTTGAACCTTCATAAGAGTAGTTATAGCCAGTCATTTCCTTTTCGCATTTATCTTTAAAATGAGACTCGATATCTTTCAAGAATTCTACAAATTTAAAATATGCGGTACTTACATAGCCCAAAATATCAGGTATAAAATCCCTCGTTTTATTAGCTTCATATAAATATGCATAATACGAACTTGTCCAGTAATCACAATCCACTGAGATTCTATGGAATCTGTGAGATAAAACAGTTCTTTTCTGTCGAATATCTTCTATCCATTCCTCATTCTGTTTTAAAATTTTTTTGAATTGTTCGTCTTTGGTTTTACCATCAATAAAATGTTGTTCCATCGCCTTGTATGCCCAAGGCTTCTTTAGGTCTCTGGCATCTCCATCTTTTTTATGCTCAAGAGGTTTCGTATAATAAAATGGAACGAGAAAGGCTAAAGAATCAAACAATTCTTTCATTTTTAAAAAAAAAATTCCAAGTCAACGGCAAGCAGAGCAGTGTTTTGAATGATTTTATTTTTACCTAACCTGTCTTCCTTGCTATATGTTAATTGGTAATGTTCGCCAATTCTTCTTAGAATGTAATTTAGTGCCAATAAATTATATCGAAAGGACTCCTGGCAAGCGAAAAATCTATGGTACCTCCGCCCACCAAACAGATTGATTTTTGGTTCTCCATCAAAAATCTTTGCTGCAGACAAACCATCGTTTAATCTTTGCAGTGGCGAGAAAAGTTTAAAATTTGTCATTGCCGAATCCACATAACCAGTCATTGAAAAATGAGATTCCCATAACTATATTAATATCAACAACTTGTGAAATATAAATTTTTATTATCAAAGCCCTATGAAAATAAATTCTTTAAAATATCATGCCCCGGTTTGACATAAACGGTAGAACGCTTTCCGGAGCCTATTTTTTCAATTAGCCTTTTCTCTACCCATTCTTTTAAAAGACGAGACATTTTCAACGTATCCGATATCCCAGTAATTTTTCGGGCCTGAACGTTTGTAATTGATCCTTTTTTAACCAAATAATCGCTAACTATATCCCAATACACTATCTTTTGCATATTCCACAACACGACCAAAACAGAATGTGGGCTGTGTTCCGCAGGAATATAAAGCGGTTCGTATAAATTTGCTTCTCGCATGACCTCGAACATTCTATTCACTCCCTCTCCAATGTCGAGATTGGGTGGATTGGCAAAGCGATTTAAAACACGAAGAATCATTGGATTTCTTGCAAAACGTTCCTTTCGGATATTTAATACAGTAATATGTCCAGGATATGTCCCCGGACTTTCCACTTCAATCCGATCTGAGAAAAATCGCACCTGTATATCATCTTCGACAGCATAATTTCGATGAATTACAGCGTTAGCGACAGCTTCTTGAAAAGCCCAGACAGGAATCATAAAAGACGGAGCAAACGATGCACCCCTTAAGCTAGGAGGAGAGGATCTCACAACATCTTCAAAATATTTAACCGCCTGTTGAATTTGATAAAGCAACGGCCCCTCAATCGTAAATGGCCTTCTGACAAAATTTGGCTCACCTGTAAAAGAAGGTTCATTCCCGTGATAATGCGATATTTTGACAGCGCATTTCTTTTTTAAAATGACTGCCGGATTTTTCGCAAATAATAGGACAGCTCCTTTAACCAGTTGTCTATTCCCACTTATACCCGCCGCCAGACCATTATCTTTAAGGATTTGCCACATATCCGTCTCAGTACTCGAAATATCCTTACGAAAAGATTGCAGTAAATTCTGATCCAAGCATTCCAAATCAGAAATACTCGACAGTTCGTCTTCAAATTTAATCGAACCCTTTTCATATTTCAGACGAGTAATCTCAACGGATCCAATTTTAACGGTTTTATCTCCTCTGCGCACAAAGGTATCAGCTGATCGGAGAGAATGGATATCATTGCTTTTATGGACATTAAAAACATACAACTTGTCTGGCTTGCCCAAAGTGTTCATAATCGGAATTTCAAAATGTGTTATATTACCCAACGCTGGACTAATATCGGTTTTAACCAAATGCAATAGTTCTGCCACATGGTCTAGTCTCTCATTTATCCCAATGAGGCGAGCCTCGCCGCTAGCCTTCTTAATATCTTCCAAACCAAGGACAAGGATCCCACCATCAGTATTAGCAAAGGCGACAATCGTTTCTAAAAGTTTGCCTGGTTTTGCCAAAACTCTTTTACAGTCAAAACCCTGCCATTCCCGAAGACTCAAGATACCCTTAATCAAATCTTTATCATCCATGCGTTTAATCAACCTCTCTAATGAAGGACATAATGAAACTTTACTCTCTCTTAATCTCAACTATGAACCACGGATTACTTTCTAAATTCCTTCAACAATTTTTCTACCGGCAGTGTATTCAAAACATCGTCTTTTGTCAACCATCCTCGACGGGCAATGGTGACACCAAAGCGAATGTAGTCCATATGTCCCGTATGGTGGCTGTCGGTATTAATCACAAATTTTACACCCTGACTACGGGCAAAATAAACATTCTGGGAATTCAAATCCAACCGATGAGGAAATGAATTGATTTCTAAAGAAACATTTTCTTGAGCCGCCACGCGGCAGACTTCTTTAAA
>JAHFGK010000257.1 GCA_023247475.1 Candidatus Omnitrophota bacterium
CTTCACGCATTTTTTAATGCACTGCTCATCGGCCTGTGGAGATTGTTTATTCGCAACCATAGGAACGTTGACGTCAATCACAACTTTAATCATTTCGCTTTTTCCTTTAATCCCGCCTTTGTTATCGCCAACATTTCTCCAAATGGATCACCAAAGAAATTTTCAGGCCAATTTCTTATATTCCCAAATAAATCAACATCCAGCGTCGTCAGCTTCGAACTCTTCGCATTTGTTTCTGAAAAATAAAAAGCAACATCGTCTTTAGACAAGGATTGCTCCGCAATCCGACGCTGAAACCTTTTTAAAAGATGTTCACTATGACTTTCGAAGATAATTTGAACATTACGTCGCTTAACAACATCAATAAACACATCCGCCAACCCCGACTGAACCGCAGGATGCAAATGAATCTCTGGTTGTTCCAAAATAATAATTGACCCTTCTGGAACGTAATAACACAAAACAATTGCTGGCAAAATTTGGGAAACACCAAAACCAACGTCTGTAATTAAAACATCCGCGGATTGTTCTGAACGTTTAACTTTTACACAATAAATATTGCCGCCCTCTTTCTCTACTATAAAAGAACTAATCAACCCCAGCTCTTTTAACCATTCAGCAACCCTTGCTTCAAGAGTAACCTTAGGACGCCCTTTGCCTTTTGAAACTTTTAGTCCCTTTTCACGAGCGGCCAATAAAGCCTCAACCACCCGTTCGCCCCGTGGCCCCATATCAATTGGCTCCGTTCCTAACCAAGAATATTGTCTTTTGGGATAATCACGAAGTGGGCCTAAATATTTTGTCCCCAAAAAAAGGTTTTCGAATTGAAGTTGCAAATCAGCAAAGAAACCAGCATTTTGGTAGCGTGCGTTGATTTCATTTGGAAATCCATAACATTTCACTGGAGCAGGCAAATCCCAAAACCGTCCTGTGGTCTTTTTCAGATGGAAATCAATTGGGGAATGTACGTCTAATTCATAATTTTCTTTCCCGCCATTCTTCCTCTTCATAGTAAACTTACCTCTCGAAAAGGCATATTCAAGTGTTTGGACTTGTAATTTCTTTTTTTCGTTTTCCTCCACAAAGACATCAAATCCAATTTCTTTACCTGAAAAAAGAACCTTCCCTTTCGACTCTTCTTCCACCCCTACTATTTCAAAAGGCTTATCTAATTCCCATCGAATTGACCACTGCAATGTTCCCGGACTCATATGTCCGAAAACAACATCCCTAAAACTACCTAAGTTAGCTGGACTTTTATCACTCCCAAAATCCAACACCTGCAACCGATCTGCAGACTCAACAGTTTGTTTCATCATTAACAATAATTGCAAAATGCTCGTTTTGCCTGAACTATTTGTTCCAAACAAACCTGTAATAGGAGCTAATTTCATCTTATCTATCTTCTCCCACGACTTAAAATTTTTTAGACTCAATTCGGTTATCTTCATAAAAATCCTCCTAATAAGGTGAGAAAATTTGGGGACACATACCGTAACCCTAACTCAATCCTGTTTAATAAATTGTTCGGCTTCAGGATTATTTGTAAAAGCATTTCCGGAAATCATGGCATAGCCTTTTTTATAAGCCATTAGCTTTTCTACGATCAGTTTCTCTTTTTCGGAATTCATCTTTTACGCCCTGAGTAAAAATCGTATCAGAATTCCACAACACTAATCACTTGTATGGGTAAACGATTAATTCCCTCTAAGGTTATCAACTTCTGATACGGTTATTTTTTTCAGTTTAGCATAAATAAGAAATCCTTCTTGTCGAACCAGACGATTAAATTTTGAATCTTGGGAAAGAAAAACTGGGACACATTACCTTTTTAGGACACTATTCTGCTTCCCAACGTCTCTGTTTCAAAATCCCGGCTGCCCAAATTATATAGAAAAATAATGTCGGTAAAACAATGAGGGAATGGGATCAGCCCCCATTTCTCTCTCCTGTTCATTTATTTAAAAGTCAATGTGTCCCGGTTTCTCCTCGCGAATGGATTCTGTGTGTTCCAAACCAATAATCTTCAATATCCTGTTTTTTGAGATTATATCCCGCATGAAGCATTTCATCCCCTTTCCTGGCCAGCGTGTCCTTTTTAAAAATAAAGAACTCGCGATTTACATATAACATGTTCTTGATATTAAATTTGATTCTTATATACAGTTCTTTCCACTTTCTTATAATGGGATTTTCAATACCAAAATCAAAGGTTCTATGTTCAAGTAACTGAAAATTAAAAGAACGCATCGTACTGCACAATCCTTTTGCATTAAAGAACGTACAAGCAGTCGGGTCGTACGGACTCTCTTCCACCGGACAATAAAGGAGGTCTTTATTTGCTAAAGTGGGGACATTAAGCATTCCACTTTCAATCAGTAATAACCCGCCTTCCGATAAGCAATTGGCTATTTTCTGTAGACTCAAGAAAGGAAATCTTAAATGGTATAGAACTCCAAAAAACAGGATAATATCAAATGTTCCATGTTTTTCCGGGAGTAGTTCATATACATTTAATTCCTGCATTCTAACTTTTGATTTTAAAAAAGGGATAAGCAGTTCTACCGAACCTTTTGAAATATTATTATCAATTCCCATAATCTCACTAGCCCCCCTTTTTTCGGCTTCAAATGAGAACAATCCATCTCTGCAGCCAATATCAAGCACTCTTTTACCTTTAAAGTCTACATTGTCCATACACTTTAAGTTAAAGTCCCACATTGCCTGAAAATCAGGAAAAATAGAATAGGCATATACGGTTGATTCCAGTTCATACAATATATAGTAGCCGCTGGTTAATGTTGAGTACCCAAGATTTCACTGCCTTTGAGTGGGCCAACGATGACCGCTTGCTGAG
>JAHFGK010000258.1 GCA_023247475.1 Candidatus Omnitrophota bacterium
GATCGCGGTTTGACAACCGATGGTCTCATCCGTACCACACAAATCATTATCAATTGTTCCCGGTAACCCGATAACGGGAAACTGCCATTTTTCATAAAGACTTAATGCCCCACGATAAGAACCGTCTCCCCCAATCACAACCAGCGCATCGATGTTGTGTTTCTTTAATGTCTTGATGGCTATTTCTTCACCTTCCGCTGTTTTAAATTTTTCCGAGCGTGCTGTTTTTAAAATAGTTCCTCCTCGATTGATGATATTCGACACCGAACGATGATTCAACGAAACAATATCATCATCAATCAATCCTTGATAGCCTCGGATAATACCATCCACCTCAAGACCATGGTAGAGTGCCGTGCGTACCACACTGCGGATCGTTGCATTCATACCAGGACTATCCCCACCCGATGTTAATATACCAATTTTTTTAATTGAGTTCATGGATTCAAATAAATCATTGTTTATCAGGCATCTTTCCGAAGCCTTTAAAATTATGGAAGCTTATTACGTCCCGATGGTCCAACTGGACAAATACTTTTCCTGCTCTGGAGTTAAAGTATCGATTTCAATCCCTAATGCCTTTAATTTCAGTTTAGCAATCATGCGATCGATATCTTCCGGGACACTATAGACCTTTTTCTGTAATTTTTTATGATTCTTAGCAACATATTCCGCCGAGAGGGCTTGGTTAGCAAAACTCATATCCATAACCGATGCCGGATGACCTTCGGCAGCGGCTAAATTGATCAATCGTCCTTCTCCTAAAATATAAATATTCTTTCCATTTTCGAGAGTAAATTCTTCCACGAAATCGCGGATCATTCTTCTAGCTTTCGTGACTTTGGCTAAACCTTTTAAATCCAACTCGGCATCAAAGTGACCTGAATTCGCCAAGATTGCTCCGTCTTTCATGGTTAGCATATGCTCGGCACGAATGACATTGAGGTCCCCGGTTAATGTGACAAAAATATCCCCAACTTTGGCAGCCTGCTTTATCGGCATGACTTGATACCCGTCCATCGTTGCCTCTAAGGCTCGCAAAGGATCAATTTCGGTCACCACCACTTTTGCTCCCATCCCCTTGGCACGCATCGCTACTCCGCGGCTACACCATCCGTAACCGCACACAACAAATGTCGAGCCGGCAACCAAACGATTGGTCGCGCGAATAATTCCATCGAGGGTGGACTGCCCCGTCCCATAACGATTATCAAAAAAATGTTTGGTCATGGCATCGTTAACGGCAATGATCGGGTACATAAGCAATTTCTGTTTTTCCAAACTCTTTAAACGAATCACGCCCGTTGTGGTTTCCTCCGTCCCCGCCATAATATATTCACTTAAATTTTTTCTTTTTTGATGGATTTCGGAAACTAAATCGGCTCCATCATCCATCGTTAAATGCGGTTTCTGATCTAAAACCGCATTAAGATGTCGATAATACGTTTTTCGATCTTCTCCTTTAATGGCAAACGTAGGGATATCATAATCTTTCACCAATGAGGCCGCGACATCATCTTGAGTAGAAAGCGGGTTGGACGCGCACACATTCACTTGCGCTCCCCCGGCTTTTAAAACAATGGCTAAGTTGCCGGTTTCGGTGGTGACATGAAGACACGCGCTGAGTCTTAACCCTTTAAGCGGCTTTTCTTTCGCGAAACGTTTTTCAATTAAAGACAAGACGGGCATATCTTTTTTGGACCATTCAATGCGTAATTTTCCCTTCTTGGCTAAGGATAAATCCTTAACGTCATAAGTAGGCATAGGCGTTTCCTTTTCTATTTTAGCTAAGCTCAATGTCACTCTTTATTTTTCCTAAATTAAACGGCACAATAATCGCGAACTTGTTTGGCTAAAGCTTCCGCTTTGTCTGTTTTCTCCCATTCAAATTCTTCCCGACCAAAATGACCGTAAGCAGCTGTTTTTTGGTAAATAGGAGTCAATAATTTTAAATCCCGGATAATTGCCCGTGGCGTTAGATCAAAATGCTTTCTAATCAATTCCACTAATTTTTGTTCCGACACCTTTCCTGTCCCGAACGTGTCGACCATGACACTGATGGGTTCGGCTCGACCGATCACATAACTAAATTGAATCCAACATTTTTTGGCCAGACCGGCGGCCACAATATTTTTCGCAACATACCGGGCCATATAGGTGGCCGAACGATCCACTTTCGTCGGGTCCTTCCCCGAGAACGCTCCTCCGCCATGAGAAACCACGCCACCGTAAGTATCGACAATAATCTTACGGCCTGTCATACCCGTGTCTGATTGCGGACCACCGATGAGAAACTTCCCTGTCTCATTAATATAATATCTGGTTTTGCTGTCGGTCATCTCTCCCACAATGGGGTCGGCAATAACTTTAATGATTTCCTTTTTGGCCTCAGGCGTAATAAACTTTCCACTCTTATCCAAAATTTTTTCCGTGTGCTGGCAAGCCAGGACAATCGCATCAATTCTTTTCGGTTTACCATCGTCATATTCCACGGTCACTTGACTTTTGCAATCCGGCCCCAAATAATCTAAGATTTGCTTTTTTCTAACTTCTTCAACTCTTCGAACTAATTTATGAGCCAACATAATCGGTAAAGGCATGCATTCGGGCGTCTCATCGCAGGCATAACCAATCATGATTCCCTGATCTCCTGCCCCACCCGTATCCACGCCTTGCGCAATATCCGGCGACTGACTATTAATCGCATTGAGTATGGCACACGTGTCCGCCACAAAACCATATTTAAGATGCGTATAACCAATTTCCATCAGTACCCGTCGGACAAGCTTTTGGACATCGACAAAGGTGGAAGTCGTGATTTCCCCCCCCACAATCACCAAT
>JAHFGK010000062.1 GCA_023247475.1 Candidatus Omnitrophota bacterium
TATGCTTGTCGCATTGATATTTATATTTTGAGGCTCCTATATTTTGATTTAGTAAAAGATCAACAGGAAACTTCGTATGATTAATATCATCAATAGCCATTACTCTCATGAGAGGATTTTTTCTTAAACTGAGGAAATAGGTATCCTTGACAAGATAGTGATCTACGATGACCCAGCGAGGTTTTACTTTCTCTAGCACGGTTAAAACAAATTTTTTCTCGGATTCAAACGGCTTCATTGGCGGGATTGGTATGATCTTAAATCCCGATGATATAATCCTATGCTTAACTGTGTGGGGGAGACTTCGAGATAAATATATGATTTTGTGCTTTAATGATTTTAATTTTTTGGCGAGAGACAAAGTCCTAAATATGTGACCAGTTCCGATTATACTTGAAGCATCTGCTCTTATAATAAATCTCATGAGATCCTTGTTGGTATCCCATTTTGGGCTAAAAAATTTTTCGCCTCTAAAGGGGTTTGTTGGGTAAAATGAAAAATACTCGCTGCAGCGACCGCAGAAGCCTTCCCCTCTTTTAAAACTTCTAGCATGTGTTGATAGTGACCTGCTCCACCAGAAGCAATGACAGGAATAGACACGGCTTCACTTACTTGCCGTGTTAGTTCAATTTCGTACCCTAGCATAGTTCCATCGCGGTCGATCGAAGTGAGTAATATCTCACCAGCTCCGAGGTCCTCAACTCTTTTAGCTATTTCAATAGGGGATTTCCCGGTTGATTTAGTCCCAGAATGGGTGAAGACCTCATATTGTCCATTGGACTGCTTCTTGACATCGATAGAAACCACAATACATTGGGAGCCAAATTTTTTACTAGCGGACAGGATTAATTCAGGCGTTTCAATGGCTGCCGTATTAATAGCAACTTTATCTGCGCCTACCTTTAATAATTGTTTGATATCGTCAATAGTTCGAATACCACCACCGACCGTGAGAGGCATAAAGCATTCGTCAGCTATATCATCAATGGTATCAAAATCTGGTCGGCGACCTTCCTTTGTAGCGGAAATATCTAAAAAAACCAATTCATCGACTTCCCTCATATTATAAACTTTTACGGACTGCATAACTGTTCCTATTCGTCGCCAACTATCAAATCGTACGCCTTTGACTAACCCAACGTCTTTAAAAAGTAATGTGGGCATAATACGAACTTTTAACATAAAGGAAGAGGAGAAGTAATTCCAAATTAATAAGATTTGTGCTTTGAGAATTTCACTTTTTTTTTGTGACGGTCCAATAGAGACTACGCCTTTCTCGAGAAGCAGGTTTGATTTCACAAGTTAGATTCGGATTTTCTTCAATTAAGAATTTAGCCTCATTTTCCTTTATGGCTTCCGAATTTTCTAGAAACCAAACTTCACCTTGGGTTGTCAAATATTCATGAACCTCTCCATAAACTGATTTATGGAAACTCCAATCTCTGGAGTACCTTCCCAGAGTACTGCCCGACATTTCGATATTAAGGAAATCTTGGATAAAAAAGTTGGGTGGATTTGAAACTACGATGTCAAACTTTTCAGTTTTAGGGATGTGCTTAAGGGCATCGGATAGATATATATGAAAACATTTCCCTTCTAAATCACTGAGATTGTTTATTGCAAGAGTTCTTCTTAAAGAATTTAAATTGAAAATATTGATATCCGCAAATACAACTTCCTTGATGACACTATCTTCTTTTAATTTCGTATAGATTGTCAGTCCAATGGTTCCGACGCCGCAGGCGATATCCAAAACCCTTAAATTTCGCAATCCCCTTTCTTTAATCATTTGGATAGCTCCCCCAGCAGTCAATTCCCCGAGAGGAGTCCTTCCTACACTGCAAGGATCTGTTTTATAAGTAATCCCGCCAATGGTGAAATTATTGTTGTAACCAAAAACCCGGGCACAATCTCTAAGTAGACGTGGAAATTTCCAAATTATGATTTTTCGAAAAATAGGACTTAATAATTTGAGCATCTTCTCTTTATATCTATAACATCAGAAAATTTTGGATCAATTTTAGTCCAAATTTTTGACTCTTTTCCGGATGGAACTGCACACCATAAATATTTTTTCGACCAACAGCAGCTACAAAGCTGCCACAGTATGGTGTTCGTGCTAGGATATCATTTTCCTCTTCACAAACAAGATGATAGCTATGGACAAAATAAAAATCTTTTTGCAAAGGGAAATCTTTAAAGAAAGCAGAAGGCCTTTGAATAATAACTTCATTCCAACCCATATGGGGAATCCTTTCCTTGGGATCGAAGGATTGTAGTCGCTTCACCTCACCTTGAATCCACCCCAAGCCTTGAGTTTCTCCTCCTTCCAATCCTTTGTCGGCTAAAAGTTGCATCCCTAGGCAAATTCCTAAGAAGGGAACTTTTTTTTCGATGACTTGCTCATAAAGTATCTTATCGAGTTGTCGCTCTTTAATATTCTTCATCCCATCGGCGAAGGCACCAACCCCTGGTAGAATAATATAACTGGCTTGTCGAATTTCTGATGATTGGGAGGTAATGGTAGGAGTACCACCGCATTCTTCAATGGCGCGCCTTACAGAATCAGTATTACCCATATCATAGTCAATAATAGCAACTTTCTTCATTGATTATCAATGTTATCGTAGTTAATTTTTGTGAGGTTCCCTTGTTTGTCTTTGATTAGTTTACCGTTAGCATCGCAAACGAAAAGTTTTTTATTCGTGAACCTGTCGCAAATAACTATAAACTCTTCAACTGTCATATCCAATTCTTTTAGGATATCCTCAAGTGGGCATCCTAAATATTCCCAGGGGAACTGCCCATCGTGTTTTTTGACAAGTTTGATCGCATCTTCTCTTGAAAGACGTCCTCGACGGATATGCATGCAAGCCAGATCGGTGGCTCTGCTGAAAGCAAATTTTAAGAATTTAAAATAATCATGGATCCCTGTTTGACAGTTATCGAGATTCTCATAATTCACAAGAGATCCTTCTACAGTTTTATGATAAGTTCGAAAACCATATGCTTGTGAGATTAAAGCATTTCGATAACCATCCCAAGGAAAATAATAACCCAGAAAGATACCAGTAACTCCTACGCGTCTAAGTTCTTCATCACTAGGGTAAGTGTATTGAATGAGGTTTTCGGATTCAATCCCTTCTTGTCCAACAAGATCAGAAACACGTAAACCTAATAATCCCCCAAATTCTTCTAGCCAACGTCGGGTTAAATATTTGTTTTGGGCATCAGAGGCTGGTCCTCCGTATTCATGCTGAGAGTTCTCACCCCAGACAATAAGTGGAATATTGAGTTGGACCGCTATCCGCACAGGAATGGTAAAGATCGTGACATGTTCGGGCCAGGAGATATCCCCGACTTGCCGTAAGGCAATGGCATTTATTTTTCGGCGGACAACTGGGTTAGCGGAGACTTCAATATAATCAACGCCAAGTTTTTTTAAATTTTCAATGTTGTATCGTCCAATGTCAGAAAGTTTATCTGTTGTTGATGTGACACATAATGGATTCATACCTAATTCGAGCATGCGGATTGTCTGGAAGTGACTGTCTTTCCCACCACTAACCGGGATGATACAATCATAGTTAGTACCATTTTTTGAGCGATATTGTTCAAGGATTTGCAGCAATTCTTTTTTTCGCTCATTCCAATCCACTTGTTTTCTGCTTTCATAATAACGGCACGCACTGCAAATCCCCTGATCGTCAATATATAGATCCGGTTTTGTTTCCGGCATAATACAGCTTTTACAATATTTAATGTATTTGATCATTTTATTCTCCTGTCCACTGATCTTTAACTATTTCAATAAATGATTTCATCCTTCTTTCTCCAGAAGAAACATGATATCCAGATTGTCGTCAGTTAAATATCTATATATTTTCTTCTTCTTTAAACTCAGGCCTTTAATTTTATCTAAGTACGCTTTAGCAAAATCACACTTCCATAATAGATCATTATGCCCTCTATATTTAACACTTTCTAGGTTTTCACTATAGTATTCCAGTCCCCAAATAAAATGACGACAACACCGGCATATTTCCTTTAGCGCCAACTCGATATCTTGAGGGCTAATATGGATTAAAACCCCAGAAGTAAAAACTAAATCAAAGTAGCTTGTTTTAAAAGGAATATCAAAGACATGTCCCTGGATAATATTGATATTCTTTGTAAGCTTCTTGGATTTTTCCACCGCATAATCTTGCAATTCAATCCCATATAGGTTATAGAATCCCATTTCTTGTAACATCATCAGTTGAGTTCCTACATTAGATCCCACTTCGAGTATTTTGATATTTTTGTCTAAATCCCCGATAAATTCCACATTCATTGCACTTCTAGTTATACCATACCGTTGTTTATAAAGCTCATCGACTTCCTTGGCAGTCTGGGGGCTTCGATCCGTATAATCCTTACCAAACTGACCTCCCCAGGTTTTCATTTGCTCGGTCATTTTCATTGCCGCATATTTTTTAAAATCTATATGCTGATACTATTGTGGGTTGATGAATCCTTTTTGGATATAGAATTCAGCTAATAGTAAATCATACCGGCTGTCAATTTCTAATGAATAAAATGTTTCTTCCTGAATGACAGGAAGGATTTTTTTACCAAGATAAACATGCGTTTTCCTAATGCCGCGAGTCTCAAAAAGATTTTTTGCTCTTAATGCGAGTACACTGCCATCGAGCAAGTATCTTTTGGGAAACTCCTGTCTTCGGATAGCTGTAACATCTTGATAAAAAGGTTTTAAGGTCCCATCTGAAGCGATGACTTGCATAACTTCAGGAAATTCTTTTACCTCATAACAAGTTACACAAGAATCAGCATTAAAATCAATCAGTTTTTCAATTATCTTATCAACGATTCCTTCTTTCCTGAAAGGCACGTTTGCTTGGAGCCACACAACAATATCTGTGGTAAAATTTTGATTTTTCTGTAAGTATTCAACAATATGGAGTAAAGATTGCTCAATGGGGGAATCTTCTTGAGCAAATTCGGGAGGCCTCATAATGACGTCGATACTATATAAATTTTTTACGATATTCGCTATTTTAATACTATCCGTCGAGACTACAACTTTATTTAAACATTTGGATTTTAATGCGGCTTCTATGGAGTGCCCTATAACCGGTTTCCCACCCAGATTGAGGATATTCTTATCGCTAAGTCCTTTACTCCCCCCCCTGGCAGGAATGATCCCTACAATATTCATAGTAAGAATTTTTTGAGGATATCTTTATACAAACATTCAGAATAGTTTCTTCTTGAATGATTATAGTCTCATTATAAATCTGCTTTTGTAGCGCCTCGGATAGATGGCTTTTTCAGATCCTGTTCTTCCCCGGAATGGGGATGGCGGATTTTGTTTTGGGCCCCAAGGCCGTTAACGGCCCACCAGGAAAGTTCAGCAATTTCTTCATCTGGTAAATCACTGAAATTAGTTCGCACTTGCTCCCCTTGTTCCCCTAATTTTAAGAAATACTCCTCGATAATATCATCATTGGCAGGACCTTTTTCACCCATAACAGCTTTTCGGATTAGACCTTTTTCAAGAGCCAAATCCCAGAACGATGTAGCGGGATAAGCTGTTGTAAAAAAGAACACCTCAGGTTTTAACCCGACCTTTTTACAGAAGTCCACTGTTTCTTGTACAGTTTCCCGAGTCTCACCTGGAGAGCCAATCATAAAGGAACAATCAGCATAGCCCATGACTTTAATAGTCTCTTTGATTGCAATTTCCATCTTTTCTGGCGTCTGACCACTTTTGTCAATGGACTTTAATATAATAGGACTCGCTGATTCAACTCCATAACCTGCTTGACGCATACCAACTTCATAGGCCAATTCGAGTATATTGGGACGCCCTTCTTTCTGGGCGCGGATTATATCATCAGCAATAATGTTGGTTCGACACGTCCCTCCCCACATTACTTCAAATCCGTCTTGTTTTTTTCTTTGACGTAACTCCGCACATAATTCCATAGCCCAACGATAATCGGTCATCAATAAATCATCTAAGAAATGGATATATTTGGCCCCGTAACGTTGACTAATATATTGCATTTCATCCACAACTTCTTTAGGGCTTCTTAAACGATAGATCTTCCCAAGGTAGGAAGCATAACAATAATCACAGGCTTTTGCCGCATAAGGACAGCCACGAGAAGCAATCATCTCAACCGAATAGATATTAGTTGTGGGCGCACCATCAACCCATTTACTTTTCCAATTTAGATGCCCTACAGGATTAACTTTATAAATTTCATCAATAGGCCATCTTGACCTTAGGGGCCATGGTAATGAGTCCAAACCTTGGCTACGAGCCGGCACAGAAGTACGTAGTCCATTATTTTTTACTTCCCATTCCCCAGGGCGAACTTCCTTACGATAAGCTATCCCAAGTGCACCCTCAAACGAAGCCCCAATTTCAATTCTATAAAGTACCTCTGAGAAGTTGACTTCACCTTCTTTAATAATAGCCACATCAATCGGAAGTCTCTGTACCATAAAGTCTGGCAAACAAGATGCGATTCCTCCTCCCAAGATGATTGGAACTTCAGGGTATACTTTTTTACAGATTTGCGTAATCTGTTTAATGCGCTTGTATTGGGTGATAATTCCACCAATACCAATAACATCTGGCTTGTCTTTCAGCAATTTTTGAACGAGTTGTTCTTCCACCCATTTTGAAAATTTTTCTGGAGGATCTTTTACCGGTTCCCTACGTAAAGCATTCAGATCTAATACATCAACACGGTGACCATCCATAACAGCAACTGCGGCAACATATCCTTGTCCAATCGGCATGATATTAGGATAGGACCATTCGCGAATAGGGGGATTGATTAGTAAAATTTTTAATCCCTTATCCCTTGGTGGGAACAGATGTTCTGAATCTTCTGTGGTAATGCGTGGCCATTCAGGATGACTAGTGCCTCCTTCAGACAAAAATTTTTGATAAAATCTTTCCGAGACTGGGGTAGATGCCCGATATTGCTCAGTAGTTAAAGGCAGCTGAATTTTACCTTTGTTAATCATAGTTTCCTCCTTGCTCAAAGAGTACATAGAAAGTATAACATATTTGTTATTACTTTGATAGGAGGATATTGCGAAATATTAGGGAAAGATAAAATACCTAATCTTTTGATTTAAAGGAATTTCCATGGTTTTCATTAAGGCATGGATGAGGAAACTCCTGAATTTTCCGAATTGCCTAAAGGACAGAACATCATGTTGTTTGGGTTCCTCGGTATGGGTGCAAAATTTTAATAAAGTGGATATAAGAATGGATGGGGATTATGTACACATTTAATGGCGGCTTCCTAAAAAATATTAGTTAACAATTTTCAAAATATTTTTGATAACATACCTACGATTATCATTTGTCATTGCTGGAAATAAAGGGATAGAAATAGCACCTTTATAGTATGATTCCGCTTTAGGAAAATCACCACTTTTATAGCCCATTTTTTTTCTATAATAAGGTTGTAAATGCACTGGAATATAATGAACTTGGACGCCTATCTTTCGTGCCTGTAATTGTCTAAAAACATCATCTCTTGTTTTATTCATGTTATCTAATCGAAGACGTAAGACATAAAGGTGCCAGGAACTCCTTTGTAGCGTCCCTTGATGAGGGGTGATTAAATAAGGTGATTGAGAGAAAACGAGATTATACCGTTGTGCAATTGTTTGTCGTTTAGACACAAAGTGATATAACCTTGTAAGTTGACTCAATCCTAGTACACATTGAAAGTCTGTTAAACGATAATTGTATCCTAAATGATGCATTTCGTAAACCCACGGACCGCGTCTCTTAGTTTTCTCATCTCTATAAATTCCATGATTACGTAATGAGGTTAGGTATTTATAAAGTTTTTTATTGTTTGTCGTAATAGCCCCCCCTTCACCGGTTGTAATATGCTTAACAGGATGGAAGCTAAATACGGTCATATCAGAATGCTGACAGCTTCCCACTTTTATCCATTGACCTTTTGATTGATATTCAGCACCCAAGGCATGGGAGGCATCTTCGATAACTGTCAACTTATTTTGTCTGGCAATATAATGAATTCTAGTCATATCACAGGGTAGCCCACCAAAATGGACCGGTAAAATGGCCTTGGTTCTTCTGGTAATTTTTTTTTCTATTTCTTGAGGATCAATATTGATTGTGCTTGAATTGATATCCGCAAATACTGGTTTGG
Source organism: Candidatus Omnitrophota bacterium (assembly GCA_023247475.1). Lineage (GTDB taxonomy): Bacteria > Omnitrophota > Gorgyraeia > Zapsychrales > JAHFGK01 > JAHFGK01. The sequence continues at coordinate 8,214 of JAHFGK010000062.1, forward strand.
CGCCAGTGTAGACAATAGCATTAGCCGTCGCAATGAAAGTAATGGGGGTAGTAATGGCTTCATCACCTTCTTTCAGTCTAGCAGCTAAACAAGCCAGGTGAAGTGCTGCCGTTCCTGAAGAAACAACGACAGCATATTTAGCTTCGCAATATTGAGCTAAACTTTTTTCAAAAGTTTCTACATAAGGACCTTGAGTAATCCAATCTGATTTTAAAACTTTGATAACTTCCAGAATATCTGATTTATTAATCGATTGGTGACCATAAGGAATAACTTTCATTTAGAACGTCTCTTGTTCAATTATTTTCTTTAATTGATCAACTGATAACCATTGGGAGTTATTGTCACTTCTATATCCTTTAAAATCGACACCTAAATATTTTCCTCTGAATTTTCTACCCCTTAAGGGAATTACTTTAGAATAGATAATAAATTTATTTTTTAATTCATAGCCATCAGTACCCTCATGCCGAGATAATAAGGTTTCGTGAAGTTTTTCACCAGGTCTTATCCCAATCATTTTTCGCTTGTAATGAGGACAAATCGCTTGTGCTAAGTCAAGCACTTTCATACTCGGAATTTTAGGGATAAAGACTTCTCCTCCGTGCATTTCCTTAAGACAATTGAGAACAAAATTAACCCCTTGTGTTAAGGTAATCCAGAATCTGGTCATACGTATATCAGTTATGGGAATTACTCCTGTTTTTGCAGACTCTTTAAAGAAAGGAATGACGCTTCCCCTAGAACCGAAAACATTTCCGTATCGAACGACACTAAATTTTGTCCACTTACCTCCCACATAATTGTTAGCAGCTATAAACATTTTTTCTGCACAAAGTTTTGTGGCTCCATAAAGATTAATTGGATTGACAGCTTTATCGGTACTAATAGCGATGACCTTTTTAACCTTATTATCTAAAGCCATATTAATAACATTTTCGGCACCAAAGACATTTGTTCTAACTACTTCGAAAGGATTGTATTCCGCAGAAGGAACAATTTTAAGAGCCGCAGCATGGACGACAATATCAACACTATTGAATGCTCTATGTAATCGATTGGCATCACGTACATCACCGATAAAATAACGAAGGCAAGGATGATGAAACTGCTTGGCCATTTCGTATTGTTTCATTTCATCCCGGCTAAAAATAATGAGCTTCTTGGGCTTGTACTTTCGCAAGACGATTTCTACGAATTTTTTACCAAAGGACCCGGTTCCCCCCGTGACTAATATAACTTTTCCATTAAGCATGAGCACCTACTTTTTAAATGGGTTGGTGTAAATAGGCCATATAAAATATAACATAATTATACTTTCCTCAGCCATACTGATTCAATGATTGATTTGGAAAAATGAATACTCTAGATAACATGTAATTATAGTTAGTTCACAGCCGCCTCGGCGCCCCAATTACATTAGGGTCAAATTCAAGAATTTTTTTCACCATCCATTTCGTTAAATCGATGTGGTCACCTAAAAATTTTTGCCGTTTGATCTGCCAAGTTCCTTTCAAATTCGGTTGTTTTAAAAGAGATTCTATCCTTTTAAGAATCTCTTGAGTTTGGTTAGGTAAAAAATTATATAAAAGATCATAATCCTGCTCTAATCTTTGTAATACCCCGGCGGTTAAAGAATTAACAAAAACGGAAGGTGTTCCTAACACGGCCGCTTCCAGTGCCATCTTCCCACCTTCACCAATGTACATGATTGCGAAATTTAAGGCATCATGAATTTTTTCTGGTGGCAATGTTAATCGGTAAGGTTCAAATTCTTTGTCCAAAGGTGCTTCGGATACAATAAAAACATGGGCAAACGGAAGTAACAGATGAATTAACTCCCTCTTTAACTCTAAAGAAATCCCGCTTTGCCGAACATCGTGAGCCGCTGCCCAAGATACAAATCGGATAATAACGAAATTTTCATCTCTTCTGATTTTTAATTGATTATAAATGGATGGATCCGGTTGAAAATAATTTGGGTGCAAATAAGCAAGTTCATGAAGCCCTTTGTAAGTAATGTGATTTTTTCCCAACCTTTGGAAATGGTACTCCGGGGTGATATATTGCGTAGCAAAAGGAATGGTTAAAGTATTTTGAATCTTTGCATGCTCGGTATCATAAAAGACAAGACAGGGAATTTTCAAAAAACGTGCTATATGGACACAGGTGGCCCCGGTAACGGAAACACACAAATTGATGTGATTCTTTAAAAGGATAGGAAAAAGTTTGATTTGTCTTATGAGTAACTCTAAGGCTAATTGCACAAGGCCTTTAGAGGCTTTACTTAAAAGATGATAGCGAAAACCATAATAATCCAGCAATCGAACAGTAACATCCTTATCACGAGCCACGATTATGATTCTATCCCCCCTCTTTTCTAATTCCTTGATTGCATTGCGAAATAAATGGACGTGTGCTGGATGATTAATATCAAAAAGGATATTCATGAAGCTATTATGATGACGTTATCAGAAGAGTCGAGGCCATCTTTTCCTTAAGGAAAGTTCAATCCTTTTAATTCTAAGAAGAGTATCCTCAAGTAACCGACGATTGGCGGCTATGAGATCGGAGACAAGTCCAATAATTATTATCTGAAAGCCAATGATTAAAAGCACAGCCGCGATAATTAACGATTGGATCTTGCCTTGGCCTTGGCCGAGAAAATAATAATATAAAAATCGGAATATTAAAAGGATACCAGCGGAGGATGTCCAGACCCCTAAAGTGACAAATAACCTTAAGGGATTAAACATCGCATAAACACGGATAATCGTGACAATGGATCGCTCGATGTACTCCCGTATATTCGTAAACAGCCGAGATTTTCGCTTGACCTCATTGGTGCTAATTGTAATGTTATAAATAGCTAAGTTTTTATGCTCAGCTTGGATAACACTTTCCAACGTATAAGTATAGCTAGAA
>JAHFGK010000259.1 GCA_023247475.1 Candidatus Omnitrophota bacterium
CTATCACCAGAAACTGACCCTTTGAATCAAAATGCTCTAAAGTAAACAGGGCAATAACAATTGTTGCCGTCCAGCCTTTCAATATAAATGAATTATTCGCCATCCTCGATATAACAGCCTGAATAAATTCCAAATGCTTAAGTTTATTTTCATGATTACTCATGATAAATTCCTTCCCATTTTTTCTCGACTATTATTAATGAGGCTTGCCTTTTCGCTCTTATTAAGAGCTGCTTCGATATTTTTCTTTAACTCCAGCGCGTCATCAATCCAAAAAATAAAATGTGCATAGCTTGATTGAATATTGTCATGTAACCTAGAAGGAACAATAATCTTTGACTTAGTTGCAGAAGGCAGAGCAATCCCAAGTAAAGCATGTTCATAATGAAGAGTGGAATAAATTTCCCAATCGACATATTTTCTCTTCTGCGTTTCCTGCCCACATAAAACAATGGTTATTGACGACCCCTTAATATAATCTTCACGGATAGCACGATTGATATATTCCGGATCGTCACTTCGTACTTTTGTTTCTCCGATTGATTTATCCTGAAAGACGTCGTATTGATCAGAGAATTTCTTCGTAAAATAGTCAAACCATGCTTGATCATTTTTATGATGAAAACTAACGAATACTTTTCGTTTCTGTTGTTTCAAAATAGTTTGAAAGAAAGGGTTGGGGACGGTTATAGTGCTCTGCGGCGAAGAACCTCCTTGTGCCAACAGCGCGGCTAGAAGCGCATTATTCTTTCTTTGCTCCCTTTCACGGGATTCTCTCAATAACCTTTCTAAAGGTGATTCAAAATACATTTTTATTCCTCCTTATTCCTCGTATAAAAAAAGAACCATAGCCCTTGAACTCACTTAGGACTATGGTAAAGTACTTTCAAGGGTTAAAACAATCAGCCGATTTATTAACTGCCCTCGCCCAGAGTTCGCGCTTTGGGCTTTCTTTTTTATTACACTGATGTCATTCCCAACATTCTGTGAATATTCTCATCAGACGTTTCCTGAATATGAAACCAAGTGCCGTTAGACAACCCTCCATAATAATCGTCATGAAGTACAAAATGTTTATCCAATTCTTCCACGCTTGGAATTTCTTCAAATTTTAAATTAAGATTTTCGCCCTCAACCAATTATTCCAAGATTTCTTGGGCTGCGATCAAAGAATCATACAGAGCGTTATGATTTAAACTCGAATTAAATGAAACGAATAAGAAATATTTCATCTCATTAATGGTTAATTCCCCTACATTTTTCACACTGGTAATATTTCTTCCCATAAATAGAAGAATAAAACCGGAATATATTACTACCACAGTACAAACAACCGTTTTCTGGCTTATAAGTTTTACACCAGGGCCTATTAACTAATTTGGGCCTCTCGTAAAACAACTTATTGTTCATCAACTTGCATCCTATTTAACCTCCCTAAGCAGTAATACCATAAATAAGGACTGGTATGTCAATATCTGCCCTTCCCCGTTTCTCTAAATCCCATACAAACTGTTCGAAATATGAAACTCCCGTCGACATAGACTCGGCCAGTTCTTTGATTGGGACTATTTCTATCCCTGCCTTAATATAACCCAAATTGCTAAAAATTGTCATTTTGGCGCAGACATTATAGACCATAAAAGCATATTTACCGAACTGCAATTCGACTCCTAGTTCATTTCTGATAAAATCCATCTCTCTAAAGGCGCCCCTAGTTCCTTTGCTAGAATAACCATTAATATAATATTCATGAGGATAATCACATTTCACACGAATATTTTCCCAATGTTTTGCTTTAAAAAATTTTTTAAATTCCTGGTTTAACTTAATAGGGCTATACAACGATTTACCTTTCATTGTCTTTTCTTTACTAATCTTAACCTTGCAAGAAGAGGCGTCAACCAATTCAACGACCCCGTAAATCTCTTTTAAAAGCTTAGGGTAGTGCTTTTCTATATATTCTTTACCTTTGTTGAACGAATAAATCCCGACTATTTTCATTGACGATATCGTCCTTTCTCCATTCGACAGGAATTTGAGATATCTTTTCCCGACCTGTTGGGACAAAGACAGGTTTCCCTATCGGTCGGCTCTTTAAACGTCCCAAGAAATAATCCTTTAGTCTTTGTTTAGCAATATTAATATATTGCTCCTCTTTATCACAGCCAATGGCTCTGCGACCATTCTTAACAGCAGCGATCAATGCCGACCCCACACCACAATATGGATCAAATACTCTATCCTCTTCATCTGTAACTGCCAAGACACATCGCTCCACTAGTTCGATTGGAAATTGGCACGGATGAATAGTTTTTTCAGGATGATTAGATTTGACATTAGGGATATCCCACAAACATACATCCCAATCATTAGTTAATACCTGCCATATATCCGAAGGGTTCTTTCCTTTTGGATTACATGACGGCTGTCCTCTGTTCTCTCCCTTGTATTCTCTCTTCCCGGGATACTTTTGAGGCACACGAACATTATCCAAATTAAATTTATAATTATCGCTCTTTGTAAACCAAAGAATGGTTTCATAGCGTCCCGAAAATCGTTTCGACGCATGAAGACCATGTCCAAAATGCCATATAATTCTGTTTCTTAACTTAAATCCGAATTTCTTAAAAATTTGATAAAAATAAATATCCAGAGGGAAAACCTCTCCATCCTCAACATAATTTCCTACCTGCCAACACACACTCCCATCTTGTTTTAAAATTCTCAAAAACGATTCAATACCTTGCTCGTGCCATGATAAATATTGTTCGATACCAACACGTTTCTCATAAACCTTGCCAATATTATATGGT
>JAHFGK010000260.1 GCA_023247475.1 Candidatus Omnitrophota bacterium
GTGGAATCATTATGATCGTTAGTTTTTTTGTTCCTGGCGGAGCGGCTGCTGCAGGATGGACTTCCTATACCCCTTTATCGGATATCGCCACCATGGGACAAACGCTATGGATCATCGGTATGGTTTTTATTATTAATTCATCTTTATTAGGGGCAATTAATTTTATTGCTACAATCTTTCAATTGCGGGCACCAGGCATGAGCTTTATGCGAATGCCTTTTTTTGTTTGGTCGGAGTTAATCACTGCATTTCTTTTATTGTTAGCCTTTCCGCCTCTGGAGGCGGCTGCCGTTCTGCAGTTTATGGATCGCATTGCTGGAACGAGTTTCTTTCTACCCAGCGGCTTGGTAGTGAGCGGTCAACCCTTGAATGTCAGTGGGGGAGGCAGTGTTTTATTATGGCAGCATTTGTTTTGGTTTTTAGGTCACCCAGAAGTTTATGTTCTTATTCTTCCCGCTATGGGAATTGTCGCAGAGATTATTGCCAACAATATCCGAAAACCTCTCTGGGGTTACAAATCCATGGTTTATTCCGTCATTACTATCGGTTTTCTGTCTTTTATCGTCTGGGCCCATCACATGTTCTTAACCGGGATGGGAACAGCCATTAGCGCCTTTTTCCAAGCAACGACCATGATCATTTCCATTCCATCGGTTATCATTTTAACGGCTTTATTTCTCTCGCTGTGGGGAGGATCAATTAGAATTAATATTCCTATGCTTTTTGCCTTGGCCTTTTTGCCTATGTTTGGTATTGGTGGTTTGACCGGACTGCCGTTGGGGTTATCCGTCAGTGACATTCCTCTCCATGACACCTATTATGTCATTGGTCATTTCCATTATATTGTCGCGCCGGGAACGATCTTTGCATTATTTGCCGGTATTTATTATTGGTTCCCGAAAATTACTGGTCGACAAATGAATGAGTTTCTCGGCAAAATCCACTTTTGGCCTTCCTTAATCTGCATGAATTTTATTTTCTTTCCGATGATGATCCAAGGATTAGCTGGACTTTCTCGTCGGCTCTATGATGGAGGAGCCAGTTACTCTTTCTCACCACAGATATTGCAACTGAATGTCCTTATAAGTTCTGCAGCATGGATTTTAGCTTTAGCACAAATTCCATTTATTATTAATTTCTTTTGGAGTTTATTTAAGGGAAAGAAAGTTCAAACCGATAATCCCTGGGAGGCCACGACCTTAGAATGGGCAGCACCATCACCTCCACCACATGGAAACTTTGAAGTTGCACCTCATGTTTATCGTGGGCCATATGAATATAGTGTGCCCGGAGCAACCAAGGATTTTACACCGCAGTATCAAGAAACCACTTAATTCCGATAAATTTGGGAAAGGAATTCCTAATATGTCATCGACTTCGATTCCTGATGAAATCATCCCATATACGGTAAAACCACGTCCAGATACGGGATTATTCAACGCTAAGATGGGGATATGGCTTTTTCTTTCGTCTGAAGTGATGTTGTTTGGAGCTTTGTTTTCCACTTATATCATTTTACGTATTGGTGCTGAACATTGGCCGCGAGGGGCAACGATTTTGAATGTCCCCATTGGAACCTTAAATACAATCGTTCTAATCACCTCAAGCGTGACCATGGTTCTCTCATGGGCGGCTTTACGAGAAAATAGTTTAAAAAAGTTCCGAATTTTTCTAGGCTCCACCATTTTGTGTGCGCTTATCTTTCTTTTGATTAAAACTTTTGAGTATCACGCAAAATTTGAACACGGTCTTTTCCCTAAATATAGTACTTATATGGCCATTTATTTTACTTTAACTGGACTCCATGCCTTGCACGTCATTGGAGGAATCATCGTTAATTCCTATTTGTTAGGCCCGGGAACGAAGATGTGGTATTCTGATCCGGAACGTTTTACCAATCGTATTGAAATTGCCGGTGTCTATTGGCACTTTGTGGACTTAGTGTGGATTTTTTTGTTCCCCGTTTTGTATTTACTATAAATCCGAAAGGAAGACTATGAGTACACACACTCATGATATTCAAAAGGAAATTAAAGGATATTATTTGGTCTTTGGGGCCTTACTTGTTTTTACTGTGGTGACCGTAGGGGCCAGTTATTTAAAATTCCCGATTGTATTCGCCATTATCCTCGCTCTTTGCATTGCCACGATCAAAGCATCGCTGGTGGCCTGCTACTTTATGCATCTCATTTCCGAGAAAAAACTTGTTTACATTGTCTTAAGTTTTACCGTTATTTTCTTTTTCGTCTTGTTAACTCTGCCGGCCTATGAGCACCATGATATCATTACAGGCACACAGTATCTACATACCAAAGGCGCAACCACACACGTTGAACACGGCCACTAATATTCACAGGAGAGGGAGGCAGGAATTGTCTTTAAAAGATTTTCATATCCTTTTTATTATTTCTTCCATCTTACTTTCTGTCGCGTTTGGTTTCTGGGCTGTCCGGTATTCGCAGGAAAATCTTAAATCCGGATATTTTGTGATGGGAATAGTTTCTTTTATTTTCGCTTTTTTGTTAGGAGTCTATCTTTATAAGTTTTGCAAGAAATTAAAAAATAGTTAACGAATTATGAGAAATAACACACAAAAAAGTTTATGATATCTTTAACTCACCTTATAGCAAATCTCGTTCGCTCAACTCCAATCTTCGCCTGTAGTGTTTGTTTTCAAGATCCAACAGTATCGGCAACGATTGGTTTAAGATGGGGTGTCTCCTTTTTACTAGGGATTGTTTTCGCTATTTTAGCATTTTTTGCGAAATTCTTTTTCAATATACACAAACGAACT
>JAHFGK010000063.1 GCA_023247475.1 Candidatus Omnitrophota bacterium
TCCTCAAAACGATTCACCGCAAGAGCCTCGGGAAATAGACTTTTCTCCCAAGCACCGTCATCTTTTTTAAATTCATCCGTTAAATCCGCCACGAGTCTGCTTTCGATAAAGGAAGCAACAATGGCCTTCTTATCGAGAATACCATAAATATCTGGCAAAATTTTGGCTTGGGCTGCGGCAATGACTTTTTGGGAATAAACATCGGAAGGGGCATATAACTCAAAAGTAACTTTAACTCCTGTTTGTTGTTCGTAGAGTTGGGCAAGTTGCTCAAAGGATTTCTGACGATCCGTCATCCAATGCCAGATGACAATGGAATTGGATTTTTGGGGAGGTTGGGCACAACCGATAAGACAGAATAACAAAGATAGACTTAAAATGAGTACCTTACGCATATCCTCTTTCCGTCTGATCCTTAAATACAATTAGGATCACTTCACCTTAATCGATTATTGATTCTCTAAAATGGATATTGGGGGAACTCAACGATTATTACAAAAATTCTATTAAACTTTATTGATTAATAAGTTACAATCCTGTTAAAATTTCGTGTTCAAAAAGAACAATTAATTTCATAAGTGTAACATGCGAGGAGTATTTTGTCAAAGTTGGTCACGAGAATAAACTTAACCCAGAATGGCGGTCACTTTATGTGCTTTTCCATCGAGGAAAGGGGTAATAATATTCCCATCCATTTCTCTCCCATCCACCAGGAGTTGTTTGATTCCCTGCTCTTTGCCTTGGGGATTAAGAATTTCAATTTCATAAATATCCCCACGAAATGGTCGCCGAACAAAACATTTTTTCCATTTCGAAGGAATGCAAGGGTCGACCTTAAGTCCTTTGAAATCACGTCGTGCTCCTAAAATCCATTCCGTGGCGAGCATAAAATTCCATCCCGAAGAACCGGTAATCCAAGTGAAAGCACCTTCCCCATAACGATACGGATTCTCTGGCCCTACCAAATACTCTGAAAAAGCATAAGGTTCGGTTTTATACAAATCCTTGTCCTTTTGGGCATTGGGCATAATTTTTCTTAAGGATTCATAAGCTTTATCACCAAAACCACTCATCGCGTAAGCAACATTCATAAAAGTTGCGGCATGACAAAAGATGGCAGCATTTTCTTTAGTTCCTTCGGAGAACATGCTGATACGACCAAGTCGCTTAACCCAAGAAGAAAAGGCCGGATAAAATAAGGCTAATCCATGCGAACCATTGAGATATTTATCAACTGCTTGCACAATTTGTTTTAATCTCTCACCTTTAGCCACATCAGCAAGAATTGCCCAAGCTTGAGTATTGAGAAAAATTTTTCCCTCCTTTTCTTGTTTACTGCCATAAACTACGCCATCATCATCGAATCCTCGAGCATACCACTCTCCATCCCAGCCTATTGAATTAATCCGGTTATCCATAGTTTGGGCCATCTGAAGATATCTAGCTTTTTTCTCATTTTCTCCGATAAACTCACAAATTTCCGCTAATAACTTTAACGAGCGAACCAAGGCCTGAGCTAGCCAAACACTTTCTCCTTTATGTCTGATCCCCGCGGCATCAATAGCATCGTTCCAATCCGCATGTCCAATTTTGGGTAATCCCTTTTCCCCAACGTCATTAAAACAGAATTCTAGATTCTTCTCTAAATGTTCTAACAATGTCCCCTCTCCATCCATCTGAGCTGGCCCCTTATGGTTTGGATTAGTTTCCCAACCACGAATCCATTGATCCTTAAGATAAGGGATTTTTTTGAGAAGAATATCCTTATCACCCGTTTCTTTAATATAAGCACTGACTGTAGCCGTTAACCAAACCTGATGATCTTTATTAGGAAGAAATTTATAAGGCCCTTTCGTATCCGACCAACCCGGGGCAGAGGTCCCATCCCGACGGATTAGGGAAGCAAGTTTAAGAATTTTTTCTCTGGTTAATTGAGAATTAATGGAAACAATGGCCTCGGAATCCTGGCAGGAATCTCGGTAGCCTCGACCACCTGAACCTTCATGATAATAACTGGGCGAGCGTGACCAAAAATTGCAGATGTAAACTTGATATTTCACCCAAATATTAAACAGAGTATCAAAATCCTTATCCGGAGTTTCCATGACAATATTATCAGCAATGCGTTTCTTCCATAAAGCCTTAGTGTACTCTAATTCTTCTTGGGCATTTTTAACCTCACGATATTTTGTTAAAACTTTCGTGACTTCCGGCATCCCTGTCATTTGTCCCAAGACAACCGTAAAGTCTTTTGTCTCCCCGGCCTTTAAGTTCAGGACATGTTTAAAGCAACCGATTCCATCTTCTCCCGAACAAAGATAAAAATTCTTAAATTCCCCATTTAAGACGGCTTCGGGTTTTTCCTCGGTATTATACCTTCCCAAAAAACTTTCTTTTTGTGTGCAACATCCGCGGACAGGTAATGAGGAAGCAAAAAAGATGAGTGTATCAAAGGGTTGAATATTCATTCCCTGCCACATGGCCGTCTTTTGGGCAACAACGGCTTTGTGTTCTTTATCAAACCAGATACGGTTATAGAGGTTCATGATATTGCGATAACGTAGTTCTTCCTGATAATCGCCTATCAAGAATTCAACATAAGGAAAAATTTCTAAAGTTTTATCTTTCTTGGTTTTGTTGGTGAGATGTACGATCCAAACTTCACAATCATCGTGTTCGGGGACAAAATAAGTTACCTGGGAATGCACGCCGTTATAAGTGGATTGTATACTCGTATACCCTAAACCGTGTCGCGATTCAAAAAATTGCGGCGTCACACGGAGCGGTTGATACGTTAACGACCAGGCCTTTTGTTTCTCACGCACAAAAATATATTTTCCCGGTCGATCAAAATGCCAGTTTTCCGGTAACCATCGGGTAATGCGGTTAGTCCGACAATCTTTATAAAAGCTGTATCCGCCCGCACATTGAGAAATAACGCAACAGTACTTTTCATTCGTTAAATAGTTGATCCAGGGACGAGGGGTGTTGGGTGTGGTAATCACATACTCTAATCCATCAGGAGAAAAGTGTCCGTACTTCACCGGATTAAATCCTCGTTTAATTTCAAATTCGTTTACTTGGGAACAATTTTATCTTCAATTCCTAAAAAGTTCCTAAAAATAATATTCCGAAGTTTAACATACTCAACTTTATTGGTCAAGATTTTTATCTTGGAACTAGATAAGTTTTACGGTGATTTCAGCAGAAAAATCAATACTTAGAAGGGTTCAAGATTGGCTATTAATTGAGAGGAGGTTCTGCAACATACTTATACACGCGATGAAGACCCATAAAACGAATTTTATGGAAATTCAAGCCTACATCCCAAATGTTAGGAGCTTTGGTTTTAATCCAAACAACGCGTGCATTTAAAACAAGAGGATCTTCACTGTCGGGAAGTTTGACAAGCAAAGAAACACTATCATTAACAAATAAATGTTGTCTAGTAGTAACTTTGATGCCGCGGGCTGAAAAATCTCTTAAAAAGACATCCGTACCAAAGTCACTAGGAGAATCTCGAAATTTGGTAGGAAATCTGGCAGAAAACCGTTCAAATAATCTGTGATCTTCGAATGATCGAAGCACCTATATTCTCCCCCCCTTCCCAACAGGAGTATTCTATCTTAAATCGGTAAGTCAATGCAATGATTTTTTTCATGAACTAAAAACTTCTCATTTTGCTATATGGATACATTTTGCTAGTATAAAATGTATTTTTATGGAGCCCGCTAATCGATTAGACAATACGATTTAAAATAACTTCTCATTCGTTTAAACACTTCTAATCACTGATGACCATCCTAAAAAAAAATACTCTGCTTTTTATTTGCCTCTTGATTACTTTATGTATCACCTATTGGCCAGCCCTGGTTATGCCGTATGTCTATCATGATGAATTTAGATTCTGGGAAAGAATACCTGGCAGTTTAGCTGTTCATTCCCTTTACTATTATCTTTTTGCTTTCGGACGTTTTTTGGGAGCAACCATTTTAACGATCGTTGGCTGGCTAGTGAATAATGTTACCGACCTAAATATGATTCGGTTTATAACTTTAATGCAACTTGGCTTATGCGGATTATTCCTCATGGTTTGGTGGCATAAATATTTTGTTAATCCCATAAATTCTTTTCTAGCTACGATTATTATCCTCACTCTTCCGCCTTTTCAAAGCATTGCTATGTACGCTCCAAACTGTATCATTGCAACAGCAATCCTCTTGTCTTTGTGGGCGGCCGTACGGACTTCCCAGATTTCCTTAACAGAACCTTGGGAAAGACGAATTATAAGTCCCTCGGCAATTTTATCGATTCTTTTTTTATTCTTTGCCTTGTCTATTTACGCATCCGCTGCAACATTTTATTGGATTATTGTTGCTATTGTGATTTTGTCCAACCAAGCAGAGTCGCAAAATAATTTTAAAAACCAATTAATCAATTTCTTTTCCATTGGAACCATTGCCCTAGTAATCTACGCACTGATTTTAAAACTATTTAAGAGTATTGTGATTCCCCACACCTTTGGCATGTATAATCCCTACGTCCTAACAACCGATGTATTAGGTCGGCTCAAATGGTTTATGAGAGAACCTTTAGTCAATGCTTTAAACTTATGGAATATTTTTCCAAAAACAAGCTATGCGATTATAGCCTTTATTTTTATTTTGTCAGGAGGATTAATCTCTATAAGAAACGTCATAAAATGTTATCGGAATGGTAAAAAAGGCAAAAACTTCGTTCGAAGGTTCTTAAATCTTTTTTTATTTTTACTCTTACTCATCTTAAGTTTCCTGCCTAATTTGCTCGCTAGCGGAGAAGCTCCTTTTTATCGTTGTTCGACCGCATTAACATCGATAATCCTTCTTACTCTACTATGGGCTATTCAACAATGGCTTTCTGTGTTTCCAAAACCAAGCCAGCCATTTATCCTCACCTTTATTCTTTTCATTGGATTTATCTATGGCGTATTGCAAGCGCAAAAGACGGTCTTATATTATCGCGTCATCCCTAGTTCTATAGAATTTAACTACATAAAATACATTTTTAAAAAAATTGATTTAAGCCAATACAAACAAATCTATTTTATACGTCCTCAACTGTTCAATCTTAAATACCGTTACGATGAATTTGCAGCACCCTCCACCCACTTCCCTCAAGATTCGGTTGGGATAACATTATGTGTGGCGCGAGAATTAGGGAAAGAAAATCAGGTGTACAGCAATCGTATGAAAATTACCAGTGCGACATACCCTCCCACCGAAAGTGATCTGAAAGAATCCACTCTTATTATTGATATGACAAAATTATTCAACTCCTCTAGGATATTACAATATTTAAGGGAAGAGACTAAAGAAAGGTAAACGATTATACTGCTCCCGGATTATACTGCTCCCGGATTGTTTAGTGGTCAACAACATGTTATACTTTTATTGTCTTTCTCAATATTCCTTAGGAGGTATTCACATATAATGCAACGCTTTCTTCCATTCAAATTAATTTTCCTTTTCGTTATTTTTTCCCTTCTGCTTAACTTCAATATGATAATCTTCGCTCAAGCTCCGCAGGACAAGCCTTATGCCGAACCTCTCTGGTATTACATGGTTCAAAATCCTACTAATTGCCAACAGAATGTAACTCCCATAGGAGATCCCAATTCAACGTGTATGGATTTTGATCTTCAGCCGGTGTTGGGAGATGTCGATCATGATGGTCTTCCTGAGGTTGTTTTTATCCGCTGTGGAGAAGTTAACGTTATTAAGGATGTCAATTTTGATGGTGGTTTAGCCGACATTATTTGGCATTACGATGTAGGATGGGGTAAAGATACTTCTTACATTCCTCCCCCATTTGCAGAGGTTGCGGATATGAATAACGATGGATTACTTGAAATAGTCAGTCAAACTCCGGGAGGATTTGTTGTGTTACAACCCTGGGATCAACAAGGGAACAAATTAGATGACCCTGTTTTATGGCGCTTTTCGTGGCCTAGGGGAGGGTCATTTGCCGATCACTTTTCAATTGGAGATATCAACAATGATGGTTTCCCTGATGTAGTTATGATCGTAGCAAATCGCGATCAGAATATTATTAGTGTCTATGCTGCTGGTGGCCAAGAAAAAACTCTTCTCTGGTCGTACACTACCTCGGGTAGATTAAATTTATGGTATCCACCTACATTATATGACATTGATGGAGATGGTGTCTTGGACGTGGTTATTGGCTATGATACAACTGTTGAAGTCCTCAAAGTTTACCCTAATACAACTCCTATAAGTCTTATGAAATGGGTTGGTCCTGATCCCCAAAATACTGTGATCAGGGGAGGTGCCGCAATTGCGGATCTAGATAATAATGGTTCACCAGAAATTATTATTCGTAGAGGACCTATCGCGGCTCCTTCAGAAATTCCTGTGATAGTCCATGCTTTAACCATTAACAACGGTCAACTGGCACCCTTTTGGGAATACACACAGCCTGACAATGGAACCTTACAAACTGAGCTTGCCTTAGGAGATATCGATAACGACGGACAAAAAATGGAAGTTCTCGGAGCCTCAAGAAATTTTCTCTTTATCCTCAATGCGCAGGGAAAAGAAGTTTGGAAAACAGACCATGATACATCCTATGAAGTTAGCCCAGCCTTAGCAGATTTGGACAATGATGGAGATTTGGAAATTGCCATCGGAGGATATTATCACCCTCATCGATTTCGAATTTTTAATCCGATTTTAAATCCTGCGGGGAATTTTGCACCTGTCTATGAATACATATCTCAAGACAATTCATCTAGTTTTGCAAATTCTTCACCTGTTATAGGTGATACTAATGGAGATGGAACTCTTGAGGTTGTTTATGATATGCAGGAACATTTTAATTGTGCTGCTGGAACTTTACGGGCTTTTAAAACGAATCACTCAGCAGTTAATCCTGGTGAAGTTGTCTGGGGAACAATCCGTGCTAATAATCATAAAACAGGTCTTGGCCAACACGGACATCTAAAACCCAGGAATTTACCCATTTTTCAACGTGGAGATGCCAATGCTGATGGGTTGGTCAACATATCTGACGCAATATTTTTGCTTAGACATCTTTTCGCAGGTGATGAACAGCCTAGTTGTTTAGATGCCGCTGACTTTGACAATAACACAAAACTAGAAATAACCGATGCCGTCTATCTCCTTAATCATCTCTTCTTGGCTGGTCCAGCGTTGCCCGATCCTTTTGGAAAGTGTGGCACTGATACCGAAAGCTTGGGTTGTACAAATTATCCTTCCACTGCTTGTCCAGTTCAATAAAATAAATTATTACTTCCCAATACAAAACTCCGAAAAGATTTTATCGATAAGGTCGCTATCAACATTCTTGCCGGTAATACTATCCAAATGATTAATGGCGGTCTTAATTTCTTCGGAAGCAACCTCTAGAACCAAACCGTCTGCCAAAATCTTCTGCGTCTTTTCCAGGGCTTGAACACATTCTTTCAAAGCATTAATGTGTCGAATATTACTAACCAAAATATGATTGGTATTAATACTTTCCCCTTGCAACACCTTTTCCACAATAGCTTCTTCTAAATCATCGATCCCGGTTTTCTTAAGCGCAGAGACTCTAATCATCCCTTTCTTTGGCAAAAGCTTTTTAATTTCGTCTTCAGAAATTTGATTTTTTAGATCGCGTTTATTAACCACAACCAAAACATTTTGCTCATTTATTTTACTAATTAATTCTTCATCTTCTTTGGATATCGGTTGACTGGCATCTAAAACCAATAAAATTAAATCCGCACTTTTAATGACCATGTGGCTGCGTTTGATGGCTTCTTGTTCAATAAGATCTCTTGGTTCCAAAATCCCAGCGGTGTCCACCAATTGAAAAGGAATTCCTCTAATCTGCGCTAATTCTTCAATCGTATCGCGGGTGGTTCCCGCAATATCGGTGACAATAGCCCGTGGCTGTTTCAATAAAACATTCAACAAAGATGATTTACCCACATTGGGTTTCCCACACAGGACAATCTTAATCCCCTCTTTTAATATTCTTCCTTGATGGCCGGATTCAAGAAGTCGCTTGACTTTTTGCAGCGCTTGTTTGATTTGATTGAGCAACTTCCCTCGCCCTTTGGTGTCAATATCATCTTCTGGAAAATTCATGACCGCCTCGATAGCCGTAAATACATTTAGCAAATGTTCGCGAATCGATTCTAATTCGAGCGTAAGTTCCCCTTTCAGTTGATGTGTGCTGACTCTCAAAAAAGCATCCGTCTTCGATCGGATGATATCCAAAACCGCCTCAGCTTGAGTTAGATCAATGCGTCCATTAAGAAAAGCTCTTTTGGTGAACTCTCCGGGTTCGGCTAACCGGGCACCTAAATCGATAGCAGTACTTAGAATCGCTCTTAACGGAACAATCCCGCCGTGACAACTGATCTCCACCACATCTTCACACGTATAACTTTGAGGAGTGCGCATGATTGTTAATAAAACCTCATCGATAATTTCCTCGCTCTTTTGTTTATTTTCCTTCAATGGATTAATGACCCAGCCATAATGTACCGTATAGCTTTTGAATTGCGAAGGCTTCAAATTATTTTTGGTAATGAACATCTTATCAACGATGTTGAGCGCTTCTTTCCCACTTAAACGGACGATACCGATCCCGCCTGACCCAAGCGGAGTCGATATGGCCACAATAGTATCGTCTAACACTTTTAACTGATACATGGACATATCTTGTCATTTGTATTACGTTATGCGTTAAGACTTTATAATAAACATGCTCGACGCCGTACGCAATACTTAGTACGCAGTGCGTTTTATTAAAATTTCTCTCGCTTCTCCTACAACAAAGAGAGAACCCGTTACTAAAACAAGACTTTGAGGATCTACTTTATCTCGTGCGAACTCAATGGCTTCTTGAACATCGGGAATAGAACTTGAATTTTTCGCTGGGAATAAATCTTTTAGCTCATCGTTTTTGAATTCATAGGCCCGCGGATGTTTTGATTTTGTCAAAATTACCTGATGCACAATGGTATTAAGTTGATGGCAAATTCCAATTTTATCTTTATCATCCGAAATTCCTAAGACAAGAATAATTTTCTTATTAGGAAAAATTTCTTTCACCGTATCAGTCAATACTCGACACGATGCTGGATTATGAGCACCATCAAGAATAATCAGTGGATTCTGGCTAATAATCTCAAAACGACCTGGCCAGCGCGTTTGTGCGATACCCTGCTGAATCGCTTCGGGTTCCATATCAAATCCCTGCTGTTGCAATGACTCTAGCATACTCAAGGCCACCGCCGTATTCATCATTTGATGTCGCCCCAGCAAAGAAGTTTCCAAATTCTTATATTCTCTATGTATGCATCGAATATTAAATCTCTGCCCCTTACTATCCTGTGAAATAAATTCACAGCGAATGTCCTCACCGACAAAAATCGCTTTAGTTTGTATCTGTTGGCAGCGCTTATTAATAATCTCTCGAGCAGCTAAGGGTTGTGGAGCAACAACTACTATTTGTTTTTTACTCTTTATAATCGCGGCCTTTTCTTCGGCAATTTCTTCCACCGTCTTCCCTAATAATTGGGTGTGATCCAAACTAATAGGTGTTAGACCACAAACTAACGAATCCACCACATTAGTCGCATCCAAGCGTCCCCCTAATCCCGTCTCCAAAACAGCAAAATCAACTTGCGTTTGATAAAAATAATAAATGGCCATTACGGTTAAAACTTCAAAAAAAGTTAAAGGACCTAATCTTTGATCAACATGGACTTGTTCAATAAAAGGGGCTAGAGATTCAATCAATCGATTGATTCCTGCATCGGTAATTTTTCCCGAAAAAACATCTTGCTCATTTTGATTGCTAACCTGTGGATTTAAAATCCGAATCCTTTCCTTAAAATCATTTAAATGTGGAGATGTGTAAAGACCAACTCGATAACCAGCACTTTGTAACATATATGCAATAAAAGCACAGGTAGATCCTTTGCCCTTCGTGCCCGCCACATGAAGACATTTAATTTTTTTATGCGGATTACCGATAAGACCTAAAAATTTTTCGACTCGATCGAGTTGAAATGATAAAGGACCTTGTGGGTGCTTTAACTCATAGTTGATGAAGGAGTCCAGATATTGCTTAACTTCGAGGAGAGTCATGGTGGGTTAATGTTTAAAATTCCTCACGCCCGTCATTACCATCGCTATTTTGGCCTTGTTCGCTGCCTTGATCACATCAGGATCAACAATGGAACCACCAGTTTGGATAATAGCCTTGACACCAGCTTTAGCGGCTAAAATCACATTGTCCGTTTTGGGAATAAATGCTTCGGAAACTAAAACAGAATTCTTTGCTTTCTTTCCCGCCTTTTTGATCGCCGTCATGGTACTATCGATACGACTTGTTTGACCACAACCGATACCAACTGTTCTAGCCCCTTGCACTAAAACAATCGCATTCGATTTGATATGTTTAATAATCTTCCAACCAAAAAGCATAGATAGTAACTGCGCTGGGGTAGGTTCAACTTTAGTCACCACCTTCAACTCATTTTTATCCAATTTTCGCGTATCCTTCTCCTGCCATAATAAACCGCCTTCAACTTTTTTGAAATCGAATCCCGCTTCTTTGAAATCCTTAAGGTCAATCTCCACTAAACGCAAATTTTTTTTCTGTAATAATAGTTTAAACGCATCCGAGGCAAACCCAGGAGCGATCACACATTCCATAAAACCACTTTTGACAATCAGCTTGGCGGTCTGCAGATCTACTTTGCGATTTAAACCAATGATGCCTCCAAAAGAAGCGACTTTGTCACAGTTAAACGCTTGACTGTAAGCCTTCGCCGGTGTTTTATCTTCCGCGACTCCGGTTGGGTTATTATGCTTAATAATGGTGGCAACTGGATTCTCAAAATCACGAATGATTTCCACGGCTGCATTCAAATCGAGAATATTATTAAACGATAATTCTTTGCCATGACGTTGTTGCAAAT
>JAHFGK010000261.1 GCA_023247475.1 Candidatus Omnitrophota bacterium
TTTAAAACCAGTAATCCGTCCGTGGAATACAGTTTTCGCAGTGAAAAACATATCGACATGCTTATGGAGTGGTTATTAAAAGACTTGGTCAAGAAAAAATAATGGCTTCCCTAATATTATATTAATGTGTATAAGAATGTTTAAAAATTTTCGATTGTTATTTTCGTGTTTGCTTATCGCTGGCTGTGCCACAACGAATGTGCCCAACGTCGGACAAGCCGGCTATCAACGTATGGATGAAGAAAAAAGGCTTGCCAAACGCGCGGATGAACTTACGGAATATATTGACGACAGCGGTTCGGTTTACGCGGATACGGAGTTAGAAAATTATTTAACACAACTGGCCAATTCGCTTTTACCTGAGACCGTTCGCAGCCAGGGTTTTGCAGTAAAGGTCAAGGTCATTAAAGAGCCGACGCTCAATGCATTTTCGCTTCCGAATGGACGCATTTATGTTCATCTGGGAATTTTGGCGGCAACGGATAATGAAGCACAGCTCGCCAGTCTTTTAGGCCATGAAATGACGCACATTTTAAATCGTCATGCCTTGAAAGAGATTCTTACGGTAACGAACAAAAGTGCCTTTTTGGCGGCTTTAAGCACGCCCTTGGCGATTGTGGGGGGAGAACTTTCTTCTGCGTTTGTCCAATTGACGGTTGTTTCCTCCATGTACGGTTATAGCCAAGACCTGGAATACGAAGCAGACGAACAGGGTTTCCAAATGATTTTAGAAAAAGGATACGATGTGCGCGAGGCGCCCAAACTGTTTGAACATATGAAGGAATTCATTGATGAGGAAGAACAGAAAGTCCCATTTTTCTTCTCGACTCATCCTAAGGTTTTAGCCCGGATCAAAAATTTTAATGAGCTCATTAACAAAGAAAAAAATATTACCAACGATGGTACAAAAAAAGTCACTTCGGATGATTATCAGCGTATCGTTCCCAAGACTTTACTAGATCAAGCAAAGATATGCTTACAGGCGGGATTGTTTAAAACCGCAGAACGCAATATCAATAAATTTATCCAACGCAACCCGGATGATGAACGAGGATATTATTTTTTAGGAGAGTTATACCGCCAAAGACAGGACCCGGTCAAAAAAGAAAAGGTGAGAGATAAAACGCAGGATTATATCCAGGCCCTCGAGGCGTATGATAAAGTATTGGCTCTTCAGCCCCAATATAGTGAAGCCATTAAAGCCAAGGCGAGGGTTTTGCAGAAACAAGAGAAGAATGATGCGGCCAAAGAATTTTATAAACAATACCTGCAATTAAATCCAAGCGCCGAAGACAAACAGTACATTGAACAATTTATATCAAGCCCATAAGATGATTTCACGAAAATATTTAGCCGGTCTAATTTTATTTTCCTTTTTAAGCGGATGCGCTACGTTGGTGCCCTGGACGCCGATGAGGGCCAAAGAGTACGCCGAACGTTCTCAAGGTTTCAAAGCGGTCATGCCCCCAGATTGGATGCGGGCGAATTTTGTTCCCTATTTTATTATCACCAAAGATGGGACGGCGCTGGATGCGATTATGGTGGAGCGGTATAAATTTAAGAAGAAATTAGAATACACGAAAAAAATGTTTTTACCCGATATGACTTCGCAAGAATTAGCGGATGTGGAAATCGACAATTTTAAATCCAATCTTAAAGTTGGCCGATTCGAGGTGAGTAGTAATCGTCCCATAACCGTCAGTGGGCAACAAGGATTTGTTTTTGAGTATTCCTTTGTGACCACGGATGGCCTTAAAATTAACGGTATTCACTACGGGTTTATTTATAAAGAGTGGGTTTACCGGATCCGTTTTGAAGCGGCGGCCCAGCATTATTTTAATAAGTATTTGACGGATTTTAACCGATTTAGAGAGAGTTTCATCTTGCTGTGAAACAATAATTTTCCGCATCCCAAAAATTTTCTGTCCTTCCCATTGACAAATTCGTTAAATCGGGTTAAATTTAAAAGTAATGCTTAATCCCGCCCAAGGCGAGGGAAAAAGGAACAAGGAAAAAAACTATGTGGCGAAAGGTTTTGGATTTATTTGTCAAAAAAACTAATCCTAACGGGCATGTTGTCCGCAAAAAAATTCTGATCGTTGATGACAACGAAATTGACCGACGGATCATTCAACGGTTATTAGTGAAGGCCAATTATGATCTCATCATTGCCGAAGATGGAGAGAAAGCACTCCAGTTGGTGAAAAAGGAAAGGCCGGATTTAATTCTTTTGGATTGCGTGATGCCGGGGTTAAGTGGAACGGATGTGTGTCAGATTCTCAAAAAAGATAAAGAGTTTAAAAATATCCCTGTTATTTTCCTAACGGGGATGGATACCCCGACCTATGTCATTAATTGTTATGATCTCGGAGCTGACCAATATCTTACCAAACCGATTAATTCTCGAGAACTTATATCCCAAATCGATATGACCTTAAAAGGTGTGAACTAAGGGCTCTCAAAGATATTTCCGCATTAAATTTTTTCAAATACTGTCTTACTTCTTTAACACGTGACCTTGTGAATATTTTTTCAAAGAATAGGGGTGGTTGACAATCCCCCTAATATCTTTATAATAAAGTACCTAACCGGACATTTTATAGGATTTTATACGATGGTAAAGCACGCATGGACTATACTTTTAACCGTTCATGAAGAAATCGAGGCCAATGTTATTAAGAAGGTCCTCGATGATCATGGGATTGCCTGTGATTTTGCGGAACATCCGCTGAATTACAGCGAAGAGGGGCCGGTTGTCTAC
>JAHFGK010000262.1 GCA_023247475.1 Candidatus Omnitrophota bacterium
TTGCTCAAGAGTCCATTTGACCAAGAGGCAAGGATATATTTTGAACAATTGGCTGCCAGTGATTCAGAAGTCTTTAAAGTGGAACGGATGAAATTATTACGTATTAAAGAACTATTGGTTTACATCGAATTTCTCCATAAACAAGTTGGGGATTTATCAGACAAAAACGTTACTGCTATACAAGAGATTTCTTCTCGATACAAAGGGACAAAAACAGTTACTCTAACTCACTTGATTGAATTCTTATCAGATTTTAGAAAAGTATTAGTACGTCAATTTGATCAAATAAGGTCCTCTTCTATAGCGAAGTCAAAGGATCAAAACAAAGTCAAGCTGAAAAGTGAGCCACCGGCAACCGCCGTCAATGATATAAAAACTCTTCGAGTGGAGCTATCTGCACTTCATAGGCGCTTTGATGAATTGACCAAACGTATTAATTTAGCTGATCAAAAGGCACAGAAGTTAACCGAGGATTTGACCGCCAAGACCCTAGAATTGTTTGAGAAGGACGAAATTATCGAACGTCAGAAGCAAAATTTAATGACATTAGAGCAGAAATTGGATGATATCCAAGAGCGATTTACTCTCAGTCAACGCCTTATTCAAGAGAAGAATAACCAACTTCAACAGTTAGAGGTAGGTCAAACTAAAAAAGAGACCCGCAGGCAAGAGAAAGGTGATCAGCTAACTTTAGAGGGGTTACAGGCCCAAATAAAACAATTGCAGGATCAATTAAATGAGCAGATTAGTTCGAGCAAATCGCGTATGAGTGTTCTGGAACGACTTTTAATGGAGCAGGAAAAAAGGATGGCGGAGTATGCTATTGAATTAAAATCCAAGGGTGAAAAGGTTGATCAGTTGACAGGTCTTGTTTTCGAGAAAAGTAAAGAAATAAGTGGACTAAATGCGGTTCTACAATCCAAAGATCAAAAGTTGCTGGAGTTGGATGGGATTATTGAAATTTATAAAGGGAAATTATCGGAAAGTAATAGAATATTACGTGAGAAGGTTGACCAAATTAAAGTTCTTGAAAATCAGCTTGTTGAAACTCATAACCGTATTTATAATTCAAAATTTGATTTGAAGGAAATCGCCAATCAGGTCTCTACGCTCAAAAATAAACTTTATGATTTACCGTGAATATGTGTCGAATATCTAAACAATTTAAAATCAAAACTATCTTATATTTTTGTATCGTTTTGGGTTTTTTGTTGTGTCCAACAGTGTGTTTCGCCATAGATCCCTATGACAATGTTTTAAAAATTTTTGTTACTTCTAATAGTATGGATTATTATCGCCCTTGGCAGTCGGAAGGAAGTACTAGCATAACTGGTTCCGGATGCATTATCTCTGGTAATCGTATTTTGACCAACGCGCATGTCGTCAGTGACCATACTTTTATACAGGTTCGAAAAGTTTCTGACCCCAAAAAATACACGGCGCACGTTATCGCTATTGGCTATGATTGCGATTTAGCCTTGCTGACCGTGGATGATCCGGAATTTTTCAAGGGGATAAAACCGTTTGAGATGGGCGACTTGCCAAAAGTTCAGGAAACAGTCATGGTCTTAGGATATCCCCAAGGAGGAGATAAAATATCTATTACCGAGGGCGTGGTATCGCGTATAGAGATTATTCCTTATGTCTTAAGCACTCGTCAACTTTTGGCGGTGCAAATTGATGCGGCGATTAATCCAGGGAACAGTGGAGGGCCTGTTTTGCAGAATGGGAAACTGGTCGGAGTGGCCATGCAAGGGATGGTCGAGAGTCAAAATATTGGTTACACGATTCCTACGCCCATTATTCAACACTTTCTATCGGATCTAATGAACGATGGTCGTTATGAAGGTTTCCCTATTCTGGGGATCGATGTGAATAATACGGAAAATACAACTCTGCGAAACTATTATAAGATTAATGATCAAGAAGGAGGGGTTCTTCTTACTAAGATAATGCCGTATTCGCCGGCTTATGGCATATTGTCGATAGGTGATGTGATTTTAGCCATCGATGGTATTCCAATCGCGGTCGATGGGACATTCAAATTCCGTAATGATGAACGCTTAACTTTATCTCATATTATTAATAAAAAACAAATGCATGAGACCGTGAAGATTAAATTTGTACGTCATGGTGAGGTTCAAGAAAAGGAAATTAAATTAACCCCTTTTGTGGCCCTTGTTCCGCCGCCAAAATATTTTGAAAAACCAACTTATTATATTTATGGAGGATTAGTGTTTACGGTGTTGAGTTTGGATTTGATGAAATCCTGGGGTCCGAAATGGTGGGAGCAGGGACCTCTAGACTTTCTTTATTATCTTGCCGGGACTGGACGCCTCAATGAACGTGAACGAAAAGAAATAGTGGTCTTGCTCCAAGTGTTGCCTGATGATATCAATGTAGGTTATCATAATTATCAGAATGAAGTTGTGAAGAAGCTCAATGGCAAGGAAATCAAATCCTTTAAAGATTTTGTTTTAGCCATGCATTACCAAACAGATGAATTAACGATTATTGAAACAGAGAACAACACCACGATGATCTTGCGTAATAAAAATATACAACAGGTCACTAAGGAGATTCTCAATCGGAACAATATCCCTTCTCAATTTTCTGAGGATGTGGCTCAATGGTTGGGAGAAGTTGTGCCGCAGCCGTGAATCAGACAGATTATCTAGAACAAAATTAAATAAGTAACGGAGTTAGCGATGAGTTCATTTGAGCAAATTGATA
>JAHFGK010000263.1 GCA_023247475.1 Candidatus Omnitrophota bacterium
TTATATAATTCATTGACGGAAAAACGAAATTTCATCAAATGACTGACAATCTTATGAGTATGAGCGGTCGTATTTTCATAACGAAAGGATCCCGTATCGGTCATAATGCCTAAATAAAGAAGGGTGGCGACCCGATGGGTTAATTTAAACCCCAACTGAACGAAAAGATCATAGAGAACTTCTGAGGTTGAAGAAGCCGAGACAACCAGATTTAAGGAACCAAAATTGTCGTTTGTAATATGGTGGTCGATGTTAATCAAAGGCTTTCTGGGTTTAAGAATTTCCTTAACTTTCCCAATCCTTTTTAAATCCCCGCAGTCCAAGATAATTGCTACATCATAATCGATATTTTTGCCTTTGAGTTTCTTGATAAACCCTGAAGCAGGGAAAAATTTAAAACGGTTGGGGAGAGAATCTTCATTAATGATCCCAACCTTTTTACCCAACGATTTTAAAAATAATCCTAAAGCCAATTCAGAACACAAGGCATCCGGATCAGGATTCACATGAGTACTAATAAGGAAATTTTGATGCTCTTTAAGAATCTTCTTGATCTTCAAACTGTTCATTTTTTATTCTTTCCAAAGTCTCCTCAATTCGGGCGCTATACTCGAGAGATTCATCATAGATAAATTCGATTTCAGGAGTATAACGCATCCGGATCCGTTGGCCAATTAATTTGCGAACTAATCCTTTAGCGCGGTTTAAGGCCTCTTCAGCCAAATGGAGTTGCTCTTTATTTCCGAAAACACTGAATTGAACTTTTGCATGCCGCAAATCCCGACTGACGTTCACAGAGGTAATCGATACAAATTCAAGCCTCGGATCCTGAAAATCCCTTAAAAGCATTTGACTAATCTCTCTTTTCATCTGTTCATTGATTCGATCTATTCGTCCCATAAAGACCACCTTCCCTTCCCCAAGCAACGTTTAAAAAATTTTAAGAGTTTCTTTCAGCCATTAATTCATTCATAGACTTCCGTTGTAATCTTCTGGCTTCTTTGAGTTCCTCAGACCGGGTTTTGATTTGACCGTTGATTTTTCGATTTAACAAAATATCGAGGATACATCCCATTTTTTGATCTTCGGCAATCCCCAGCCGTTTCAGGTCATTCCCATCAATACTTAAAGTTATCAAAGAATATTTTGTAATAAAACCATCAATTCTTCTTCGTACCAATTTGGATTGAGTCGTTAATCGCATATACACAATCACGGAATAACTCAATGGTTTGAGTATTCGGTAAATTTTATTTTTAGCTAAATTTATCCTTTGCAATTTTTTGATGAATTGAGAGGCGTTTTGAGATTCTAAAACGGCCTTCCTATTTGACTTATTCAAGTTGAATTGTTTCAGTTTATCCTCAAGGCCTTCCCAATAACGCCAATCCACAAAGGACATCAAATAAACCAACCATTGTTGATCGTCAAAACAATAATTATTCTTAGGCAAAACCTTCCTATTTTGTTCCAACAAAGAAACCAATTTAACGTTAAGGCTAAAATTCCTCCCTAAAAAATTCAAGCCTTTAAGCTCACTTAATCTTTGAATATATTTTCTCACAAAAGGCTCATTTAAAATCTTGATGAATTCCGCAAAATAACGAGCAGATTTTACCGTTTCCACATATCCTTGGCTTAAAGCTGATTTTAACAAAGCTAAAGTTTTCTGTTCTATGCGAAAATTCAAACGCTGTTCAAATCTCACCGCCCTTAAAATCCTCGTAGGGTCATCCAGAAAACTTTTGTCATGCAAAATCCTGATCTTTTTATTTTTTAAATCATCAAGCCCTCCATAATAATCAACCAACTGGCCAAATTGATCTTTATGAATAGCAATGGCCATCGCATTGACGGTAAAATCTCTTCGGAAAAGGTCATCTTGAATAGTCCCTTGTTCCACGATGGGTAAAGCCCCGGGATAAGGATAAGACTCTTTCCTTGCGGTTGCAAAATCAATTGAGAATTTAGAAAAATCTAATGTGGCTGTGCCAAACTGATTATAAGTAATTAATTGAGGTGCTGTTTTTTTATCTTGGGGAAGATCTTTCAATAGTTCGTGTGCGAATCTGACCGCATCTCCTTCCAAAACAATATCTAAATCAAGATTAGGACGTTTGAGCAGAAGATCACGGACAATACCTCCCACCAGATAAGCGGAAACTCCTTTTTTGTCAGCGAGCTTATGAATTTTATCTAAGACTGAAACACTATTCTTCTTAAATGAAGAAAAATTAAATTGCATAATGTTCTTCCTTAAAACAGCCTTATCCTCGAGGATGAAATTGTTTATGGACCGTTTTTAATCTCTCTCTATCCACATGGGTATAAATCTGAGTTGTGGAAATATCGGAATGCCCTAACATCTCCTGAACGGATCTTAAATCCGCCCCGTGTTCCAAAAGGTGTGTTGCGAAGGTATGCCTTAACGTATGAGGTTTAATAATTTTTTTAATATTCGCCTTCTTCGCATAACGTTTGATGATCTTCCAAATGCTTTGACGGCTGATCTTTTTTCCCAAACGGCTTAAAAAAAGGATCGAAATATGATTATCTTTAGACAATTTCTTTCGTACACTTTCGATATATTTTTTAACCGCTTCCTGAGCTCTTTTGCCGATGGGGATAATCCGTTCTTTACGACCTTTACCAATACATCGAACATATCCGATTTCAAAATTCACTTGACCCATCGTTAAGTCTGTCAATTCCGAAACACGCATCCCTG
>JAHFGK010000064.1 GCA_023247475.1 Candidatus Omnitrophota bacterium
CCAAGAATGAAATGATAAGTATGGCTATAACTCCCAAAATTCCAGAGTAGATAAAAACAGTAAATTTTTTATTAAGGTTTATTTTCATGTCCCTTGGTATCAAGCCTTCCTTTCTGCCGATTTAATCAGTAGTTGTTCCCCATAACTCTTAAACATCTTTCGTATATTTTCCCCCAACGGCCGGCGAATAATTCCATACTCCGTCACAATTCCGCTAATGAGTTCATTCGGGGTCACATCGAAGGCGGGGTTGAAAACTTTGGTACCTTTGGGAGTTATGGGAACTCCGGCGAAATGGGTTACTTCTTCGGGTTTGCGTTCTTCGATTGGGATTTGTTTTCCGCTTTTGATTTTTAAGTCAAACGACGAGCGCGGGGCAACGGGGTAAAAGGGGATGTTGTGGTGTTTGGCTAAAACGGCGAGCATGTAAGTGCCGATTTTGTTGGCGGTGTCGCCGTTGGAGGCGATGCGATCTGCACCGGTGAAAACGATATCGACTTTGCCCTGCTTCATTAAGGTAGCGGCCATGTTGTCGCAAATAACGGTAACGTCAATTTTTTCACGCATTAATTCCCAGGCAGTCAGGCGTGCGCCCTGCAGAAGCGGGCGGGTTTCACAGGCGTAGACACTGAATTTTTTTCCCGCTTCTTTGGCGGCGTACATCACACCTTCAGCGGTGCCGTAATCGACCGTGGCCAAGGCCCCGGCGTTACACACCGTCAACAACCTCATCCCGTTACGAATAAGTTTCGCCCCGCAACATCCCATCGTACGGCACACACGGCGGTCTTCTTCGAAAATCATCATGGCCCGGTGAAACAGCAGCCGCTTTAAAATAATCACTTCGGCTTCCGGATGTTCGCGCACCACCGCGCGCATCTCATCGAGCATGTTGAAAAGATTAACCGCAGTTGGACGGGCGGTGGCAAGATAATCGCAGGTTTTATTGAAATGTTTACGGAATTTTTTCTTATCTTTTCCGGCGAAATTTTTTATCCCCAACAAAACCCCAAATGCCGCGGCCACACCGATCGCCGGCGCACCGCGCACTTCCAGACGTCTGATCGCCCACCACATCCGTTCAACGTCGCGGCAAGTGATGTATTCAAGCTTCCCCGGCAGTTTGGTTTGGTCGATGATGCGGGCGGAATTATTGGTCCACTTTATTGTCTGTATGCTCATAAATTTTAGTTTAAGAAATAAGAATCCTAATTTCTTTAACCGCATCCTTAAGGAATTGTTCCCTTTGCCCAAGCAAGCCTTTCATTTCCTCTGGAGTAGCGGGCTGAAGTTGGCTCATCCCTTCACTTAAAACTTTAAACATGTTGGCCGGATTCTTAAAATATTCTGCCGCCACTTTAAGATTTTGCGCAATAACTTCGGGCGGGATATTGGGATCATAACCATATCCAAATTGGGGATAAATTTTAATTTCCAGGGAATCTTTTTTCACATTCAAATCATAAAATCCCATAGAAAAAAGTTTTTTGACCGCTTCCTTCCTTTCCGAAGAAAGAAAATAGCTAAAAACAAATTCCGGATCTCTGGTATCGATCCGGAATTTTTGGTCAAAGTCCGCATCGCCCAATTCAAAAGGTTTGCTGATCCCGATCTTCTTGAGAATTCCCAAATCAGAATGATTGACCTTGATCAAGAACTCCTCATCGGCATGGGTAGGGATCTTCCACAAAAAATATGCCTGGCGACGGTCATCGCCTCCGCTCCAGCGATACCGGATTTTCAGGCCGTCGATCGTTTCCTCATACTCTTTCCAGCTGCACAACGACGGGGGGGAAAATGGTTGGTTCGTTTTGGAATAAGGCTTAAGCTGGCCGGATTTAAACAATTTAAAAATATTAAAAAAAACAGAAAATGATTTGGAAAAAAAGAAGATTTGGGCCACGATAAAAAGGACCACAGTGCACAGAATCAACAAGAACTGCCACGGGATGTCGTTCATCTCAAACGCTCCTTTATTTTGCCAATAATGCGGACCGGGTCCTGATAATCTTTAATTTTTTAATATACTACCCTCTCTCTAATAAAGCAATACATATCGTTGTTTGAGTGAAAAGAGAATCATTCTTTGAACCGCAGTCTTGTGTATTAAATCTGGGAATGATATACTTTTCATAGTTCTAGTAACTTTTCCCACCCCAACAAGAACGGACAAAATTGCAAGCCATACGCAATAAGAACCTAGTCCCCTCTAAATCCAGATTATTCTTTTTAGGAATTCTGTTTCCATCGTTATTTTTATCCCTCTACGTTCCTGCTTGTTTAGCTGAACCTCCCTCATTCATCCGCGGTGATGCCAATAATAACCAGCGCGTTGACCTTGCCGACCCCATCTTTACTTTGCAATATCTTTATTTAGGAGGAACGGCCCCTGATTGTCTTGACTATGCCGATAGCGATGATAATGGCATAATTGAGATGGCGGATGCCGTCTCGACTTTAAACACCTTGTTCCTGGGCAAAAACCAAATTGCCCCTTTTTATCCAGATGCCTTTTATGATTGGACGACAAACGATCCCAATGTCTGTGGGGATATTCCTCAATGGCTCAAAGATTTTTTACTGCAAAATCCGAAAGATCAACCGCCGGCTGATCCCAACCGAAATCCGTTTGCCGAGCCGGGGCTGTGGGAACAACTTCCGCCCGCCAATCCCATTATGAAGGCGGTGGGCATGATTAGATTAATGACACCCCTGGAATGGGAGCATCTAAAAAATATAAATCCTAATCTTTATGACATTTTAATTCAGATTAATCAGCTTAATTTTGATAGTATTGTCGATTATCAAACGCTCTTGAATTTGCTTTATACGTTAGCGGGATGGGACGCCAATGCCCTCATGATGGCCGGAGTCCCGGGTTATGTCGCCGATGCCTTGGCCGATGCGATTACAGCGGCCGATTCTGCAACAGCGCAAGAGGTGGAAGTCTCTACCCAAAAGATTGAGGATAGCCTTAAGGGCCTTTCCCCCGGTCTTCATAAAATCGCCAGCGGTCCGGAGGTTAACCCGGATGACAGTAATTTTTGTTATGTTTGCGGAAACGGATGTAGCAGTGGAACGACGGATGGAGGTGGCGCAGCCGCCGATACCGGGCAAGACCATTCCGATAATTGCGGCATGAGGGTGGCTTACGATATTTATTTCTCCCCAGATCCCGATCCCAAGGAAACCGCCGTAAACTTCATTCAACAGATGGTCAATGAAGTCAAAAATAATAAAGATGCCTGCTGTAAACATTATGTCTATGTTCGTCTTCCTGACACCGGCGCCTCGGTAGGAGCGAATGGAAAAGCGGCCGCCGATGCCATGAAGGCTGAAATTGACAAAATCGCGGGAACATCTTCCACAACCGGCGATCAATGCGTACGAAAAATCGTCTTGAACCTTTATTGTTTTAGCGCGAGTTGCGTTGAAGTCATTCATTTTGTCCAAAACCTGCAACCCTGCGATAGTCCTTGTCCCGATTGCAAGTGTTGCGGAGAAAGTTTTGATAAGATTAAGAAAAGCATTAATATTGTGAGCTTGGAAGGCCTTTTTGATGCGGCCCCGGGAATTGGAGGCGGGGTTGCGAATCTCTGTACCGGAGCTGTGGCAGGGTTATTGGGCCTTGTCGGTGCCCCGGGGGCTTACGCGTGTTCTGCCGCTTCGGAAAGTTATGGCGGAGAAGAACCGCCTTGCGTCTGCAGTTTCAATGCTTATAGCCGGGATCCCGGTGCCGGCTCGAAGGATCCTAATCTGAAAGACTGGACAATTCAATCCCATCAAATAACAGCAGAAGATCATCCCGACGTTTTGAACAAAATGATCAATATTCCAGAACTTTGGGATCAAATCAAACCCAAATGCGAATGTAAAAATACCCCCGCCCCGTGACATTTTTTTCCGTACAATTGCATATATTTATACGGTATACTTACAATAGAAATTATTATTAAAAGAAAAAATTCAAAATGATAAGAATAATAAAGTGTAGTATCGTATTTTTTCTGATTTTCTCAACGCATCTGTGCTTTGCTGCGCAGTGGAATGAACATTATCTCAAGATGCGCGGGGATGTGGATGGTGACAAAACCGTTTCCATAGAGGATGCCACCTCTCTCATGAAATTTCTATTTCTAGGCCAATCCCTGCCTTGCAGCACCCAGATAGCCGATGCCAACATTGATCAAGTAGTCAATCTGGGAGACGTAATCACTATCCTTTCTTATGCCTTTTATGGAGACGATACGGCAGGGTTAGAGATTGACGGTGTAGGTAAAGCTATGCCGGTTGTGGCAGAAGACATCCCTCCAGGGTTATTATCAGCCAATGTCATCTTAGTTAATGGGATAAAAATCGAATATACTCACACAACCGCAGAGGATGATTTTTCCAGTGCCATTGCGCCGTTACCCGTATCGGGACATGAGGGGAAATTTGCTAAAGAATATTCCGTCTACTTGGGAACCCCTATTGTTAAAAAACTAATTCTCAACAAAACTTTATACCAAGAAGACACAACCCCGCCTCAACCACCCCCGGTCAATGCCCCGGCTCCAGAGGACATTGCTTATAATCTGCATATTGCTTACTGGAATGTCATTCAACAAGGTGGTAGTCCCTTAGATCCCCGCATCAAAATTGCCGTAGAGACGGCTCTCAATGATTCTAAAAGTCGAGGATTAATCACCGGCTATTCTCTGGATGAAACGGACGACAGCGATCTCCAAGAAGATTCTGCAAACAATAAATTCAATTTCAACTATTATCTCACTGGAGTTAAGGGAATTTCTTCCTTAGATCCATACAAAATCAGTCTGCGAAAAAAAGATGTTCACCCTGTATTTACCCGTTTACTGGAATATTTGGACTCCCAAATCTGTACCGGAACGAGTTGCCCGGCTGATTCCATCACTGGTTATACTTTGCAAAATGATGCTGTGGATCCTTATATCAAACATATCTATGTCTCCGGTGCAAATGCTCAAATTCCTTCTTATATGTGGGTTGATACAAAAGATAGACCCATTTTTCTTCGTGTAGAAGCAGGGCTTACGGAATGGGTTAATCTTCTTAAAGAAGCCATTCTTCAAGGCCAAGAAAAATTAGTCGTTAAAATCGAACAGATCAATGGGCAGTCGCACTATGATGAACAGATCGTCTCTGCAGAGAACCTTATTGCCGCGATTAACAACGGCTTTGCGGACTCATCTGAAGCCACTGATGCTATAGGAGGAGGTGGCGGAGAGACAATCGATTTAAGCTCAGCCAAATTTGTTCTCCCTAAAGATAAAGAGGCCTCGTTTTTTGATTTCTATCGTTCCTATTCTTTGGGAGAAGGCTCCGACCTTCCCTATGAATTTCCTCTGGTCGAAAAATATTTTCACCAAACAGGTTATGACATTGCTAAATATGTCAGCGATGTCGATAGGGCTAAGTTCATTGCATTTTGTCGTCACTATAAAAAATTATTAGGGGGTGTGGTATTTGTCGGTGGGCATGGTGGCATAAACGATATTACTGTTGCCAGTTTTTCAACCTTAAAAAGGGCAGAAGAATATATTAAGCAACTAAAGAAAGTCGGATTCCAACACGCTATATACCAATCAGTAATTGCCGATAAGCGAAAATATTGGGAAATTAACATTAGCGGAGACGATATTCAGTCTGTTCTTTCCAATAAGCAGAAATTAGTATTTTTGGGGGAATGTCATTCCTCTTCAGTCAAGGACAAATTTAATACAGATAACATTATTTATTCCTCTCTTTGCCAGACCGATTCCATTGAAGCTACTAATCTTTTCCAGGTACTTATAGATAGTATGACTGGAGGCGACGGTACGGCTTCCCTTCCATTGCAAAAGGCTTTCCAAATAGCTCAACAAGAATCCGAAATGAACGCTAGGATAACCACCTACTCGAATGGGGCAGTAGCAGCCGTCCGACGCCGTGGAAGCGCAACCCCGTCTCTACAGCTTGAAAGCCGGGCCACCCAAGATTTGGTGTTGTCCCCTTATATTAAAAATATTCGCTGGATAGGAGATACCCAGGTGGACATAGAGTTTGCGGTGGACATGGAAGCTTTCAGCCTTGATAATGTATTTACCATTTTAGATACATCCGATAATCTCAAATCTGCCGGCATTGCTCTAGATGAACAGCACAAACCTCATTGGATTCCCAACAATAACACCATCCGCATTGCTATAAATCATAAGTGTGAGATTGATACAGACTGCGATCCCCGTTGGTATAAGGTTGGTATAAAATCAAGTTTATTGCGTAGTAAAGAACAAAGGCAACGTTTTGGTCTTCACGGCCGAGGATGTCACAGCAGTGATACTATTGAGGGAGAAATCACACTGGGAGACTTGACAGTCCGGGATGGCTGGCGCGGGGCGAGGTCGATTTCAGAGGCATTCTTTTGTGGTATTGACAGAGGAAGCTTATCGGAAGATGATTGGTTTTACGTTTTTGAAAACGATAAAAATCAGAATCCCGCACAAAAGAAAGGATATACGGGCAATTACGAAGAAGACAATCCGTATAAGTAGAGAGTAAAAAGAATAACCTTAAAACGCGCGATGCTTAAATCGGAAGAAAGGTTTTCGGAAAAGTGCATTGATGAAAAAGGGCGCTTGCCCCCAATTAAAACTGCTTAGCGTAACGGTCGACTAATTCGCGAATCATCTTTTGGTATTTTTTGTTGTGCTTCCGGGCTTCTCTTTTGAAAAATTCGATGCTCGATTTCGTTAAGGATAAGGTGACTTTAACCGTCTCCTCCGGAATGACCAGGTCTTCCGGGGGAGGAAGAAAGTCCTTAACCTTTTTCAACGCGCCGACCGGTTGATCGGATAATTTAGCCATCTTTTTGATCATAATATTTTGCTCCTTTCCTCCAAAGACCCGCGCCGATTATTCTGATTTTCCCCTCAAATGAGAAAATCAGGGACAGCGCAATTTAGTTTCTTGAAATCCGGAAATAAATGGCGCTGTCCCTATTTTTTCCAATGGCGCTGTCCCTATTTTATTTTCCCTGTATCAATTACTTTGGCACACTTTCGATGATGCTGACCGGTGACTCAGTGGAAATAACCCTGGTCAGCTTAAAGCCCGCGGCGGATAACAAAGTTCCGTATTCAGTTTCGGTGCGATCGCGCCCTCCCGGACCTAGAAGCATCATGACATCGAGCAGTTTCCCATAAAAGGGTTCATTACCCCGCGGAATCACCATCTCAATTAACAACAGCTTGCCCTTAGGAGCCATAACCGAGCGACAATTTTTCAAAACAGCAATGGCTTGCTCATCTTGAAAGAGATGGATAAGGTGTTTCAGCAAATAGGCATCCCCACCATCAGGGACGGATTGCAGACAGTCACCCGCAATAAAATTGCAGCGTTGGGCTACGCCTTCCTTGGTGATAAGACTTTTTGCACCCTCGATGACTCCGGGCAGATCGGAAAGGATACCTTTAAGTTGAGGATTAGCCTTAAGAATTGCGGCCAGAAGATGTCCGCTTCCTCCCCCCACGTCAACGATTTTCCTAAAGGATGAGAAATCGTATTGAGTCGTCACCCCATTAATTGCCATAGAAGAAAAACTGATCATGGCTTCATCGAAAATCCGTCCGGCTTCGCGGTTCTTGCCAAAATATTCCCATATCCCGGCACCATTGGCTTTCTCAAACGCTGACTTGCCGGTCTTAACACTGTACATAACTTCTTCCCATGTCCGCATCTGCCATGGTTCACCCATCATCAATACAAACGCTCGCAGTGTATGCGGCCCCGTCCTAAGGAATTCGCCCATCGGGTTTAATGCAAATGTGTGGTCACTGGTTTCGATAAAAATGCCAAAGCTGGCCAAAGCGCGCAGCACCCGATAAAGCGATTGGGAATCTGTTGCCGTTGCTCGGGCCAGTTCCTCACTGCTTTTGGGGCCCTCGCTCAAGAGATCGGCAATGCCAAGCTTGGCCGCCAAATAAATAATTCGCGAAACCCACATACCGCTGATCATATCCAGAATCACCGCCATTGGTGGCCGACCTCCGTCGATAATTTTGGAGTGTTCCTCTTTGTTCAATGTGGCAGCTTTCATATCTGGCTCCTTTCTTAGTTTGGAAATCTGGGACAGCTGTCCTTTTTCAAAATAAAGGACGCTGTTGTCCACTTTTTCTATTTTTAAAAAGACAATGTAATCTGTTTTTTCGGGCCGTCATAAATTAACATCCCGTGCTGCAAAACATCTCTGCCTATCAAGCAGTCAATACTGTGATCCTGCAGATTAGCTTCAAGGACACGAAGAATTGGGATATACGCATCCACATCGAACTCCAACGCGACATCAAACTCATTTCTTATTTCAGAATTTTTATTCGAAGTATAAACTTTTGCTGTCCCTCTCGGTACCAATTTGAGACGGTCAACCACTTTCCGGCTTACCGCTGTTGTGCTCGCTCCCGTATCGATCAACGCTAAAACAGCAATCGACGGCACATCTTTTTTCTCTAATTTTAACTCTTCTATTGTGGGGTCGGATGGTTTGAGGACGATTTGACAGGTGGGGCCATTTTCTCTTAAATATGGCAATTGGAAAGTAAATGACTTAGGCATCCGAGGCAATAATACCCTGATGAAAAAAATGCACCTCTTCCGATTTTTGGACAATCTTTATAAAAAAAGGCACATTGCCAAAGTTTTTTAATCCGGCCTTGAGAGCTTCTTCATACGAATTATAGAAATCAACTATTTTTGAGCCCTTGATAAGAACAAACTGATTTTGATGGCTGGGGATAAACTCATCGAGGTGGG
The DNA here is from genome assembly GCA_023247475.1 of Candidatus Omnitrophota bacterium. Lineage (GTDB taxonomy): Bacteria > Omnitrophota > Gorgyraeia > Zapsychrales > JAHFGK01 > JAHFGK01. The sequence goes on from JAHFGK010000064.1 coordinate 8,812, forward strand.
ATAAATAAACCTTATATTCTTTTTCTAATAAAACTGACATGTCTTTTCGCTCCAGGGATAGTATACATCATTTCATCTTAAGTTAAAAATATTTTTCCTTCTCTTTACCTTGGCTTTCTTTACTGAAAAGAACAACCTTAAAACGCGCAGTGCTTAAATCGGAAAAAGAGTTTTCGGAAAAGTTCATTTGTTAAAAAGGGCGCTGTCACCTTTTTCACCACTGTTCCCAAGGAATAATATGATGGGTATCAACATTGGTAAATCCGGGGTAAATCCGGGACAGCGCCCTTTAAATCCGGGACAGCGCCCTTTAATTTCTTGAAATCCGGAAATAAATGGCGCTGTCCCTATTTTATCTTTAAATAAGTTTTGAAAAAAACAACCTTAAAGAGCGCAGTGCTTAAATCGGAAGAAAGGTTTTCGGAAAAGTTCATTGATGAAAAAAGGGCGCCGGCAGCTTTGTTCTTCAAACCGTTGCCAATTTTTCATATTGTTTCATATATTCACTAAATCCATCTACGCAAATTGTAAGAGCATCATGTCGATTAAAAATATTTTTCATACGTTTTTCTATATAATTCTTATATTCCATTTTTGAAACTTTTGGATACACACCCTCATCATAGAAATCAACCACCAATATATTTGCTCTGGGATTCGTGTTATTTGTAAAAAGATTAACAACTTCCACATCATATTCAGGAAAAGAATAACCAATTATGGTAACGTGTGTTGCCTCCTGTAACTCTTTTTCGGCTCTCATCCAAAGTTTTTTAATTCTTTGGTCATAAATTTGATGTGGGAGTACAACGTAAGGCTCTAGTTTAGATTGACAATTACTTGTCATATTACACAAAACAGAATCATAATCTTGCGTAGAAACATGCGGCTGAAAAAGAGTTAATTTATTACACTTTGTACATATTCCCCAATCCAAAGAGCCATTAAGTTTTAATATCGGCTGACCACTCTTTTTATAATAATATTCTCCTGCATCTTTATTCACCACATCAAAGTCTAATAAGCAATCAAAATACAAATCTGTACCAACCTTTTTATCGGTCAGATGTGTATCAAAATTTGTTGTCATCAAAAATGAGTTTTCAGGCAAATTTTTAATGAATTTATTATATAAATTATTATTCGTTCCTCTGGAACTTTTTGTAATATGTTCAAGAATTAAACGTTTAACAAGGCTAATACTATCTTGATCACCAGACGTTTTTAAGATCCTCAAAAATTCATCCACAAAATATTTTTTAAAACCATAAGTTTTTGTGGGAGGTATATATGTTTCTGCCTTACTTAAAACGTTCTTCCATCTCTCACGTTCATTCAATTCTGGAAAATATTTGTCTACAATAAATAGAAACTTTTCGTAGTTCACAAATTCCTTCTCTTTTTCCCTCAAGTCATCGTCAGCAGGTCCGCCTCTTTCGTCCATTCTATAAAAGGTTCCACAGTCCTCATAATAATTCCACACCAATTCGCTGCCAATAGGAGCACCTGCAGATGCATTTGAAGCGCCTGCCCCTAACATGTAGATATTCTTGATTATTGAATGTGCCATCAAGGAAAACAAATTATCATTACTTCGTTTAGTATAATATTCCGGAATTCCAGACATTTACCTCTTTTTAGGTTTGCCACCATCTATCGTATCAACCAATTCTTTCATTTTGCCCTGTAAATTATCAGGGTTACAAGGGATTGGATCTTTAAAAGTTTTATGGGATAAAAAATAACAAATCCTATCTCCCTCTCGGCCCCATCCGACCAATATTCGTTTGGATTCATTTATCTTTTTCATGTTCCCTCCTTTATGTGTCCACTTTTTCAGGGCAACTCCATATGCTTTTGAAGATATTCCTGAAATAAT
>JAHFGK010000264.1 GCA_023247475.1 Candidatus Omnitrophota bacterium
GGATCATAATGTGTCCACGCGTACGAAGAATTGGTCTTTAGTGGAGGAGACATCGCGTATTCAGATGGAAACATTAGCTAAAAACTGTCAAGAATTCGGCATCCATTTATATGATTTTACAAATAAGGATCAAGGCATCGTTCATGTCATTAGTCCAGAAATGGGGATCACGCAGCCAGGCATGGTCATTGTTTGTGGCGATTCTCATACCTCAACGCATGGTGCATTTGGAACCTTGGCTTTCGGAATCGGAACCTCCGAAGTTGAACATGTCTTAGCCACGCAAACTTTACAGCAGAACAAAGCTAAGACGATGTTAATTGATATCGAGGGGAAATTGGGTTTTGGCATAACCCCTAAAGACATTATTCTTTATATCATCGGTAAAATCGGAACAGCAGGGGCGACCGGTTATGTCGTTGAATACGCCGGCAGTGCGATCCGTTCCTTATCCATAGAAGGGCGTATGACCATTTGCAATATGAGCATTGAAGCCGGTGCTCGCGCTGGGATGATTGCGCCGGATGAAAAAACCTTTGAATATCTTAATGGACGAGACTTTGCTCCTAAAAGTAAGGATTGGGATCTTGCGTTAGCTTATTGGAAAACTTTGCCGAGCGATACGAACGCCCAATTTAATAACGTTGTTCAAATCAGTGCAAATGACATCAAACCGCAAGTCACCTGGGGCACCAGTCCTGGTCAAGTGATTTCGGTGGAAGATTCTGTTCCCGATCCGGAAAGTTTCACTGATCCGGTTATGCGGACGGCAGCGCGTAATGCTCTTAAATATATGGATCTTCAACCGGGCACCGCCATGACATCAATTAACATTGATAAAGTCTTCCTCGGTTCTTGCACCAATGGTCGAATCGAAGATTTGCGCGCGGCGGCATCTATTGTCAATGGACGTAAAGTGCACAAGAATGTTCATGCAATCATCGTTCCGGGTTCCGGTCGTGTTCGTACCCAAGCAGAGAAAGAGGGGTTGGATAAGATTTTTATTGCAGCGGGTTTTGAATGGCGATACGCTGGTTGCTCCATGTGTCTGGGAATGAATGATGATCAACTTAAAAAAGGCGAACGTTGTGCCTCATCGAGCAACCGTAATTTCGAGGGACGACAAGGACCCGGCGGCCGGACGCATCTGATGAGTCCACAGATGGCGGCCGCTGCCGCCATCGAAGGGCATATAACCGATATTCGAAAATTTCTTAAATAATCCTAAGTTCTAAAATAAAGCATGGTCATCATGAATACCCATAGCGAAAAGAATCAATCACCAAATCCAAATAAGAAATTTACTTTGGAACCCTTCACTATTCACACTGGAATTGTCGCTCCCTTAGACCGCGCCAACGTAGACACCGATGCCATTGTGCCAAAACAATTCTTGCGTAAAATTGAACGGACTGGTTTTGGTAAACACCTCTTCCATGAATGGCGATACTTAGATTACGAAGGGACTAGAGAAAATCCGGATTTCCCTCTTAACAAGCCAGAATATCGTGAAGCGACAGTCTTATTGACGCGGGATAATTTCGGTTGTGGATCAAGCCGTGAACACGCCCCGTGGGCTTTAGTGGATTATGGTTTTAAAGCAATTATTGCCCCGAGTTTCGCTGACATCTTTTATAATAATTGCATTAAAAATGGAATTCTCTTGATTCCATTAAAACCACATGAAGTCGATGAACTTTTTAAACAAGTTTTAGCTTCTCCCGGTGTCAGGGTCACGGCTGACTCCGAAAAACAAACTTTAGTCGGTCCTAATAGCAAAGTTTATCAATTTGAAATTGATTCTTTCGCCAAACATTGTTTGATTAAAGGTCTTGATCAAATAGGGTGGACCTTACAATTTGAGGACAAGATCGAAGGGTATGAAGAAAGGATTAAAAAACAGAAACCATGGTTAACATGAAAAGTTTAAAAAAACAAACAAAATCGCGTATTAAAACTTCAAATTCAATCCAACGCCCGCATTCTTCGATCATTACCGATGGATACGAACGTGCACCTAGTCGTGCGATGCTACGCGCTGTCGGTTTTAAGGATACTGATTTTAAAAAACCGCAGATTGGCATTGCCTCAACGTGGAGCATGGTCACTCCCTGCAACATGCATATCGACAAATTAGCGGAAAAGGCGGCTTACGGAGTGGACTTAAACGGCGGTAAGGCGGTAATTTTTAATACCATTACTGTTTCCGATGGAATTTCGATGGGGACGGAAGGAATGAAATATTCTCTGGTTTCGCGGGAAGTTATCGCCGATTCGATTGAAACCGTGATGGGATGCGAAGGTTTTGATGGGCTTGTTGCCATCGGTGGGTGTGATAAAAATATGCCGGGCTCGATAATTGCGATGGCACGATTGAATCGCCCCGCAGTTTTTGTCTACGGTGGAACGATTTTACCAGGTTGCTACAATAAAAAGGATGTTGATATTGTTTCTGTTTTTGAAGCGGTGGGTTCCTACGCTAATAAAAAAATTTCTGAACGGGATTTGAAGGGGATTGAATCCTGCGCCATTCCCGGACCGGGATCGTGCGGAGGAATGTATACGGCGAACACTATGGCCTCGGCGATTGAGGGATTGGGAATGAGTTTGCCGAATAGTTCCGCGCAAGCAGCTGTTTCCAAGGCTAAAGAACAAGATTGTATTAACGCCGGGAAAGCTGTACTGAATTTATTGAAAATCGGAATTCGACCAA
>JAHFGK010000065.1:0-8318 GCA_023247475.1 Candidatus Omnitrophota bacterium
CTGGAGCCGGAACCGTATTCTTTACCGGCGAGGACGACCAGCGGTGTGTTTGATTTTTTATAGAGCAGTGAGGCATCATAAATCCACATTTTTTCTTTGGTCGGCCAATACGTGGTCCAAGAGCCTTCGGTCCCCGGCGCTAATAAATTGCGTAAGCGAATGTTAGCAAACGTTCCTCGTGTCATGACCCGGTCATTTCCCCGTCGTGACCCATAGCTGTTAAACTCCTCAGGCTCGACACCTAATTCGACAAGATATTTTCCCGCCGGGCTGTCAACGGAAATAGCTCCGGCCGGGGAAATATGGTCTGTGGTAATGGAATCTCCAACTATCACTAAAACTCTCGCGCCTTTAATATTTTGAATCGGGTCGGGCGTCATTGTCATATTCAAAAAATAGGGCGGCTTTTGAATGTAGGTACTATCTTCCCGCCATTCATAAAGGTCTGATTTTTTAGATTTAATCGCATTCCAATTCTTATTACCTTGCGTTACATTTTTGTACTTCTCACGAAATGCCTTGGCTGTTACATATTTAGCCGTGATTTTATTAATTTCCCTTTGCTGCGGCCAGATATCCTTTAAGAAAACATCACGACCGCCCTTATCTTTCCCTAAAGGCTCGGTCGTTAAATCTATATCCACTCGTCCAGCGAGGGCATAGGCCACCACCAACGGAGGGCTGGCTAAATAACTTGCTTGAGTAAACGGGTTAATTCGCCCTTCAAAATTTCGGTTACCGCTTAAGACACTGACAGCAATTAAATTATTTTTTTGGATTGCCTGGGCAACATTTTGCGGTAATGGCCCACTGTTGCCAATACACGTTGTGCAACCGTAGCCAACAATGTGGAATCCTAACTTTTCCAAGTACGGCATTAATTGAGCATCTTTCAAATATTCTTCCACCACCTGTGACCCAGGAGCAAAACTTGTCTTTACATAATGCGGAACTTGAAGACCTTTCTTAACCGCATTTTTGGCCAAGAGGCCTGCCCCAATCAGAACCGACGGATTGGAGGTATTCGTACAACTGGTGATGGCCGCAATTACGACCGCTCCATGAGTAATTGTTGTGGTGTGACCGTTTGTAATCACCGCTGTCCTTTCGACATCTTTAGGATCGAGCCCGAAGCCCCATTCTTTAGTGGAAGTCACTAAAGTTTTACGAAAAGAATTTTTTATATCATAGAGAGAAACACGATCTTGTGGCCGCTTAGGTCCTGCCAAACTTGATTCAACCGTGGACAGATCCAGTGTAAGTGAATCGGAGAATTCCGGGACTGGATCTTTTGGCGAATAGAAAAGTCCTTGTTCTTTCGTGTACGTTTCTATTAAATCGACTTGTGCAGCGGAACGACCGGTCATTTTATAATAATGCAGCGTCTCCGCATCGATGGGAAACAGTCCAATGGTTGCACCATATTCTGGCGACATATTGGAAATCGTCGCACGGTCTGGTAAACTTAAATGCTGAACACCATCCCCATAGAATTCCACAAATTTTCCGACCACACCTTTTTTACGTAATATTTGCGTGACGGTTAAAACAAGGTCGGTGGCGGTTGTCCCTTCTTTTAACTCTCCGGTTAATTTGAAACCAACCACCTCAGGCATAAGCATATAAATAGGTTCACCGAGCATCACTGCCTCGGCCTCAATGCCACCCACTCCCCAACCCACAATCCCTAATCCGTTGATCATGGTCGTATGGCTGTCTGTTCCCACCAAACTGTCGGGGAATGCCATAATTTCTCGCCCAAGTTCTTTCTTAAAAACTCCTTTAGCCAAATATTCTAAATTCACTTGATGAACAATACCGGTGGCCGGTGGCACAACGAGAAAATTTTTTAACGCCTGCTGTCCCCAGGTTAAAAATTCGTAGCGTTCTTTGTTGCGTTCAAACTCCTTAGCCACATTAATATTTAAGGCTTTTCTCGAGCCAAAGGCGTCGACTTGCACGGAATGATCGATAACCAACTCACAGGGGACCTGAGGATTGATTTTTTTGTAATCCCCACCTAGCCGTTTCATGGCCGAACGCATAGCGGCTAAATCAACGACACAAGGGACGCCGGTAAAGTCCTGTAAAATCACCCTGGCCGGCTTAAAGGCAATCTCGTTTGCCGGCAACGACTTAGCTGACCAATGGGCTAATTTCCGAAGATCCTCAAAGGTAATTTGGTAACCATCGCAATTGCGTAGCGCACTCTCAAGGAGGATTTTAATCGAAAACGGGAGTCGCTGGGGATTAGGTAATCCCAGCTTCGGTAATTTGAATAGATCAAAAATCGTGACATTTCCCGACTTTGTCTTGATGGTCCTTTTTGCTTGTTGTGTATCCACTTGAGAGTTCATATGTGATTTGTCCTTTACGTAAAGAAATGTTATACTTAATTAGAAATATGTGTATTATATAGAAACACTCTGGTGCCGTCAATAGAGGTTTTATGCAGGCGTATAGTTTAGAAGTGCTTTTCGATACTTGTAGTAAATCTTTTCCTAAAAGTTCTTGAAATCGTAGTGGTTAAGGTTTACTATAAATATAACCCTGACGAAAGGTACGTAGATGCGAGTAGCAATTTTGAATCCTTCCTTTGGTGAAAACTTTGTCCGTGTCGCCCGTTGGTCGGCCAAGTCGCGCGGACGTGTTCAGCGTCATCCCGAATATTTGTTAACCGCTGCCCAAGTTTTAATTGACCGAGGTCATGCCGTCACCTTTGTGGAAGCCGCTGCCCGAAATTTTACTCCCGAACAATCCTATGATATTGTTACGGAATTTATCCCCAATCTTTTAGTGATCCATGCCACTACCCCATCCATTTATAATGACATCGAGCAGGCAAAAGTTATAAAGGAACGAACAAAATGTAAAGTTGCGTTTGTTGGTCAACATGTGACCGCAGAACCGGATAACACCTTGGAAATCGGACGCGGTGTTGTGGACTATATTTTTCGCAGTGAATATGATTATACGCTTCGTGATCTAGCCGATGGGATGGAACTCCCCAAAATTCTCGGTATGAGTTGGTGGGATGGACAAAAGGTTATCCATAATCCCAATCGTCCCGAGATTGATGTTAACGAACTTCCTTCCCCTGCCTGGCAGTTAGTTCACCCAGAGTGGTATCCAGATGGTGGAAAAAAATTTCCATTCTTGACGTTGATTACTGGGCGTGGATGTAATAATGCATGTTCCTTCTGCCGCGATCCACAATTGATGTATGGCTATAAATTGCGTAATCGTACAGCGCAAAGGGTTGTCGATGAAATGGAATACGACCTTAAAGTCCATCCGCAAATTCGGGAAATTATGTTTGAAACCGACACCTTTGCCGCGGACCGACAACATGTCACGGATGTTTGTAACGAAATCATTAAACGCGGGATAAATAAAAAAATTACGTGGTCTTGTAACATGCGTGTAAATACGGACTTAGGTGTCTTGCCATTGATGAAAAAAGCAGGTTGCCGTATGCTGATGACTGGTTTTGAATTTGGTTATGATGATGGACTGCGCGCGATTCATAAAGGCGGTGTGAATGTCGATATGGCACGTCAGTACGCTGACCGTGCGCATGAATTAGGATTTACAATTCACGGATGTTTTATGATTGGTGCTCCCGGAGAAACTCGCGACACTGCTCGCCAAACAATTAATTTCGCAAAAGCTCTTCCGTTAGATACCATTCAAATCACCGGGGTCAGTGCGTATCCCGGCACTTCCCTTTACAAATGGGCCAAAGACCGAGGTTATCTGCGGGCGACTGATTGGCGCGAATGGTTGACAGCGCAGAAAGAGCAAAAAACCCTTTTAAATTATCCACAACTTTCCAGTGGAGAAATCGATGAATTCATTGATATTGGTTTGAAAGAGTTTTATTTGCGACCCAAGCAAATGTGGAATATGTTTATCTCGATTCGGAGTATCGGGGATTTACTACGAAAACTACACGGATTTAAGTCATTTGTCGATTACTTCTTCAAGAAGATCACCGGCCAATTGCAGCACTCTAAAGTCCATAAACCCACGACACAAACAATATCGACTTAATGAATTCGCTATCTTTCTCAACGAAAGATTTGACAGTTATTTTCGAATTTGTTATATTAAATCAAAATTATTAAAATTTTATTCTTCATTAGGAGGGTAAACATGACTCACGTTGTCACCGAACCATGCATTAAGTGCCGATACACAGATTGTGTAAGTGTTTGTCCTGTTGATTGTTTTCACGAAGACAAAGAGATGCTTACGATTGACCCCGAAGTATGCATTGATTGTGGGGCGTGTATCCCTGAGTGCCCTGTCCAAGCCATCTATGCGGAAGCCGATGTCCCGGAAAAATGGAAAAGTTTTATCCAACTGAACGCCGAAAAAGCTAAATCGCTTCCAGTTATTACTGAAAAGAAAACACCCTTAGCCGAAAAGAAGTAATTCGGATTAGGCAGGGATATCCTTCGTATCATAGGTGGGATATCCCTATTTTTTTATAAACATTAACGAAGAGGGGTTAATGACAGCACCATATGACCATTATAGGATGATTCCCAGTTTACCCGCGAAGATTACGGAAAAAAGGAAAAAACCGAAAATAGTAGCGGTCGTTGATGAAGATAACTGTACCGGCTGCCAAGCCTGTGTCCCTTTTTGTCCGGTTGATTGCATTAGCACCGTTCCCAAGGAAAAGTATAATATCCCGATCCCTCCCGTTCAGATCCGCTTCAACGAATGTATTGGGTGTTCCATTTGTGCACGGGTCTGTACGAATATGACATGGGATGCCATCGATATGCTTCCGGTCGCTCAGTTTGAAAGCGAATACAAAATTCAGCTCACCGATGAGAAATCCCCTCCTTACGGGATTCCAAAATCCTAAAATTTTCGCCTTGTCTTCCTTAAGGATAGGCAATCGATCTAGGTTTTTACGCAAAGTACCATAGGATTTCCATTCGTTAACAGTTTGAAATTTTTACATAAAGGGCATTTTTATGTGGTTTTTTATGAACACCTGTTATTTACTGAGTCTTCTTACCTTTGGTATGTTACTCTTGGCACTTCTACAAAGCTTTTTTCACTTTTTTATTTTTAAAGCAAACCATTTGACGTTTATGATTTTAACGAGTATCATTTACCTATTTACGGAAACACTGATTATCTTTTTTTTCGTTGGCACTGGTGTAAGTATTAAAGAATATACACTGGAACATCACCTCAAACCGGATTATCATCGCAAGTCTATAGCGGTCAAACGTCGTGTCTATCCCCCCCTTTTATTAAACATGTTATGTATGATTATCCTCTTTGCATTAGTGGGAGCTGTCGATACTGGAAGAATTTCAGTCTGGATTTATCAAACATTATTTGGTCTTTGTATCGTTCACTTTATTTTTGTTAAGAAAATTCAACATGAATGTTTTCGCGACAATACGAATAATATTTTAAGAATGGCCGGTGTGGAGGGAGTTTAGTTGCGCTATGTATTATTTGGCCAAACTGGCGCAGGCAGCGGGATTGGCAGTTGTTGCCGTCGGCTTTCTAACGTCATTTCCGCAAGTGATGAATCGACAAGTCTTGGTGGTTGGTGTGCTGTTTTTTGGGGTTGGTTGGATGATTCAAAAGTTTATGATTAAAAATTAGAGATTCGATCCTATGGCAGAAGAAAAACGCAGTGAGCAAAAGCTACGCATGATTCTTAAATTCGATACAGGTGCCGATGGGTTCATGCGAATGATTTATACCTTGGCCGTAACCGCTGGACTAACATTAATTCTTGGTATTTATTTTTTGATTTTTGTATTTTGAGATGTCGTCCAGATTCAACATTGAGTTCATTTAACCGCAGAGAATGGCATGAAAAAAATCAATCTTGTTACTAAATTGAAAACAAAATGGGGGATATCACGTAACCTTGACTTTATACTTATTATGCTTGCCTTTTCTTTTGCTGGCTTGGCGGTCAGCTTTAGCCGCAGACCCATTTGCCATTTTTTAGGGGTTGATCAAAAAATTGCTTTGTGGATCAAAATTCTTGTTAATGTTCCCCTTTTTGTGCTGCTGTATCAGGTGTGGTTAATAACTTTCGGTTGCTTATTAGGCCAATTTACTTTCTTTTGGGAAAGAGAAAAGAAACTCGGAAGGTTTTTGGTTAAGGTGTTTGGCCGTTCGCGTACTGATTAATTCCCGCATTTTATCCTTACATCAATCAAAAATTATTTAAATATATACAACATTAAATAGATTAGAACACCAGTTATGGAAACATACATCCATACGGGGAAAAGCCATCTTGTGATCCCTTTATGTTTTTCAAAATTGGTGTGATACGCATGCCAGATCGCAATTAAACTAAAGGGAACAATGATGACCGCTAAAGGGGTATGGGTTGAAAGAATAAAAAAATAGATGAACCGCCAAAAACCATGTCGTTGATAGTGAGTTGTTACAACACCGTGAATGAGAAAATGATAAGTTATATAGGAAACAAGAAAGAGTGCGGAAGCCGCCAGTGCGAAAAGCATAAATTTCTTGTGCGTCCCCCTTTTTCCTTTTTTGATGGCTTTGAATCCAAAGAATAATAGGATTCCCGCCAAGCCATTGAGACAAGCATTTAACGTTGGGAGATATTTAGTAAGCATGCGGTCTTTCTTTGATTAGATAAGCTAAATCTTTGAAGAGTCGCGGCAGCTCTTCTTTTTTCATCCCACCATAATATCCGCGGATCTGTCCCTTGCGGTCAACCAATACGAAATAGGAACTATGGAAAACAGGTTCATGAATATCTCCCAGCTTAAAACTTTTAACCGCGATATCTTGAATCATTCCGCGGGGGCCCGTCAAGAAATGCCATTTGGAAGTGTCAGCGTTAAATTTTTGCGCATATTGGGATAGAACACCCGCTGAATCATACTCGGGATTCACGGTAAAGGACACAAAAGCCACATCTTTTTCTAGAAGAAAGGAACGATATAAGGTTGCCATATTCTTCGTCATCATGGGACAAATGTCGCTGCACGTTGTGAAGAAAAAATCCGCTATCCAAATTTTACTTTTTAAATTCGACAACCCGAATTCTTGACCATTCGAATCTAATAATTTAAACTCACCAACACTGCTGAGCACGGGTAAATGTCTTTTGTTGAGTTCTTGATTGAAAAAGTAAACCGTCATAACCCCAAAAAGAGAAAATGCTAATACAACAAGAGTAATTATAAGTTTTTTTTGCGACATCAGAGTGGATACGCTTTAAAATGTTAAATCAAATATGATTAAAAAGAGTAATGTGGGTAGATAGAGCACGGAGGCACGCAAAAGTTTTCTGGCATCGGTTGTGGATTTTGAAGATGCCAGTGATCGGGCGATATATAAAAGCGTTAATCCAGACAATAGGGCACCACAAAAGTAAATTTTACCTAAAAGACCCAAAATAGTAGGAAGCAATGAAATTGGGACCAGAAGAAATGAAAAAAATATTATTTGCGAGAATGTACTTTTCCCATCGGGATGCACCACGGGTAACATCTTAAATCCACCGCGTTTGTAATCTTCACGGCATAACCATGCGATAGAATAGAAATGCGGATGCTGCCACAAAAAAAGAATTAGAAATAGTACCCAGGCTTCCATTGATAATTGCCCGGTTGCTGCTGCCCATCCTCCTAATGGTGGGATGGCTCCGGGAATAGCACCAATGGAGGTGTTTAACCACGTGAGTTTTTTCATAGGCGTATAAACTAAGACATATAAAAATGCCGTCAGCAAACTTAAAAACGCTGTTAATAAATTTACTTGCCACCACAAAAAGAGCACACCAGAAAGAATCAGGATGATTCCAAAGGATAGGGCATTGGCTGGGGCAATAATTCCTTTCGGAATGGGACGATTTTTTGTCCTCTCCATGTGGCTGTCAGCATCGCGTTCAAGAAAATGATTCAAAGCCCCCGATCCCCCACACACCAGGGCCACACCCAACAAAAGATGAGTCAATAGGATATAGGATGAAATCCTCCCTCCTCCTAAATAAAAACCTAACGCCGTGGTCACTAAGACCAACGTAAGAATACGTGGTTTTGTTAATTCAATATAAGCTGATATTTGTCGGGGACTTTTCATCGCCGTAAATTTACCATTTAAAATCTTTAATGGACAAGGGTGAAACCCGTAGAAAGATAAGCACCAATGTTCCTAAGATTGCTGCGCCTATCATCACATGAAATGTTGTTAGGTAAGGATTTTTTAAGGATAATACCGTTAAAATGCCCAGTAAAAGCTGTGATAAAACTAGGAGATCGATTAAGTAAATAGAGAATTTAATTTTG
>JAHFGK010000065.1:8328-10614 GCA_023247475.1 Candidatus Omnitrophota bacterium
TAATTGCAGTCCTTGAAATGTAAAAATACCAACAACAATAAAGATGACAAATGATCCAAAACGATGAATGAAATGAATCACAATTTGATTTAAGGAAACTGGGGTGAGGTTCAAATCAAATCGCCAAGCGTTGATACGGTCAAGCATGGCCTGATCAAATTTTGGGAAATACGTCCCTCCCATCGTTGGGAAATCCGGTATTGCTAATCCGGACCCGGTGTGACGCATCAATGCCCCTACGATTAATTGGATGTAAATGAGGGCAACTAACAATAAAGTCATTTTTAGAAAGTGGGGATTAGTGCGTTCTCGTTGTTTCATCTCCCGTAACTGCCGTTCCTGCGATTGACTATACGCAATAACAATCGTCAGTATAAAAAAGGTTTGTGCTAAAATCCCATGAGCCACCGAAACAGGTTTTGGCAAAAAAAATAAGACGGTGATGCCACCTAAAATACCTTGGGCGATCACTGCGCCTAAGGCCGCAAACCCTAAATTCCGAACCCATCGGCGGTTTTCAAATTTCGCTAAAGATATCGTTAAGCAAAGCATAAAAAAACCAACTGTTGCGGCGATCATACGATGACCGTGCTCATATAAAACTCCTCCAACCATAGGAGGAAATAACATGCCGTATGATAACGGCCAATCCGGAACAGCTAAACCAGACCCCGTACTGGTAACTAACCCACCAGCGAAGATTAAAAAAAGTGTGGAGAAACAGGTTAATTTAGAAAGACGTCGTAACCACAGCCATTGACCATTATTGGGAAGAGTGGTAGGACTTTTTTTGATGTTGAGTGCATCACTGGTCATTACTTCCAAAAATCATCACCTGCTTCTTGCGACGTACTTGCCGCTGCAGCTTGTTGTTCTAGCCATTTTTTAAAATCAGTTTCATCATGAATGGTTAGATATCCTCGCATCCGGTAATGACCAATCCCACACAATTGGGCACAACCAATATCAAATTGTCCGGTTTTGGTGGGGATGAACCAAACAGGAATGCTCATGCCAGGAATAATATCCTGTTTGACCCGCATTACCGGCAAGGAAAAGCAATGGATGACATCTCGACTCGATAAACGAATAATGGCAGGTCGACCAATGGGTAAATGTAGTTGATTAATGGTGGTGATATCGTCTTTCCCATGAGGATCGTTGGGATCTAACCCCAGAGGATTGGATTGTTTATCAAAATATTTAATATCCGTTTTCCCAAATATCCCATCAGGGCCAGGATAATGGAAATTCCAAGCAAATTGTTCAGCGACAACCCGGATTTCAACGGTGTCGGTCCGTTCTGGAAATGCATTGACTTGTTTTGCCCAAAAAGGAATCGAAAATCCAAGCAATAAGATGGTCTCAATCACGGCCACCGCGGTTTCAATATAGCTTGATGTATGGTTTTGAACACCGTGATAATTTGCGGTGGGATTTTTTCGCTTAGAAAAACGGATAAGAACAATGACAAAATAAACAGCCCATCCGATAAATAAAATAAACATTAATAAATGCACAAGATAAATGAGTAGATCAACCTCATGGGCATGTAAAGAGGCACTCTCCGGCAAAAAAAATAATTTTCGAAAATCCATTGTGCTTATTCTCCTTAACGCATCAGGTTATTTATTTTCAGTTAACATTCTTGTACGTTTATGTATATTGTAAAAAAATTTTGTAAAAAATGTTAAAATGGCGAAAACAATCCCTAGCAAAAACAAAACGCCCCATCTTAAGCCAATCGTTGCTGATACTGTTGGATCTTGAAAACAAACACTACAAGCAAAGATCGCTGTGGGGCTAACAAGGTTTGCTATAAGGAGAGCTAAGAAGATAATAAATTCTTTTTGCGTGTAGTTTCTCATCATCCGTAAAATCCGTTAACTATTTTTTAATTTTTTGCAAAACTTGTAGAGATACACCCCCAATACGAAGGCGAAGATAAAAGAAACTATCCCTGCCATATAATATCCAGGATTAAAATTTTCTTGAGAGTATTGAATAGCCCAAAAACCAAACGCGATCGAAAGTAAAATGGAAAAGATAATAAAAAGGATATGAAAATCTTTTAACGACAATTCCTGCCTCCCTGCTGTTTGAATATCAGTGACTGTGTTCACCGTGTGTCGTAGCGCCTTTGACATGTAGGTACTGGGTGCCAGTAATGATATCATGGTGTTCATAGGCCGGGAAAGTCAACAAGACGAAAAAGAAAATTACTGTAAAACTCAAAACAATGTAAACAAGTTTCTTTTCCGAAATAAGGTGCATAAAATAACAAGC
>JAHFGK010000265.1 GCA_023247475.1 Candidatus Omnitrophota bacterium
AGGCGGAGCAGACAGGGTCTCTGACAAGGCAAAAGTAGCGCTGAAAAACGCAATCGAAGAAATTGCGAATGATATTTCTGTAAAGGCAATCAAGCTGGCGAACCATGCCGGAAGAAAGACAATAAAGGCGGAAGATATTAAATTGGCTGTGAAAGGATAAAGATAATTCTTTGGTGAAATTAACACTAAAAACAAACTTTGCCTTTAGAATTCAATAAAAAAGAGTTTCTGCACAAAAAAATACCAAATTGCTATTAATTAAAAATTTCTTGTTAAATAATCCCAATTACCATTTTTATTATAAAGAAATAAATTCCAATAATACCAAAACCACCGATTAAACCGGTAATGAATCGTCTTATGTTCGTAGAGGTTATCAAACTGAAATATTGTAAGGTTCCATCAATCACAAAAGGTAAGGTTAAGAGTACTGACAAGAATATATTCAAGCGTAAACCTAATAGAAGTAAAATAATCATAAGGAACTGTCCTAAATAGATTCCTGTACAACGTGCACACACCAGAAACTGTTTTCCTCCAAAATAAAAACTTCGTTCAGGTAGTCTATGACATTGCAAATATTGAAATAAATTAGAAAGTTTTGCCACATTTCATACACATTCTTTTGGCTACGGTTTTCCCTTTGCCCATTCCACTTAATCCGCAAAGCCAACCAAAAGGACCAAAAAGAATTGCTCCGCAACAACCAGTGCCAGTGCTAAACCCTTTAGTTTCGCCTATTGATACCGGTTGAAAGTGTTTAGAACCACAATGGGGACATTTACCAGTAATGTGTTTTTCATGACTTTCTATTAATCCACCTTTATAGTTTACTTTAGAAAGGCATTCATCACAAGTCCATCCATTTATTCCTTTCTTAAACCAGTAGAGCTTTGCACTACAATTTGGGCAATTAGTCATTTATATCTTTCAAATATAGATACTTTATAAATTTTATCTAAAATTGGCGGCATTGAAAAGTTCTCACTTCGTTCGGGTTGCCATCGGTTCGCATTCCAAAGTAAATCAGGATAATCTCAATTCCCATTGCATAGAGAAAATCCATAGGATTTTCGAAATTCAAGAATGTTCCATTCTTGAATATTTCCTTGAGATATCAAAGAGATTTCAGTTAACGCTCACATAAAAAGACGGCAACCTTCAACTTTTCAATGCCGCCCTAAAATTTGGCTTCTAACCGATAAGTACCCACGACCGAAAAGTCTCAATTCTGTCCAAAAATCCTAAATCTACCCAATAATTCGGAGATTCTGATTACTTATTAGGTAAAGCTATTAAAAACATAAACCTTTATAAATTACTTAATCAAACCAAACTTAAATTCGAAAAAAGAAATCTAAATAAGGTGATGTTATGGTTGATACTAAGATTGTTGGCGCTAACCAAATCCAAAAGGGCAGCTTCATATTAATGGGCGGCATCGCCTGCAAAGTTGTTGATGTTGAAATCTCAAAGCCGGGAAAGCACGGCCATTCAAAAGTCAGGATTTCAGCAGTCGGATTGGTTGATGAAAAAAAAAGAATCGAGGTCATGCCGGGCCACGACAATGTCGAAGTTCCGGTCATCGAAAAAAGAAACGCCCAGGTCTTGTCAGTTCAGGGCGATATTGCAAATGTGATGGATTCGGAAAGCTACGAGACATTTGACATGAAAATTCCCGAAGAGTTCAAGGGCCAAATCAAGGACGGAATGTCCGTTTTATACTGGACAATCATGAACGAAAGAGTAATAAAACAAATAAAATCAAGTGACTGAAAATGGTAAAATTCCCGGAAGCTGATGTTCGCAAGTTCAGAAATGTTTTTATCTGCAGGAAATGCAAATCCAAAATCAAGTCCCCAAACATGAAAATCATACAGGGAAAGGTTTCATGCAGAAGATGCGGCAGCAGGGCGTTCAAGGCAGTCAGGAAGAAGTAAAGGGATTTTTTAATATTTATTTTGGTTTTATTCTCATTTAATTAAAAGTAGGCAACGTAAATCCAGATTGCAAGAACTATTAAGAATGTTGCTGCAATAAGCCTATAAATAAGGGTATACCTATCAAGACTTTTATCTAAATTTAATTTTTTTGATAATAATAATTAAAAATCCCAATCACAGCAAGCTGTGGGGATTTTTAAGCGTCAGAACTGCGTTTAAAATTTCGCAGCAAGCTGCGGCGTATGAACGCAGTTTGACCAATCAAAATTCATTCTGGTAGAAACTCCAAGTATCCAATAACTTGGGTTATTTGCATTGTATTTATAAAAAACTTTAGGATAATTTTTCTTTATATAATAAAAAATTTTCTATACTTCAAGCACATGACGAATCTAACCGATACATATAAATATCTTTCCAAGAGCACGATACAAAATGCTTGATATCCAGACGATTGCTGCAATAATTTTTGTAATCCTGCTGTCATTATTTCTGTACCTGAGCCGAAAAAAGCTCGATACTAAATTTATGGCTCCGCATTTCATTTATTTCTCGATGTACAAGACCAAGCTCGGGCTGAATTTGATGGATTCAATGTCAAAAAAGTTCAAAAAAGCTACGCTCTATTTGGGATATTTCGGGATTTTCATCGGGTTTGCAGGAATGATTTTTATCAGCTATGGTTTAATCAGTAATATCATGATGTTTTTCACAAAACCGCAGGCAACTCCTGGAGTTGGATTGGTTCTTCCAATTCAGGGCAA
>JAHFGK010000066.1:0-3361 GCA_023247475.1 Candidatus Omnitrophota bacterium
TGCCCTTTATGTCCGCCATTTGGAAGCGACCGCCGTCTTTTTTCCTAAACGCCCCATTGAAAGAACACCTGCCCAATTAGGTTTGACGTTCGAAGATGTTTACTTTAAAACAAGCGACAGCATTACTCTAAATGGTTGGCTTGTTAAAAATCCTAAGGCCAAAAGTACAATGATTTTTATTCACGGGAATGCGGGCAACATCAGTGATCGCATTGAGAAGATTGCTTTATTTCATCAAATGGATATCAATGTTTTTATCTTCGATTATCGCGGTTATGGGAAAAGCGACGGTAAACCGACAGAACAAGGGATATATCTAGATGCGCTCGCTGCCTATGATTATTTAACAACCCAAAAGGATATTAATCCAAAGACAATTTTAGCTTATGGAGCTTCCCTAGGTGGTATGGTGGCTGTGGATTTAGCCACGCAGCGACCATTGGCTGGCCTTATTATTGATTCTTCTTTTAGTACTGCGGCGGATATGGCGAAAGTGCATTATTCTTTTATTCCTCCCTTTTTTCTTAGTATAAAAATGGATTCGATGTCTAAGATTAAAAAGCTAACTATGCCAAAATTGTTTATGCACAGTGAAGAGGATGAAACCGTTCCCTTTAGCTTAGGATTAAAATTGTATAAGGCTGCGCCAGCACCAAAGACATTTATTAAACTTAAAGGTGCCCACGATGAGGCTTTTATGATGGATCGAAAAATATTTGCGGAATCGATTATACGATTTTTGCAACAAGGAAATTTTTTTTAAAGAAACGATATGATGAAACGATTTCTTAAAATTAAAAATAGTGAAGTTGTTGATGGGAACGATCAGCCTGTGATTTTCAAAGGAGTGAATTTAGGCGGCTGGCTGATGATGGAAGGATATATTTTGTATTCATTAAACGTGGCGGAGCAGGTTTTCAAAAAAAAATTTGAGAAAGAACTGGGGGATGCTGCCCTTTATGCTTTTGAAAAAAGTTTTCGTGATAATTTTATTCAAGAAAGAGATATCCAACAAATCGCTCAACTCGGTTTCAATTGTATTCGCCTCCCTTTTAACTGTCGCCTGATTGAGAAACAACCCTTCCAATATGACCCACAAGGTTTAGTCTATTTAGACCGAGTGATTGCTTGGGGAAAAAAATATAAGGTTTGGATTATTTTGGATTTACATGCCGCTATCGGTGCCCAAAATCATGATTGGCATTCCGATAGTTTGGGTAAAGCCGAATTATGGACAGAAAAAAGTTATCAAGAGCGCACCTTCGCCTTGTGGGAATTTATAGCCGACCGATATAAAGAAGAAGAGGGAATCGCCGGTTACGATCTTCTGAATGAATCAGTCCTTGAAGATACAAAAATTTTAAATTCTTTTTATAAAAAATTGATTAAAAGAATAAGGCGAATCGATGGAAACCATATTTTATTTATCGAAGGAAATACATGGGCAACGGATCTGAACTGTCTGGAATTGTTTGAAGATGATAACCTTGCTTTAAGTATTCATTTTTACGTTCCTCTGGAATTTACTGCTAATCTTGTTCCCCACCTATCTTATCCGTTTAAATCAGCAAAAGGCCATTTTACAAAAGAAAACATGAAAAAAATTTTTGTTGGCTATAAAAAATTAGCACAAAAGCAAGCACGTCCAATTTATGTGGGGGAATTTGGGGTCAATTATCGTCAAGGATTCTATGGCGAGGATCAATGGCTTAAAGATGTTTTGGGTTGTTTTAAAGAATTTGGTTTTCATTGGACGTACTGGACGTACAAGGCCGTTAAGAATTCGATATTTCCTGATGGTATCTTTAGTTATTTCCCTAATCCGCCTTGGGTGAATCGTCAAGGCCCGCGGTTAGGATGGGATAATTATATTCATACGTGGCCTCAATATAAAAAAGAAATGATTCATTCGTGGCGTACAGATTCTTTTACCGAGAATACACCTATAGTCCAATCATTAAAAAATGCCTGTCGTTAAAATTACCAGTTTCAGCAATCCACACATTAAACACGTTGTCAAACTGCGCGAGAATAAAGCCCGTCAAGAAACAGGTTTGACCATCGTGGAAGGTGCGCGCGAAATAAAGGCGGCACAGGAATCGGGGGTGGTCTTTAAAGAGATCTATATATGCGATGACTTTAAAGAAGTTGTGCCTCTCAACGAGTTTGTTAATATTTTTACTAAGAAACAAATTTTGATTTTAGAAACCTCAAAAGAAATTTTTGCCAAAATTTCCTATGGTGATCGAATGGAAGGAATATTGGCGGTTTGTGAAATTCCTCAGCACGATTGGATGAGTTTGAAATTAACGCAAAAACCATTATATGTGATTGTTGAGAATGTTGAGAAGCCGGGGAATTTAGGGGCAATGATGCGCACGTGCGACGCTGCCGGCGTAGATGGTCTTATTGTTTGCGACCCTAAAACGGACATTTATAATCCCAATGTCATTCGGGCAAGCCTAGGGACGGTTTTTTCGATTCCCATTTTCGTGAGTACCAATTCTGCAGTCTGGGAATTCTTATCCAATCAGAAGATTAACATTTGTGCGAGCTCACCCGAAGCAAAGATTATTTATACCCAAGTCAATTTGAATATTCCTCTAGCGATTGTCGTAGGAAGCGAAGACAAAGGCTTAAGTGATTTTTGGCTAAAGAAAGCCAAACTGCAGGTTAAAATTCCAATGAAAGGAAGAGCAAATTCTTTGAATGTTTCTGCAACCGCCGCCACTTTAATTTATGAGGTTGTCAGGCAAAGAGGCCTTAAAGGATGAAACTGCAGCTTTTTCTTTCGCATAATGGTGTGTGTTCTCGCCGTCGGGCATTAGAGTTGATTCAAAAGGGAATAGTCAGTGTCAATGGTCAAGTCGTTCATGAGCCCTCCATTCAGATTGATCCTGTTAAAGATAAGATTCAAGTTAGTAGTCAGTTCATCCCAAATAAAACCTTCACGTATGTTGTGTTGAATAAACCCGGCGGGTATGTCACGACCAAATCTGACCGTTTTGCGGAAAAAACGGTCGTAGATCTTTTACCTCAAAATCTGAAACATTTAGTTCCGGTCGGGCGATTGGATAAAGATACAGAAGGGCTGTTGCTTTTGACCAATGATGGAGAAGTTAATTACAGATTAACGCATCCCAAATTTAATATTGCTAAAACCTATTTGGTGCGAATTAATGGTAAACTTAATTTAGAGAATAAGAAGAGATTGGAGCAGGGAATTTTGATTGAAGGCCAAAGGACAGCCCCAGCCAAAGTAAACGAAATGAAATTTTTAAAAGACACCACAGAATTTTTGATGATAATCCATGAAGGGCGCAAGCGCCAGATTCGTTTGATGGTGGAGGCGATCGGGCAT
>JAHFGK010000066.1:3461-10570 GCA_023247475.1 Candidatus Omnitrophota bacterium
AAGGACAGCCCCAGCCAAAGTAAACGAAATGAAATTTTTAAAAGACACCACAGAATTTTTGATGATAATCCATGAAGGGCGCAAGCGCCAGATTCGTTTGATGGTGGAGGCGATCGGGCATAAGGTTCTTTATTTAAAGCGCATTGCGCAAGGACCGTTATCACTCGGAAATCTTAAAACAGGTCAATGGAGGAAATTAAGTGAAGAAGAAATCAACCAATTAAAAAAGTGCTCCAATTCCCCGGTGTCTCAGCAACCCAGGTAGAATTTCCCCTGGGACCCAGGGCACTGGGTCTCTGGGGTACAATAAATTATAAACCATGATTACCATTACCAATCTATCCAAAAATTTTACACAAAGAGCGCTCTTTAAGGATGTCTCTTTAAGTATTTATCCGAATGAAAAGATCGGTTTAACCGGTCTCAATGGTTCGGGGAAATCGACGCTTTTTGCCATTATTCTTGGGAACATGGAACCCACCGGCGGAAGTATCCAAATTCAAAAAAATTTGAACATCGGCTATCTTCCGCAAGAAGCGCATTTTGATTCGAAGCGAACTGTTATTGATGAGTTAACTTCTGGGGATACTCGTATTAGAGCTTTATTAGATGAGAAAAGGCAGTTAGAGGAAAACAACAAAGCGGACAGCATGCATTATGGCGACATCTTGCATGAATTGGAACAGCTTGGGATCTATGAATTAGAACATAAAGCCGAGAAGATTCTTATGGGATTGGGTTTTAAAGAAACCGATTTCCATAAACCAATCGCGCAATTAAGCGGCGGGTGGCAAATCCGGACACTTCTGGCCAAACTCTTAACGTATTCTTATGATTTGCTGCTTTTGGATGAGCCTACTAATTATTTGGATTTGTCGGCGACGCTGTGGCTTAAGGATTTTTTGGCAAGTTATAAGGGAACGTTCGTTATTATCTCGCATGATAAAGTATTTTTAAATGATGTTACCAATTACACCATTGTCCTTGAGAACGGCCAGATGACGAAGATTAAAGGAAATTATGAAGCCTACGAAGCGCAAAAAGAGGTTAACCTACGCTCTTTGGAGAAACGTCAAAAAGTCGTTGAACAAAAAAGACAACAGTTAGAACGTTTTACCGAACGATTTCACGCCCAGCCCAACCGTGCGGCCGCGGTTCGCAACAAACGCAAAATGATTGAACGGTTGGAAAAAATTGAATTGCCCCCCGAGATGAAGAGCATCAAAGATTTTGAATTTCCGCAAACGCGAAGCAGCGGTTATGTGGTTACGACGGTGCAAAAGGTCAACAAGTCGTATGGCGAGAAACAAATTTACCGCGATTTAGATTTTGAGATCATTCGCGGGCAGAAAATTTGTCTTGTGGGACCCAACGGTGCGGGAAAGTCGACGCTTTTGAAGATGATCGCGGGCGTGGTCAATCCCGATTCAGGAACAATCAAGCTAGGATATCAAGTGGATTTAGGATATTTTTCCCAGACACGCTTGGATGTTCTTAATCCGGAACGAACTGTTTTAGATGAACTAGCCTCGGCAACCTCGGGGAATATGCCGCCGGTGAAGCTGCGCACTTTGCTGGGGATATTTAATTTCCACGGGGAGGATGCCTTTAAGCTCGTCAGAGTTCTCTCGGGTGGAGAAAAAAGTCGACTGATTTTGGCCAAACTCCTTATTAATCCGCCGAACTTTATTCTCTTGGATGAACCGACGACCCATTTGGATATTGATGGGGTAGAAGCGCTCACCAATGCTTTTAAGGCGTATGAGGGCACACTCACTTTTATCAGCCACGATTTGTTTTTTATTAAAGAGATTGCTAATAATATCGTGGAAGTCGACCAAGGGAATATTAAGAATTATCCCGGAGGATTGGAATATTATCTGGATAAAAAAGCCCAAGTCCAGAGTACACTGGAGGAAGAGAAGCGACAGATAGGACAAGAACAAAAACAGATAAAGAAAGCCCAAGAGAAGACACGCAAAGAGAGTGATGTGGAAACGGAATTACATAAAGCGCATAAGCAGGCTCTCAAGAGGATCGAAGAAATCAAAAATGAAATTAAAAAATTGGAAAAAGAAAAAGAAGAGTTGGAAACGGAAAGTTATGTGAAATCCAGAACCTTGGCGAATTCTTTTGGCAAAGACAAAGCCCTTCTGAAAGAGTACGGCCAACGTTTGAAATGGATTCCAAAGCGTTTGCGAGAGATTGAGACCACCATTAAACAGTTAACAGAAGAACGCAATCGCATTAGTAAATAAGGGTAATAATGAAAAAGCATATTTTATCTAAAATTTTGGGTTGGATCGAATTTTTGCTAGGTCTAAGTATTTGTGCGTTGGGTATATATTTGATATGGGCAGATATTTTTTCTATGCTCCGCGGGTCTGTGGGGTGCCCGGGTTTTGGCATTCTTTTTGGCATCTTTTTAATTCCAGTCGGAGCATTCTTGTTAATTTCCGGATGGCTTACGCTAAAGCAGAGACCAGCAGCAATGTTCATGAATTTAATCGTGCTGGGGCTAATCGTTTTTATTGGGGTAAGCTCCTATGATTCTGCTAAAATGTGGGGTCAATATGAGTCGGAGCATTTTATTAATGATATCAGCAGATTAAATAAGAACTATGTAAGAAGAATTATAAAAATTGATAATACTAAACAATTGCAGGAGGCTATTGGAGAGGCAAATCATAAACAATATAAGGTTTCGATTGCCGCCAAGAAACACAGCCAAGGAGGACACCAATTTTGTCATGACTGTGTAGTCCTCGATATGACCGCTTTCAACAAAATTATTTCTCTGGATCAAAAGAACAAAATTATTAGGGTTCAGAGTGGCGCTACGTGGGAACAGATTCAAAATTATATTAATCCTTATCATCTTGCTATCAAGGTAATGCAGGCTTCTAATATTTTTACCGTTGGCGGGTCCATGAGCGCCAATATCCACGGCAATGATCCAAACTTTGGCACAATCATTCACACTATTCGAAGTTTCCGGTTGCTTCTCGATGATGGGTCGATCGTTAACGTCAGCAGGGTTGAAAATCCGGAATTATTCAGCTTGGTATTGGGAGGTTATGGGCTGTTTGGTGTGATTTTAGATGTTGATTTGGAGTTAACTGATGACACTGTTTATGAGAGAGATTCAGTGGTGATGAATTATAGAGATTATCCAAAATTTTTTAAGCGCAATATCTTAAATAACCCTAAGGTGGGTTTGCATTCAGCTAAGTTGTCTCATGCGCCAAGTTCCTTTCTAAATGAAGTTGTTGCGACAACCTATAATAAAACAGACAAAGAATTAAATGATGAAATATTCGTTTTGCAACAAGAAAAAAATATCTTACGGAATAAATTTTTTTTCGGATTATCGAGGAAATTCTTTTGGGGTAAAGATTTGCGGTGGTACTTGGAAAAAAAGTTAGATGCGAAGATTGGGAAAAAGGAGATTGTTTCAAGAAATAATGCTATGCGGTCGATAGTAAAATTTCTAGAATATAATTCAGGGAAGGATACCGATATTCTTCAGGATTATTTTATACCCGTTGAGAATTTTACAAGTTTTGTTGATGGTTTAAGAGAAATTTTGAGAAGTGAAGAAATTAATTTACTGAGCACCACTATTCGATACACACCCAAAGATGAAATGTCCTTTTTGTCTTATACTAAGAAAGACTCTTTCACCTTTGTACTTTATATTAACCAAAGGCTTTCCCAAGAAGGTATAAAAAGGGCAGAGACATGGACGCAGAAAATGGTTGATTTAGCTTTACGGCTGGGTGGATCGTATTATCTTGCTTATCAGCTTTATCCGAGCAAAGAGCAAATGAGAAGTGTTTATCCAAATGCCGATTTGTTTTTTGAGAAGAAGCGATTCTATGATAAGAATGAGTTGTTCGTTAACAACTTCTATAATAAATATGGAAAGCTATAAATTAATACGGAAAGGATATGTCCAGAATTAAAAAGTTCGGGGTCATTAAGGATTCGTGTGTGATATAATACATTTCGTCAACAAGGAGATGAACTTGAATCTTCGATTATTGCCAGCCATTTTTTTTAACTTCCGATTAAAAATTTTTATTTCCCTTCTTATTTTATTCGTTGGTTTCGCAGGCTGCGCCGAGGTAGAACATTTAGACCAACTCTTGACGTTAAAAGCCGCGTCCGATAATCGCGATCTGCAGGAAAAATATGTCCAAGAGAGGAATAAAAATTTGAAAGCCCTTCTAGAGGCGATTGACAACAACAATATCTCCGAGAATTTTGACCAAAAAAAGATTTTAGAAAATTTCGGTGAACCAATTTTTATCAAGCAAATTACGGAAAACGGTCAGGCGTATGAAAGATGGTTATATCATGATGCGGCGAAATTTACTGCCACTGAGAAAGTTTATCTTTATTTTGATCCAGCGGGCAAACTCGCCCGTTGGGAACATATCAAGCCGCCACCAAAGGAAGAGAAAGTTAAAGAATCTTCCCCCGTCAATAATCCTGTCCAACCATCCGTTTTAAAGGAGCAAAATGCCGAAAATCAAGATCGAAAGAATTGATGAACGCAAAAGAAAAGAATTAAGGATCCCCGATCAACCGCGCAACCAATCAGGCTGGTCGGTGTGGGAATGTCCACCTTCCCAATTCGATTGGCATTATTCTGAAGTCGAAAAAGCCTATATTTATGAAGGACGCGTCAAAGTCAAAACAGCGCAGGAGGAAGTCGAGATTCAAAAAGGTGATTTTGTCACCTTTCCTAAGGATTTAAGTTGCACGTGGCATGTTTTAGAGAAAATTCGCAAGGTGTACACGTTTGAATAAAAGATTTTCTCTCCCTTTATTTTTCCTTCCCTTTTCGGATATGTCATAGATGAATGAATCATCCAGAAAAGAAATTCTAATTCAGGTTTATAAAAGACTTTATACACGATTCGGTCCGCAGCATTGGTGGCCGGGGAATTCTCAGTTTGAAATTATTGTGGGGGCTATCTTGACCCAAAATACAAATTGGGGCAATGTGGAGAAGGCGATCAAGAATCTTAAGAGAGCACGGGTTTTGAGTCCGAAAGGTTTGATAGAGATTCCAGTCAAAAAACTAGCGAAGCTGATTCGACCTTCTGGTTATTTTAATATCAAGGCCAAACGGCTTAAGAATTTTATAGAATTTCTTTTTAAAGAATATCAAGGGGATTTGAAGAAGATGGAGCAGCAGCCTTTGACGGAATTGCGTCAGAAATTACTTTCGGTCAACGGCATCGGGCCCGAAACCGCGGATTCGATTCTGCTTTATGCCTTTGAAAAACCAATTTTCGTGGTTGATGCGTATACGAAGAGATTGCTTTACCGTCACCATCTTATTGATGAAGATGATGATTATTCATCAGTTCAAAAAATATTTATGGGTCATTTAAAAGCGGACGTTAAATTTTTTAATGAATATCATGCCTTGATTGTACGATTAGGCAAAGAGATTTGTAAGAAGAAACCCCTCTGTCACCTTTGTCCTTTAAACAATTTGAGTTATTCCCTTATCTTTAAATGTTCTTCTTGTCATCGATATCTTCTTAATCAGGAAGAGCGTTTCCCTTTGAAGAGAGGGGAGGGCTTCCTACTGCAATATTTTTGCCCCAGATGTTTTAAAGGCGAGTAAGACTCAAATAGCTATCATTATGGATGAAACGCGGCATGATTCTTTACAAGGGAGATTGGGGCAGATATAATGGGAATCACTGTTTAAAATATTTTTATAATAGTATGGATTAAATTTTAAGAGGAGGTGACGTATGTGTGTTTATTATCCTGTGAGTTCTGTTGAAGAAAACATTTGGGGTTTTGGGATTACGGTTTTCCTTCTTGTTTGGATTGTGTTTGTCCCGATCGCTATCACCGCACGTTTAGAAAGGATTATTAAATTATTGGAAGAGAAGAAAAAATAAGAATTGATTTTCAGAAATGAATCATTAGAGGCTGTTATGCATTCTCGGGTCATTGTCCATGTGGATATGGATGCCTTTTTCGCGGCGATCGAACAAAGGGATAATCCTGCTTTAAAGGGCAAGCCGGTTATTGTCGGAGCCGATCCCAAAGGTGGTCAAGGCCGCGGGGTGGTTTCGACCTGTTCGTATGAAGCAAGAAAATTCGGTGTGCATTCGGCTCAACCCATTTCAATTGCCTATCAACGATGTCCACAGGCTGTTTTCCTTCCCGTTGATTTTCGAAAATACAGAGAAGTTTCCGAGGAGATTTTTAAGGTTTTAGATAATTTTACTCCGCAAGTCGAGCCCATCAGTGTTGATGAAGCCTTTTTGGATATTACGGGAAGTTTCCATTTTTATCAAACGCCGCTCAATACCGCCAAGGCTATTAAAGGAGAAATTAAAAATAAAGTTGGCTTAACAGCCTCGATTGGGATTGCCCCGGTCAAAATGGTCGCTAAAATTGCCTCGGATGTCAGTAAGCCCGATGGTTTGCTGGAAGTCAAAGAGGAAAATTTACTGGATTTTCTTTGGCCACTTTCGATTGAAAAACTTTGGGGAGTTGGTCCTAAGACACAAGATCAATTAAATAGAATGGGAATTAAAACCATTGGTGATTTGGCCAGAGTACCTCAAGAAATTTTATATAAGCATTTCGGCGAACACGGTCAGCAGTTGTTTGAGCTTGCCCGCGGTATTGATTTAAGAGAAGTGGAGACCTCGGAGGAGATTAAGTCGATTAGTCACGAACACACCTTTGAGATTGATACGAGTAACCGCGAAGTGATTTATAAAACGCTTTTGGTCTTAAGTGAAAAGGTTTCCCGGCGGATGCGAAAATTAGATTTAAAAGGGAAAACGTTGAGCCTTAAAATTCGTTTGAAAGGATTTAAAACCTATACACGGGCATTTACTTTTGATCAGAGAACAAATTTCGTGGATACCATTTATAAAAAGGCCAAAGAACTTTTTGATGAATTTTTTAAACCCGGGATGCAGATACGATTGATTGGAGTCCGTATGATGAATTTTATTGACCTTTATGTTCAAGATACCCTGTTTGAAGAAGAGAAACGAAGGAAAATTGAAGAGGTCCATCGGGCCGTGGATTTGATCAAAGATAAATTCGGAGAGAAAGCT